>NZ_JBIFXR010000014.1:0-27870 GCF_043558675.1 Halomonas sp. HNIBRBA4712 | reverse complement strand
CCGTTCGCGCGCTGAAGCGCCCTCCCACAACCCCTCCCTGTCAGCCCGGAGCTCATTACGGGCCCTGACGCCTCGGCCCGCCCCGGCAGCCTTCTCACGATTCACGATTCACGACTCACGATTCACACCCGGCACACCCCAAGTGCCGCCTGTGCACCTTTTATGTCAGAATGCTCTCCTCAAGGAGGACCGTCATGACACAGATGCGCTGGGAGCAGCTGCTCTCGCCTCGCCGCTTGCACGACAAGCGCTCGGCCACCGGTCGTGAAGTGGGGCGCACGCCGTTTCACAAGGATCACGATCGAATCGTTTTTTCCGGTTCGTTTCGGCGCCTGGGGCGTAAGACCCAAGTGCACCCGCTGACCGAGAACGACCATATTCATACCCGCTTGACCCACTCGCTGGAAGTCGGCTGCGTGGGCCGCTCGCTTGGCATGATCGTGGGAGAGCTATTGCGCGAGCGCCTTCCCGAATGGATCACACCGGCGGATCTCGGCGTGATCGTGCAGACCGCCTGCCTTGGCCACGATATCGGCAACCCGCCTTTCGGCCACGCCGGCGAGTATGCCATTCGTGACTGGTTTCGCCGCGCCCAGGGCAGTGGGCTGCTCGAAGGGCTCTCGGATGCCGAGTGTGAAGACTTGCTTACCTATGAAGGCAACGCTCAGGGCTTTCGCGTCATTACCCAGATCGAATACAACCAGTTCAACGGCGGTATGCGCCTCTCGGCGGCGACGCTTGGCACGCTGTTGAAGTACCCCTGGACCGTGCGCTACGGCGGACGCATGGGCAAGTTCGGCTGCTATCAGTCCGAGCAGACGCTGCTGGCGGAAGTAGCCGAAGCCGTGGGCCTTCTGCCCCAGGGCGAGCAGCGCTGGTGTCGCCACCCGCTGGCCTGGCTGGTCGAGGCCGCCGACGATATCTGCTACGCCCTGCTCGACCTGGAAGACGGGCTCGAGATGGGCATTCTGCGCTACGAGGAAGTGGTCGAGATCCTGCGCCAGATCGCCGGCGAGTTTCCGCCGGAGTACGACGCCATGCTCGAGCGCAACGTCTCCCAACGCCGGCGCATTGCGCTACTGCGCGGCGCGGCCATGGAGCGGGCAGTCAACGAGGTGGCGTCGGTCTTCGTGCAGAACGAGCAGGCGCTATTGAGCGGCACCCTCGGCGAGGACCTGCTCGAACTCTGTCATCCGGATCTGGGGTGGGGCGTACAGGCGGCCAAGCAGCTCGCCCGCGAGCGCATCTTTCAAAACGAGCGCAAGGCGAAGCTCGAGATCGGCGCCTATACCACGCTGGGTATCCTGCTGGAGGCCTTCATCGGCGCCGCTCACGAGCTTCACCATACCGGGCAGAGCTCGTTCAAGCATCAGCGGGTACTGGCGTTGATCGGCGAGAATACGCCGCTGCCTTCCTGGAGTCTTTACGACAGCTACCGGCGCATGCTCGATTTCATCGGTGGGATGACCGACCATTACGCCGTCGATCTCGCTCAGGAGATGGGCGGCCGGCTGCGCGGCGATTAAACCGAAGGCCCGCGCAGATGGCGCGGGGCCATGAGCCGCGAGTGCTCGAGCAGCACGTGAATGATCTTGTCGTGAATGGCGTCCGGCAGCGTTCCCGGCGCAAGCTCGGTGAGCTGACGCGAGAGCTGCTCGCCGCTGACCACCAGCACGTCAGAAGCGGCTTCCGAGGTATCGATCTCCCAGCCCGGCAGCACCAGCACGCCGCGCACCTTGACTGGTACCCCGCAGCGCTTCTCGAGCCACTGGGAAAGCCAGCGCGCGCCCTGGCGGGTCTTGTGCAGCGGCCGGCGCTCCTGCCAGTTGGGGAAGCGCAGGCGCTCGCGTTCCACCGCGACCTGGTTGAGCTCGCGCCCGTCGGGGGCGATCGCCAGCGTCCGCGCCCGGGTTTCGACCACGAACACGCCGTGAGGCGTGACCACCACGTGGTCGATGGTGAAGCTGTCGGTCGGCACATCGTGAAAAACGTAGTAGGGGTGCGCCTCCGGGCGAATCAGCCGCTCGAGCTCCTGACCCACCGCGAGTTCGCAGGCAAGCCCCAGCTTCAAGCGGCGAATACGCTGATAGTCGCGAATCAGCAGCAGCGAAAACGCCACCACCAGCACCGTACATAGAAGCCCGTAAAGCGCCCATTCGATCCAATCCTGATGCATCACGAAGAGCATACGCCCCATGCCATAGACCAGCGGAGCGAGGCTTACGAGCGGCCCGAGGGCACCGTTGAGAAACAGGCTCGAGTAGGCCTGGTCGAGGCGCGCGCGTAGCGCCTGGCCGGGTTCGCGCAGCGGCGCGTCGAAAGGGGATTTGACCTGCGCATCGTGCAGGCTACGAAGCGCCATGACAACGCTGGCCATGGCGGCCAGCGGGAACAGGAAAATGAGCGGTAGCAGATACTCCAGCCAAGCCATTGCAGTGCCTTACCGGTGAGCAGAATTCCTCTCTGCGGGTGGTGCGCCGGGCCGGTCAGCCGCCTGCCAGCTTGACCTTGTAACCCATCGCTTCGAGCGCGGTTTTCAGCGTATCACGATGATCGCCCTGAATCTCGACCACGCCCTCCTTGACGGCGCCGCCGGTACCGCAGCGCTTCTTGAGCGTTTTGGCCAGCGTCTTGAGCTCCTCGCCGGCCAGCGGAATGCCGCTCAGTGTGGTAACACCCTTGCCCTTGCGCCCGCTGGTTTCGCGGCGAATACGCACGATGCCGTCGAGCGAGGCGAGCCTTGCCTGCTCACTCTGCTCATCGCAGCGGCAATCACTGATCGGCGCGCGGCAATCCGGGCAGGTTCGACCCTGCTCGGTCGAATAGACAAGACCACCGAGCTGGTCACGTAATGAAGCCATACCGTTTCTCTGCAAACCCCGTTTCCGAGAGAGTCGTTTCTGAAAGAGTCGTTTCCGCCCGGCGGATGGCGCTTTCGCGCCGTTGGACCAGGCGCTTCACCACGCTCGGCAGCTGCGCCATGTGCTCGATCTCGATCGCGCCGTCCGGCGTGGTTTCCGCAGCGGGAAAGCGGTTGAGGTGGATCACCGTCATCCCCGCCTTGAGCGCGGCGCGAACGCCCACCAGCGCATCGTCGATGGCGATGCAATCGCGGGCGGCGAAACCCATGATACTGGCTGCGTGCAGATGAAGACAGGGTTCCGGCTTCCAGCAGTTGGCGGTATAGCCGCTGAAGAAACGTTTGCCGAAGTAGGCGGCGAGCCCCGTTGCGTTGAGCGCTGTCTGGATCTTGCTCTCGGGGCCGTTGGAAACCACGGCGCTGGGAAAGTGAGCAAGGTTTGCAAGCGTTGCGGTAACGCCGGGAAGGGTAACGAGTTCGCGCGCCAGGCGCCTGGCCAGATTGTCGCGCATCCCGCGCTCGGCCTGCTCGAGGCGCTCCGGGTCGACGGCGCCAAAACGCGTCTGAAGCTCGGCCACGATATTGCGAAAGCGCGCGCCGCGAAACTCGCCCATATAGTCACGGCGCTCGAAGGGCAAGCCCACACCGTTCAGGGCGGTGGCCATCTCGTCGGCCAGAAGGGGTTCGCTATCAACCAAAGTGCCATCACAATCGAACAACAAAAGTGGTAGCGGCATCGATGATCCTTGCAGCGTTTGGCTGCGGGTGGTGGTTAAAAATCCTACGATGGTCCTATTGAACGGGATTTTCAGACCTTTGTGAACACTGTTTTATAATTTTTTACAAACGAAAATCGCCCGAATGGCCCGTTTGAGGCCCTTCGAGCGCGAAATGTTCAAAAAAAGTTAAACAAAACCCTTGAGTTGCGGTTTCAGCCTTAAGACGGCTAGCGTGACAGGCGCCGCGAGTTGGCCCGGCTGCGGCGGTGATAGGGCGACATGGTTTTCTGACTGGTGTCCCACCAGGGGGCGTAATGGCCGTTCATCGCGCCAAAAAACGCCTTCTGCATCGCCATGCCCGCTTCGACGCTCGCCTCGATCTTCTCGGTCACCATGCGCTGGTTCTCGAGCATCATCGAGGGGCTGAAAAACGGCTGGGTCTGCCACAGGTGTTGGCGCTGGGCGATCGTCGAAAGCGACGTGCTCCAAAGCTCGAGTGCCATCATCGTGGCGCTGCAGATACCCATCATGGGAATGAACGGAGCGCTGAAAGGGGAAGTCGAGTGCTTCATGGCCGTTACCTGAGTGAGTGGGCGATCACCTCATGGTACGCCATTGCTGCGCTGCAACAAGTGTTTTCGAAAGCGCCAGACAGAAAAAAGGCGGCCAGGGCCGCCTTGAGAGTAACTGCACATCGAGCGATTACTTGACCTTCGGGTCCAGCTCGCCGCGGGCGTAGCGCTCGAACATGGTTTCCAGGTTGATCGGCTTGATCTTGCTGGCGTTACCGGCGGTGCCGAAGGCCTCGTAACGGGCGATGCAGAGATCGCGCATGGCCGAGACGGTCTCTTTCAGGAACTTGCGCGGGTCGAACTCGGAGGGGTTCTGCGCCATGAAACGGCGTACAGCGCCGGTGGAGGCCAGGCGCAGGTCGGTGTCGATGTTGACCTTGCGTACGCCGTGCTTGATGCCCTCGACGATCTCCTCGACCGGTACGCCGTAGGTTTCCGGGATCTCGCCGCCGTACTGGTTGATGATCTCGAGCCACTCCTGGGGCACCGAGGAGGAGCCGTGCATCACCAGATGGGTATCCGGAATGCGCGCGTGGATCTCCTTGATACGCTGGATCGACAGCGTGTCGCCGGTCGGCGGCTTGGTGAACTTGTAGGCGCCGTGGCTGGTACCGATGGCGATCGCCAGGGCGTCGACGTGGGTCGCCTTGACGAAGGCGGCGGCCTCTTCCGGATCGGTAAGAAGCTGCTCCATATCGAGCTTACCCTCGGCGCCGATACCGTCCTCTTCGCCGGCCATGCCGGTTTCCAGGCTGCCCAGGCAGCCCAGCTCACCTTCGACGGAAACGCCGCAAGCGTGCGCCATCTCGACCGCGCGCCGGGTGACGTCGACGTTGTAGTCGTAGTCCATCGGCGTCTTGCCGTCTTCGCCCAGGGAGCCATCCATCATCACCGAGGAGAAGCCAAGCTGGATCGAGCGCTGGCACACCGCGGGGCTGGTGCCGTGGTCCTGGTGCATGACCACCGGAATGTGCGGAAACTCTTCCACCGCCGCCAGAATCAGGTGGCGTAGAAACGGGGCGCCGGCGTACTTGCGCGCCCCGGCGGAGGCCTGGACGATCACCGGCGAGTCGGTCTTGTCCGCCGCTTCCATGATGGCGCGCATCTGCTCGAGGTTGTTGACGTTGAACGCCGGAATGCCGTAGCCGTGTTCGGCGGCGTGGTCGAGCATCTGGCGCATGCTAATCAAAGCCATGAGATCACCTTGGGTTGTCTGTGTTGAGGGTCGGTGTATGTAGGGTCAGGCGCCGCGGGCGGCCGCTTCCAACGCCGTTACGGCGGGAAGTGCCTTGCCTTCGACGTATTCGAGGAAGGCGCCGCCGCCGGTAGAGATATAGGAGACGCGCTCACCGATGGCGTACTTGTCGATGGCGGCCAGGGTATCACCGCCGCCGGCGATCGAAAATGCCGGGCTTTCAGCGATCGCTTTCGAGAGCGCCTCGGTGCCCTTGCCGAACTGATCGATTTCGAACACGCCCACCGGGCCATTCCACAGGATCGTGCCGGCATCCTTCAAGAGCCCGGCCAGGTGAGCCGCGGTGTCCGGGCCGATATCGAGGATCATCTCGTTATCCGCCACCTGATCGACCGGCTTGACCGTCGCTTGCGCGGACTCGGAAAACTCGGTGGCCACCACCACGTCGGTGGGAATCGGAATATCGACGTGGGCCATCAGCGCTTTGGCCTGGTCGAGTAGCTCCGCCTCGTACAGCGACTTGCCGACATTATAGCCCGCCGCGGCGATGAAGGTGTTGGCGATGCCGCCGCCGACGATCAGCTGGTCGCACTTTTCAGCCAAGGCGTTCAGCACCTCGAGCTTGGTCGAGACCTTGGAGCCGCCGACGATCGCCGCCATTGGGCGTTTCGGCGTGGCCAGCGCCTTCTCGAGCGCTTCAAGCTCGCCGGCGAGCAGCGGCCCGGCGCAGGCGCTGGGCGCAAAGCGCGCTACGCCGTGAGTCGAGGCCTGGGCGCGGTGGGCGGTGCCGAAGGCGTCCATCACGAAGATGTCGCAAAGCGCGGCGTAGCGCTTGGCCAGAGCCTCGTCGTCCTTCTTCTCGCCGACGTTGAAGCGCACGTTCTCGAGCAGCACGACGTCGCCGTTTGCGAGCGTAGGCGCGGTGTCGAGGTAGTCGGTCGCAAGCGTGACCGGCTGACCCAGAAGCTCAGCCAGGTGCTCGGCGACCGGGGCCAGCGAAAACTCCTCGGCGCGCTCACCTTCCGTGGGGCGACCCAAGTGGCTCATCAACATTACCTTCGCGCCGGCGTCCACCGCCGCCTGAATGGTCGGCAGCGCGGCGCGCAGGCGCGCGTCGCTCGATACGCGGCCCTGCTTGATCGGGACGTTGAGATCCTCGCGGATCAGTACGCGTTTCCCGTTCAGCGACAGTTCGGACATCTTTTGCACGTTCATCGAAGCGGCTTCCTTGTAGTTGGCGTAAGAGAGTTGGCGTCAAGAGGGTTGGCGGTCAGGCGTCAGCGCTCCGGGGGCGCGGCGAGCGAAGCAAGCCTTTGACTGATATCCAGCATGCGGTTGGCAAAGCCCCACTCGTTGTCGAACCAGCAGAGCAGTTTCACCAGCCGCTTGCCAGCGACGCGCGTTTGGGTGGCGTCCAGAATGCCCGAGTGCGGGTCGTGGTTGAAGTCGCTCGAGGCCATCGGCGCCTCGCTGTAGTCCAGCACCCCGGCCAGCCGCGTGCGGCATACCTGCTCAAGCAGCGCGTTGACTTCCTGGGCGTCGGTGTCGCGGTTCACGGTGAGCGCGGCGTCCATCGCCGAGACGTTGATGGTCGGCACGCGCACGTGCAGGCACTCGAAGCGCCCCTTGAGCGCCGGCATCAGGCGGCTGATACCCACCGCCAGGCCCGTGTCCACCGGCACGATCGAGTGCATCGCCGAGCGGGTCAGGCGCAGGTCGGTTTGATGGTAGGCGTCGATCACCGGCTGGTCGTTCATCGCCGAGTGAATGGTGGTGGTCACACCGTGCGCAAGCCCCAGCGCCTCGTCGAGGACCGTGAGAAGCGGCACCAGGCAGTTGGTGGTGCAGGAGGCCGCCGAGAGGATGCGCTGGTCGAGCGACAGCGTGTCTTCGTTGATGCCCCAGACGATGGTGGCGTCGACGTCGGACTCCGCCGGCTGCGAGAACAAAAGCCGTTTGGCGCCAGCGGCCAAGTGCTTCTCGGCGGTAGCGCGATCCTTGAAGCTACCCGAGCACTCGAGCACCAGGTCGATGCCGAGCTCGCGCCAGGGCAGGCGCGTCGGGTCGGGCTCATTAAGCACCTGAATGCGCCGGCCATCGACGATCAGCGCATCACCGTCGCTCTCCACCTCGGCGGGAAAGCGGCCGTGGGTGGTATCGAAGCGAGTGAGGTACGCGATCGTGGCCAAATCCGACAGCTCGTTGATCGCCACGATCTCGACCGTCGGCAGGTCGCGCTCGACCAGCGCGCGCAGCACGCACTGGCCGATGCGGCCGTAGCCGTTAATGGCGATACGAAAGGCGGGCGTGGGTTCGGCCATGGGCAGCTCTTTGTCAAACGGTGGTGGCCAGACGGCCGTAAACTCGCGTGATCATAGCGTATTTCAGGTCCCGGCTCCTACCAGCTGCCAGGCCAGCGGCAGCATTAGCGCGGTGAAGATGCCGGTCAGGCTCATGCCGAGCGAGGCAAAGGCGCCGGCGGTAGGGCTTAGCTCGAAGGCGCGCACGGTGCCAATGGCGTGGCCGTTGAGCCCGAGGGTAAAACCAATGATGCGCTCGTCCTCGATCTTTAAAAGCCGCGCCGCCGGCCCGGTGAACGCCGCCGTGGCCACCCCGGTGACCAGCAGCGCGCCGAGCATCAGCGCCACCGACCCGCCGATCGTTTCGGTTACGCCGATGGCGATGGGCGCGGTGACCGACTTGGCGGCAAGCGAGGCGAGAATATCGGTTGGCGCCCCCATCAGCCAGGCAAGCCCCAGCGCGTAGCAGGCCGCCAGGCTCGCCGCGATCGGCAGGCATACGGCGAGCTCCCGCCATAGCGCGCGAATGTGAGGCAGCTGCTGATAAAGCGGCATGCCGAGCGCCACGGTGGCCGGCCCCAACAGGAGTGTCAGCCACATGGCGCCTTCCCGGTAACGCGCGTAGGGCAGGCCAAGCAGCGCCAGCATCCCGGCCAGCAAAAGCGCGGCGATCAGCACTGCCGGCAGCCACGCCGGGCGCTTCAATCGCACAAACAGTACGTTGGCGACGATGAACGCCAAAAGCGTGAGCGCCACGGCAAAAAGCGGCGAGGCGGCCAGCGTATCGATCAAACCATCAGCGTTCATGGGCGGTGTTCATCAGGCGTTTAAGAAGCCACAGCGTGGTGGCCACGCTCAAGAGCGTGCCCGCGATCAAGGCAACGAGAATCGTCAGCCATTGGCCGGCGAGCTCGTCGAGAATGAAAAACACGCCGACCACGCCGGGCATGATCAGCATCGCCAATAGCGCGATCAGGGGCTGCG
The DNA here is from genome assembly GCF_043558675.1 of Halomonas sp. HNIBRBA4712. Lineage (NCBI taxonomy): Bacteria > Pseudomonadati > Pseudomonadota > Gammaproteobacteria > Oceanospirillales > Halomonadaceae > Halomonas > Halomonas sp. HNIBRBA4712. Next base: position 19,240 of record NZ_JBIFXR010000014.1, on the reverse strand, counting down.
CCGCGGCGGCCAGAGCGGCGGGCACACGGCGAAGCAGCATGAGCGTGGCGGTCAGCAACAGCATCCCGACCACGCCGGCGGAAACGGGCAGACCGGAGAGGCGGATCACCGCCTCCCCGATCAGGTAGTAGCCCAACAGCCAGAGAAAACCGCTCAGTGCAGGCATCGAAACTCAGCGCGCGGGCGCGATCAGCCCAGAAGCTGTTGGGCCTGCTCGACCACGTTCTCGACCGTAAAGCCGAAGTGCTTGAACAGATCGCCCGCCGGGGCGGACTCGCCAAAGGTGGTCATGCCGATCACCCGGCCGCCGAGACCCACGTACTTGTACCAGTAGTCGGCGTGGCCGGCTTCGATGGCGATGCGTTTGGTCACCGCGCGGGGCAGCACGCTCTCCCTGTACTCGGCGTCCTGCTCGTCGAAGCGGTCGGTCGAAGGCATCGACACCACGCGCACCGCGTGGCCCTGGCTTTCGAGTGCGGCGGCGGCGTCCATGGCCAGCGCCACTTCCGAGCCGGTGGCGATCAGGATCAGCGACGGCGTGGCGCCACTCTCCTTCAGCACGTAGGCGCCGCGGCGGATATCGGTCAGCTGCGATCGGGTACGCGCCTGGTGCGGCAGGTTCTGGCGCGACAGCACCAGCGCCGTGGGGCCCGAGCGACGCTTGAGCGCCGCGTCCCAGGCCGCCATGGTTTCGACGGCGTCACACGGGCGCCAGGTGGCGAGATTCGGCGTGGTGCGAAGGCTGGTGAGCTGCTCGATCGGCTGGTGGGTCGGGCCATCCTCGCCAAGGCCAATGGAGTCGTGGGTGAACACGTAGACGGCGTGGTTACCGATCAGCGCGGCCATGCGCACGGCGTTGCGCATGTACTCCATGAAGATCAAGAAGGTCGCCCCATACGGCACGAAGCCGCCGTGCAGAGCGATGCCGTTCATTACCGCGCCCATGCCGAACTCGCGCACCCCGTAGTGCAGGTAGCTGCCGCTCGGGTCTTCGGCGGTGATCGCCCGGGTGCCTTCCCAATAGGTCAGGTTCGACGGCGCGAGATCGGCGCTGCCGCCAAGAAGCTCCGGCATCTGCGGGCCGATGGCGTTGAGCGCCAGTAGAGATGCCTTGCGCGAAGCGAGGGTCTCGCCCTTCTCCTGGGCTTTCTCGATCAGCGCTTCGGTGCCAAGTTCGGCCGGCAATTCGCCTTTCATGCGGCGCTGGAACTCGCGGGCGAGCTCCGGGTGGGCGTCCGCGTAGCGGGCGAAGCGCTCCTCCCAAGCCTCTTGCTGCTTTTTACCCGCCTCGCGAGCGTCCCAGGCGGAGTAGACCGGCTCGGGAATATGGAAGGGCGCGTGCTCCCAACCCAACTGCTGGCGCGCCGCCGCCACTTCCTCGTCACCCAGCGGGGCGCCGTGAGCGTCCTCCTTGCCCTGTTTGTTGGGCGCGCCGAAGCCGATGATGGTCTTGCAGATGATCAGGCTCGGCTTGTCGCTCTGTTTGGCCAGCTCGATGGCGGCCTTGATCTCATCGGGTTTATGGCCGTCGACGTTGGGCACCACGTGCCAGCCGTAGGACTCGAAGCGCTTGGCGGTGTCGTCAGTGAACCAGCCCTCGACCTCGCCGTCGATGGAGATACCGTTGTCGTCATACAGCGCGATCAGCTTGTCCAGCTGTTGGGTACCGGCAAACGACGCTGCCTCGTGGGAGACACCCTCCATCAGGCAGCCGTCGCCGAGAAAGCACCAGGTGTGGTGATCGACCACGGTGTGGCCCGGACGGTTGAACTGCGCGGCCAGGGTGCGTTCGGCCAGGGCAAAGCCCACGGCATTGGCAAAGCCCTGACCCAGCGGGCCGGTAGTGGTCTCGATCCCCGGGGCGTAGCCGAACTCCGGGTGGCCGGCGGTGGGCGAGTGGAGCTGGCGAAACGCCTGCAGGTGCTCCAGGCTCACGTCGTAGCCGGTGAGGTGCAAAAGCGAGTAGAGCAGCATCGAGCCGTGGCCGTTGGAGAGCACGAAGCGGTCGCGGTCGGCCCACTTCGGATCCTCGGGGTTGTGCTTCAAGTAGTCGTTCCACAGCACCTCGGCGATATCCGCCATTCCCATGGGGGCGCCGGGGTGGCCGGACTTGGCCTTCTGGACGGCATCCATGGAAAGGGCGCGAATGGCGTTGGCCAGCTCAAAACGGGACGGCATGGGGTGCTCCTCGCCTTTAAACGGTAAACGGATATCGAGAACAGGAAAGGCGCTATTGTCGCTGACTTCCCCGGTATCGGCAAATTAAGGGGGCACGTTGTGGGAAGAAGCGCGCCACATGTGTAAACTTCAGCGTTTGATGCGGTCTCGCCGCTTTGACACTCGCGCAGGGTGCCTCCTGCCGCGATTTTTCTGATGCTGCCGTCCGGCAGCCGTCGTATGAGGGCCCAGCGCGTAATGAGCGAATATTCCCTGTTCACCTCCGAATCTGTTTCCGAGGGGCATCCCGATAAAATTGCCGATCAGATTTCCGATGCGGTGCTGGATGCGATCATCGCCCGGGACAAGCAGGCGCGCGTGGCCTGCGAGACGCTGGTGAAAACCGGCGTGGCGATCATCGCCGGTGAGATCACCACCTCCGCTTGGGTCGATCTGGAAACTCTGGTGCGCGATGTGATTATTGATATCGGCTACACCTCGTCGCAAGTCGGCTTCGACGGCGCCACCTGTGGCGTGGTGAACCTGATCGGCAAGCAGAGCGTGGAGATCGCTCAGGGCGTGGATCGCTCCAAGCCCGAGGACCAGGGCGCCGGCGACCAGGGCCTGATGTTCGGCTACGCCACCAACGAGACCGACTCCTACATGCCGGCGCCGATCCACTACTCGCACCGGTTGGTGGAGCGCCAGGCGGAGCTTCGCAAGAATGGCTTACTGCCGTGGCTGCGCCCGGACGCCAAGAGCCAGGTCACCTTCCGCTACGATCAAAACGGCCAGCCCTGCGGCGTCGACGCCGTCGTGCTCTCGACCCAGCACGACCCGGAGATCGCCCAGGAGGACTTGCGCCACATGGTCCAGCGCGAGATCATCGAGGAAGTCCTGCCCGCCGAGTGGCTCGACGACAAGACCCAGTACCACATTAACCCGACGGGCAAGTTCGTGATCGGCGGGCCGGTGGGCGACTGCGGCCTGACCGGGCGCAAGATCATCGTCGACACCTACGGCGGCATGGCCCGTCACGGCGGTGGCGCGTTCTCCGGCAAGGATCCGTCGAAGGTCGATAGAAGCGCCGCCTACGCCGGGCGCTACGTGGCCAAGAACGTGGTCGCGGCAGGTTTGGCCGACAAGTGCGAAATTCAGGTCTCTTACGCCATCGGCGTGGCCGAGCCGACGTCCGTCTCCATCGACACCTTCGGCACCGGCAAGATCGACGACGCCACCATCGTCAAACTGGTGCGCGAGCATTTCGACCTGCGCCCCTACGCGATCACCAAAATGCTCGATCTTTTGCACCCGATGTACCAGCTCACCGCCGCCTACGGCCACTTCGGTCGCGAGCCCTTCGAGCATAGTTACACCTGGATCGACGACAAGGGCGAGACCCGCACCGAGACCTTCACCGCCTTCCCCTGGGAGAAGACCGACAAGGCGGAGGCGCTCAAACGCGCCGCCGGCCTCTAAACGGTCCCACGCTCGACACTGCGCCCTCGGCTCTGCCGGGGGCGTTTTTTATGGGCGAAAGCGCGGCCTCTGCCCTAGGCTGGTTATGAATAGTTAGCCTGGGGCCAAGCCATGATGATCGCAGGGCGCACGCTCTCTTCTCTTTTTACGCTGCTGACCGCGCTGGCGCTGCTGGTGCCCGGTGCTCGCGCCGACGACTGCCCACCCTGGCCGGATGAGCGGCTCGCGCTCGAAACCCGGGCGCTCGCCGAGCAGATCGCACTGTGGGATTTGAGCTACCACGGCGAGGGCGTGGCGCTGGTCAGCGACACGCTCTACGACCAGGCCGCGGCGCGGCTTGCGCAGTGGCAGCGCTGTCTGGGGCAAACGCCGAATCACCGGCCGCTCGACAACGTGCTGGAGGCTGAGGCGTCCCGCCCTGACGCTGTTCGCACGACTTCTACCCGCGAAAGCCCCACCCGGATCACCTCAACCCGCACTACTTCCACCCGCGCCCATCCGGCGGCCCAGACCGGGCTCGAGAAAACCGACGAAGCCGGCGTGCGCCGCTTCACCACTCGCCGCGACAATCTCTGGATTCAGCCCAAGGTCGACGGCGTGGCGGTGACGCTCGCCTATGAAGCCGGCGAGCTGATCGAGGCCGTCAGCCGCGGCGACGGCGAGCGCGGTCAGAACTGGACGCCCCGGGCGCTGGAGCTCCCCGCAGTGCCCAACCGGCTGCCCCAGGCCATCGACGCGATTTTTCAGGGCGAGCTCTACTGGCGCCTGGATGATCACGTTCAGGCCCAAACGCCGGAGAGCGGCGCCCGCGGGCGAGTGGCCGGCGTGATGGCCCAGCGCGCGCCGAGTGTGCAAGCGCTCGAGGGCGTTGGTCTGTTCGTCTGGGACTGGCCGGATGGGCCGACCGACATGGCCGAAAGGCTATCCAGCCTCACGGCGCTGGGCTTCGATACCGCCGCCTACACTCACCGCCTCGATGAGGCGCGCGACGCCGGCTACTGGCGCGAGAGCTGGTTCAACGCGCCGCTGCCCTTCGCCACCGACGGCGTGGTGATCAAAGAGGCCAAGCGCCCCGGGATCCAGAGCTGGTCGTCCTCGCCGCCGAGCTGGGCGGTGGCCTGGAAGTACCCGCCGAGCCAGGCGCTGGCCCAGGTGCGCGGCGTCGAGTTTCGCGTCGGCCGCACCGGGCGTATCACGCCTTTGCTCCACCTCTACCCGGTCGAGCTCGACGGGCGGCGCATCACGCGGGTGTCACTGGGCTCGCTCGATCGCTGGCGCGAGTGGGACGTGCGCCCCGGCGACCAGATCGCCGTCGCGCTGGCCGGGCTCACCATCCCCCAGGTAAATGAGGTGGTCTGGCACACCCGCGAGCGCGCCGAGCTGACCCCGCCAACGCCGGAGCGCTATCATCTTCTGAGCTGCTTTTCGCTGACGCCGGGCTGTTTCGATCAGCTTTTGGCGCGGCTGACTTACCTTGGCGAGCGGCTGAACATGCGCGGCGTGGGCGAAGGTACCTGGCGGGCGCTGCTGGAGGCGGGGGCAGTGGACGATCTGCTGGGCTGGCAGCGGTTGAGTCGCGAGGCGCTCACGCAGGTTTCCGGCATCGGCGAGGCGCGCGCCGAAACGCTTTTAAGCGCGTTTGACCAGGCACGCGGCGCCTCCTTCGCGACCTGGCTTGCGGCACTTGGCGTACCGCCGGGAGCGGACGCGCGCCTGCAGGAGTGGGACACCCTAAAGGCGTTAAGCGCAGCCGATTGGGAGGCCCGCCCCGGCGTCGGCCCCGTGCGCAGCGAAGCGCTGGCGGCGTTTTTCAGCCACCCCGAGATCGAGCGCATGGCGATCCAGCTACGCGCCTTCGGCGTGGCCGGTTTTTAAACGGCGGCCTTCTAACCAAGCCCGGTCAGCGACAGCATGACACCCAGGTACAGCGGTATCAGCAGCGGCGCCAGCAGCGTGCTAACCAGCACCGCCAGCGCCCCCTTTTGCGGCTCGATGCCAAGCTCCATGGCGACCACCACCACGTTGGAGGCCATCGGCACCACGCTCAAGAGCAAAAGCGCCAGCCCAAGCGTGGGCGAAAGCGGCGTGAAGGCGGCAAGTGCGAGCACGATGACAAGCATCAACAGCGGCCACACCACGTAACGAAGCCCCACGCAGGCGAGCACGAAGCGGCTGTCCCAGGCGGCCAGCTTCACTTGGCTCAGGGTCATGCCGATGATCATCATGCCCAGCAGCGTATAGCTTGCTGGAAACACGGAAAGCGACGTCATCACCGGCTCGGGTAGCCGTATCGACAGCGCGCTGAGCAAAAGCGCCGAGCCAAACGCGTAGAGCAGCGGCAGCCGGCTGATCTTGATTAGGCTCTGGCGCACCGAAAACTGACCGCGCGCGCTCAGGTAGAAGCCCACTGTGAACTCGTAGAGGTTGATTCCCAGCATGCAGAACAGATAGAGCGTGACCCCTTCCGGCGGCAGCAGAATCAGCGCGATCGGCAGGCCAAAGTAGCCGGTGTTGCCGGTGCCCGAAGAGAACGCCAGAAGCGCCGCCTCGTGGGCGCCGAAGTGGCGCTGCGCCAACGCGTTGACCACCAGCGCCATGGTGCTTGTAAGTAAAAAAAGCGATAGCGTAAGCAGCAGATAATCCGCGGTCGGCTCGCCGTTCATCAGCGCGCGAAAGACGGTGAGCGGCGCGATCACGTAGACCAGCAGGGTCGCGATGGGGCGCGGGTCCACTTGAAGCCGCCGGGCGGCGACGAGCCCCAGCGCCACGAAGCTCAAAAGCGTCAGCAGCGGGCCCAGTAGCGTGGCAAGGGAGAGATCCATGAGGCGTCCAGACGAAAGCGGGTGGAAAAGGAGCCTATAAAAACGGCGCCGCATCGCCGCTTAACATACCACCTTTTATCCGCCACCGGCGCGTCCCAGCGGGAAGCGCAGGTGGCGGATCCCTGCCCGGACGGCAGCCCTTCAGGACGGGCTGCTCGAGCGCGCAGGGACACGCTGGCGCCGCTGCATCAGAAACAGAGCCACGGCGATCGCAAGCCCCGCCGCGTCGGTGTAGATGCCGCCGTAGATCAGAAAGATCGCCCCGACCAGCATCACCACTCGCGTGACGCCGTTGACCGGCCCGAAGAACCACTTCTGCACCATGCCCGAAAGCAGCACGATACCGAGCGTGGCGGTCACGCCCACGCGCAGGATCTGAAGCGCCGAGCCCTCCATCAGCATCGCCGGGCTGTAGAAGAACATGAACGGCACGATGAACGCCGCCAGGCCAATCTTGAACGACGCCACCGAGGTGCCCATCGGGTTATCCCCCGAGATGCCCGCCGCCGCGTAGGAGGCGAGCGCCACCGGCGGGGTGATCGCCGAGACCACCGCGAAGTAGAACACGAAGAAGTGCGCCACCAGCGGCTGGATGCCGATGTTGATCAAACCCGGGGCGACCACCGACGCCGCGACCGCGTAGGCGGCGGTGGTCGGCATCCCCATGCCGAGCAGAATGCTGATCAGCATGGCGAACACCAGCGCGAGCAGTTGGCTAACGCCGGCAAGCCCCAATAAAAGCGAGGAGAAGCGCGCGCCGACGCCGGTCAGCGAAATCACCCCGACGATCAGGCCCGCACAGGCGCATACGGCGATGATCTGGATCGACATGGTGCCGGCGAGCTGTAGCGCCTTGAGGATCGCCTTCACGCCCATCTTGTGCGGCGAGAGCCAGCTCACCACCGCCGCCGAGGCCGTGGCGAGCGTGCCCGCACGAATCACCGAGTAGCCCATGAACAGCGCACTGATCAGAATGATGATCGGCGCGAACAGGTAGACCTGCTTTACCAGCCGCGAGAAGCGCGGAATCTCGTCGCGGCGCATGCCGCGCATGCCCTTGCGGGCGGCTTCGAAATCGACCATGAAGTAGATCGAGGCGAAGTAGAGAATCGCCGGAATCAGCGCGGCGAGGGCGATCTCGGTATACGGAATGCCGGTGACTTCCGCCATGATGAAGGCGCCCGCGCCCATGATCGGCGGCATGATCTGCCCGCCGGTAGAGGCCGCCGCCTCGATGGCGCCGGCGCTGCGCGCCGGGTAGCCGACCTTCTTCATCAGCGGAATGGTCAACGAGCCGGTGGAGACCACGTTACCGGCGGAGGTGCCGTTGATCATGCCCATCAAGCCCGAGGCAAAAATCGACACCTTCGCCGGGCCGCCGCGGGCGCGCCCGGCGGCGGCGAAGGCGAAGTTGACGAAGTAGTCGCCCACTTTCGAGGCCTGCAGGAACGCAGCGAAGATGATGAACAGGATGATGTAGGTCGAGGAGACCGCGGTGGTCGGCCCGAGAATACCTGCGTCGGTATAGACCTGGCTGAAAAAGCGCTGCAGTGAGAGCCCCGGATAGCCCAGAAAGCCCGGCAGGTAAGGCCCGGCGAACACATAGCCCAGAAAGATAACGGAGATCACCACCAGCGCCAGGCCCGCCACACGCCGGGTCAGCTCCAGAATCAATAGCGAGCCGGCGATCGCCGCCCAGGAGATGCCGATCGGCGCAAAGGAGGTGCCGGTCGAGGCGCGCAGGGGCGTGTTGTACATCAAGAGAAGATACCCGGCGCTTGCCAGCGCGCACACCATCAACACCAGATCCGCCGGGTTGAAGCGGTCACGCTCCAGGCGAAAGCCCCAGGAGAGCGCGATGGCGGCGGCGGTGGTCGCCATCAGCGGATAGCCGAAGTGCCAGTTCTCGACGGCGGGGTCGATGCGCATGGCGCCGCCTGCGAGCGTCTGCTGCATCAGAAATACCTGCACCAGCGTATAGGCCGCCGGAATCAGCAGCGCGAACCCCAGCGCCCTGAGCCATACCGGCGAGGCTTGGGTGTCGGCGTCGGCAAAGCGGGCGCCGGCGAAGAGCCCGTAACCGAGAATCAGCGCACCAGCGATGTGGATGATACGAAACGACCAGGTTTCGATCGGGTAGACGTTCAGCGAAAAGAGGTGAAACCCCGAATAGAGGATCGCGAGCGTAGCGAAAAGTAGAAACTGCCAGCCGGTAAACACGCGCCGGTTGGCTTCGACCGCTTCCTCGTCGACGCCATCGGCGATCGTCGCACTCGAGGCCGCGGTGACGTGACCTTCATCCTTGACGTCATGTGGGGGGGAGTCGGCGTTGTGACTCATGAGAGGTCACCTTCAGTAATCGGTAATAGAGGGAGAGACAAAACGGCCCCGCGCGGCGCCGCCGGCGGGGCAAAAAGCGAGTGGGTCGACTTACTTGATCAGGCTGTCGTCGATCTCGTAACCGTTCTCCTCGAACCAGCGCGCCGCACCCGGATGGAAGGGCAGCACGGTGTTGTGCACGACGTTTTCCGGCACGGTAGTTTCGGCGCTACGGTGAATCGAGCGCATGCGGTCGTTGTTCTCCATGGTGACTTTGGTGACCTCATAGATGAAGTCCTCGGGAAGATCGCAGCCCGCCATGGCGAAGTTCCACATGGAAACGACCGGTGAATCCTCTTCAAGCGTGGTGTAAGTGCTCGCCGGAATGTCGTACTCCGCGACCGGGTAGTTGTCGAGCACAGTGGCGCGCTCTTCGTCGGTAAACGAGATGATGTTGACGTCGGTCTGGACTTCCAGCTGGCTCACCGCCGGGATCGGAATGCCTGCAGCGAAGGCGATGACGTCGAGAAGGCCATCCTGGAGCTGGCCGCCGAGATCCGACCAGCCGCCGTTACGGCGCTCGAAGTTCACGCCCAGGGTTTCCAGCATCGCCGGGAAGTAGGTGTCCGAGGTGGAGGCCGCCGGGCCAAAGCCGATGCGAGCGCCGTCGGGGATGTCCGAAATCGACTCGATGCCGGAGCTTGAAAGCGCGGTGATCGAGAACGGCGTCTCGTACATCGGGAACAGCGCGCAGACGTTGTCCATTTGAAGCCCCGGCGCCAGCGGGCTCTCGCCGTTCACTGCATCTGCGGCCGGCCCCATGGTGGTCAGGCCAAAGGCCATGTCACCGGAGTGAACCAGCGCCAGGTTCTGGGTCGGGCCGCCGGTGACTTCGCCGCCGCCGGAAAGCCCCAGCTCGTCGGCGATGAAGTTGGCCCAGCCGGAGCCGTAAACGAAGTAGGTGCCACCCTGGCTTGCGGTGCCTACGGTGAAGTTCTCCGGCCAGTCGGCGCGGTCCTGAGCGCTGGCGCTACCGGCAGCGGCAACGAGAGCGGAGCTTGCGAGCAAAAGTGCGGTCTTGGGCGTGAGTGGACGCATGGCGAGGATTCCCTGGCTGTTATTGACATTGGCGGGCGCAGCGGCCCGGTTAAGCCACATGTATAGAGCGATCCTCGTGCCAGCTCTGGGTTAAATCTTTAATAACAAAGAGTTGAATATTTTTCGTTCGACTTTAGTCGCCCAGCCATCATTGCGTAATGGCTGGATGTTCGCACAATGGGAAGAGAAAGGTGTGCGAAAAACCGCACACCTGAAACGTACTGCTGGAAGGGGGGGCGTAAAAAGCTCAGGCGAGAAGGGGGAGTCAGGGGGTGCCCTTGGGGTCGAGAATCCGCACCGGCTGGACGTCCTGGTTTTTTTGCTCCTCGCGTACCTGGTTGACGCGGGTGGTCAGCTCCGAGGAGTTTTCGTCTTCAATGGGGAGCTGCTCGAAAAAATCGCAGCTCACGCACTCACGATAGCGGATACCGTTCTGCTCCCAGGCGCGGATGCGGTCCATGGCCGCGCAGCGCGGGCAGGTCACCCCGGCAATGAAGCGTTTCACACTCGACATGGTGTCTCCCGAGCGCGGCCACGCCGCGCTCCGTGTTGATAAAAGCGGATCGTCAGGCGGCGCGAATACCGCTGTGGCGTAGAAGCGGCTCGACGCTCGGCTCGCGGCCGCGAAACGCCTCGAACAGTTTGGCCGCGTCCTCGGCGCCACCTTTTTCCAGAATCTGCTGGCGAAAACGCCCGCCCGTGGCCGGGTCGAAGATGCCCGCCTCCTCGAAGGCGCTCCAGGCGTCCGCCGAGAGCACTTCCGCCCATTTGTAGCTGTAGTAGCCCGCCGCGTAGCCGCCGGCGAAAATATGGCTGAAGCTGTTCTGGAAGCGGTTGAACTCGACCGTGGGCACCACCGATGTTTGACGGCGAACGTCATCCAGCAGCGCTTGAATATCGCTCGCCGACGGCGCCTCGAGTTCAAAGTGAAGGCGCAGATCGAACAGCGAGAACTCGAGCTGGCGCATCATGCCCATGGCGGACTGGAAGTTCTTCGCCGCCAGCAGGCGCTCGAACAGCGTCTCGGGAAGCGGCTCACCGCTCTCGACGTGGCCGGAGATCAAATCGATGCCTTCGCGCTCCCAGCAGTAGTTCTCCATGAACTGGCTGGGCAGCTCCACCGCGTCCCAGGCCACGCCGTTGATGCCGGAAATATCGGCGATCGACTGGCGGGTGAGCATGTGATGAAGGCCGTGACCGAACTCATGAAAGAGCGTGGTGACTTCGTCGTGGGTCAGTAGCGCGGGCTTGTCGCCGACCGGGGCGGTGAAGTTGCAGGTCAGAAACGCCACCGGCAGCTGCAGGCCGTGTTCGCCTTCCCTGCGCACGCGGCAGTCCGCCATCCAGGCGCCACCGCGCTTGCCTTCCCGGGCGTACAGATCGAGATAGAAGCCGGCGATCGGCGTGGCGTCGTCGAGAATCGTGTAATAGCGCACGTCCGGATGGTAGGTGGGCGCGCTCGAATCCTCCTCGACCTGAAGACCGAACAGGCGCTCCAGCACCTGGAAGAGCCCCTTGACCGCACGCGGGGCGGGGAAGTAGGGGCGAAGCTGCTCCTGGTTGATCGCGTAGCGCGCCTCGCGAAGCTTCTCGCTGGCGTAGGCGACGTCCCAGGGCTTCAAGGTATCAAGGCCAAGCTCCTCGCGAGCGAAGCGGCCAAGCGCCTCGAACTCTTCCTCGGCCTGGGGCTTGGCGCGTTCGGCCAAATCAGCCAGGAACGCCTGTACCTGGGCCGGCGACTCCGCCATCTTGGTTTCAAGCGACAGGTCGGCGTAGGTGGCAAAGCCTAAAAGCCGCGCAAGCTCCTGGCGCAGCGCAAGAATCTCTTCCATCAGCGCGGCGTTGTCGAAGCGGCCGGCGTTAGGACCTTGATCGGAAGCGCGGGTGACGAAGGCGGTGTACACCTCTTCGCGCAGCGCGCGGCTGTCGGCGTAGCTGACCACCGGGAAAAAGCTTGGGAAGTCGAGAGTGATGCGGTAGCCCCCGACGCCCTTGGCCTCGGCGATCGCCTTGAGCGTTTCAAGAGCGCTTTCCGGCACGCCGGCCAACTCCTCGACGCTTTCGATATCCTTGTGCCACGCTTGGGTGGCGTCCAGCACGTGGTTGGAGTACTGGTTGGAAAGCTGCGAAAGCCGCGCCTGGATCTCGCCGTAGCGCGTTTTTGTCTCCGCTGGCAGGTCGACACCGGCCAAGCGGAAATCGCGCAGGGCGTTATCCACGGTGCGCTGCTGGGCGGCATCGAGGTTCGACCATGTGGGCTCTTCCTTCAACGCCTGCCAGGCGTGAAAAAGCCCTTCGTGCTGACCGACCCAAGTGCCGAAGGCGGAGAGCTTTTCGATGCACGCCTCATAAGCCTCGCGAAGTTCCGGCGAGTTCATGGTGCTGTTGAGCTGGCTCACCGGGGACCAGGCGCGGGAGAGACGGTCGTTGACCTCCTCGAGCGGCGCGGCGAAGTTTGCCCAGGTGGGTGGCGTATGGCCTGCCCGGTCGACGAGGGACTCGATGGCCTGGCGGCTCTCCTCCAACAGTGTGTCCACCGCCGGCACGATGTGCTCGGCGCGGATATCGGCGAAAGGAGGAAGCTCGTGTGTCTCAAGCAGCGGATTATGGGACATGGACACCTCGTTGAAAGTAGAGAAGCGCGATCACGCAGCAATCATGACACAGTGTGGGCGATGCGCTGCGCTTTCAATGGCGGCGGCGGTATCCGCCGGGCTCCCGAGGTAATTGGCCTTTGGCCAAGCGCCTGCTAGGCTTGCCGGCTTCGATGACCGCCACGAGCAGGAGCCGGTGATGAACGACACGCTAGAGCGCTGGGGATCCAGACGCGCCTTTATCCTTGCGATGACCGGGGCGGCGGTGGGTCTTGGCAATATATGGCGCTTTCCCTACATCGCCGGTGAAAACGGCGGTGCGGCGTTCATGCTGCTCTACGTAGCGTTCGTACTGCTGCTCGGTATTCCGGTGATGATGGCGGAAATCCTGATTGGCCGCGCCGGGCGCCAGAGCCCGCTGCGCTCAATGGCCACTCTCGCCCATCAAAGCCAGGCGAGCCCGCGCTGGCGCTACCTGGGGCTATTCGGCGCGCTGACGGTGTTCTGTATTCTGTCGTTCTACTCGGTGGTGTCGGGGTGGTCGATCGAGTTTCTGGTCGCGTCGATCAACGGCACCTTCGAGGGCCAGTCGCCAGAGGCGATCGGCGCCGGTTTCGACGCCTTTCTGGCCAACCCCTGGCTTTTGATCTTCAATCACTCGCTGTTTCTGTTCATCACCATGACCGTGGTGGCCGCGGGCGTGGCCAAGGGCCTCGAGCGGCTCAATAACTTTCTCATGCCGCTGTTGTATCTATTGCTGCTGGTGCTGGTGGGTTTTGGGGCGAGCACAGACGGCTTCGGCCCGGCGCTTGGCTGGCTTTTCCTGCCCTCCTTTGACGCCATCACCCCGGTAGTGGTGTTTCATGCCATGGGGCACGCCTTCTTTACTCTGGCGGTGGGCGCCTGTGCGCTGATGGCCTACGGCGCCTACATGCCCGAGGAGCAGAGCTTGACCCGAGCGGCTTTCAGCGTGGCGATTCTCGATATCAGCGTGGCGCTGCTGGCCGGCGTTGCGATCTTCGCCGTGGTCTTCGCTCAGGGGCTCGACCCGACCCAGGGGCCGGGGCTGATGTTCGTCACGCTGCCCATCGCCTTTTCCGAGCTGCCGTTTGGCAGCGTCTGGCTGGGGGGCTTTTTCCTGCTGTTGCTGCTGGCGACCTGGACCTCGGCGATCAATCTGGCCGAGCCGATGGTCGCCACGCTCACCGGTTTTGGCTGGCGGCGCAGTATCAGCACGGCGTTGGTGGCGGTGTGCGTCTGGCTTCTGGGCGTGGTGGCCGCGCTCTCGTTTTCCACGCTCGAAGGGTTTCGTCCGCTCTGGGGGCGCAACGTGTTCGAGCTCTTGAGCTCGATTCCGCCGGATGTGTTTCTGCCGCTGGGCGGGCTCTTTATCGCGGTCTTCGCTGCCTGGGTGCTGCCCGAGGCACTCGGCGAGAAAGCGCTGGGGGCGGGCGGTCGTGGCTATCGGCTGTGGCGTGCTACGCTTCGTTTCGTATCGATTCCGTTAACGCTGGTGGTGCTGATCGGCGGCGTGCTGTCGCTGGGCTGACCCGGCAACTCGAGGAGCAGAGATGAGCAAGGCGTTGAGAGCGTTCAAGGGGCAGACGCCCAGGCTTGGCGAGCGGGTCTTCATCGATCCGGCAAGCGTGGTGATCGGCGATGTGGAGCTTGGCGACGACTGCTCGGTGTGGCCGATGACGGTGATTCGCGGTGACATGCACCGTATTCGCATCGGCGCCCGGGTCAGCGTACAGGATGGCAGCGTATTGCACATCACTCACGCCAGCGACTTCAATCCGGAGGGCTTTGCGCTCACCGTGGGCGACGACGTCACCATCGGCCATAAGGCGCTGCTGCACGGCTGCACGCTCGGTAGCCGCGTGCTGGTCGGTATGGGGGCGATCGTGATGGACGGCGCGGTGGTCGAGGACGAGGTGATCGTCGCCGCCGGCGCCGTGGTCACACCGGGTAAGCGTCTGGAAAGCGGCCATGTCTACGGCGGTAGCCCGGCCAAGGCGCTGCGCCCGTTGAAGGATAAGGAGCGGGCGTTTTTCACCTACACGGCGGCCAATTACGTGAAGCTGAAGGATCAATTTCTTGCCGAACAGGCCGATACGGCGAGCTAACCGGTTGGCCTGACACTCTTTTTTATCTCTCTTTTTATCTCTCGCGGCTATCGCCAGCGTGTCGCCTGCGCTTATAATCTGTTAATTTATACAGTTTTATGGGTGCCGCATCATGGCGAATTTTCGCACGCACATTACGGTCGCGGCGGCGGGCGGCACGCTTTTCGCGTACGGGGGCTACCACGCCCAGTGGTGGTCGCCCGCTCAAGCGGTGGTGATGGTTCTACTGGTCGCCTTCGGCGGTATCCTGCCGGATATCGACGCCGACCGCTCAAAGTCGATCCGCTTGATCTTCAACCTGCTCTCGGTGCCTTCGCTGGTGATCGGCGTGCTGCTGCTGGAGCCCTGGCTGGCGCCGGGGGCGCTGCTGGTGGCCTGCGGCGGGATCTACTTCAGCGTGCGCTATCTGGCCAGCATCCTGTTTTCCAAACTCACCGTTCATCGCGGGATTTGGCACTCGCTGCTCGCAGGCGCGCTGTGCGCCAGCGCCGGGGCGGCGCTCAGCTATCACGCGCTGCTGCAGCCGGCCTGGATCGCTTGGTCCCACGGCGCTTCGCTGCTGGTGGGGTTTCTGATTCACCTGGGGCTCGATGAGCTGTTCAGCGTCGATCTCGAAGGCGCGCGGCTCAAGCGTTCTTTTGGCACGGCGCTGAAGCTTGGCGACAGCCGCCGCCCGGTCTCCAACCTTCTCATGCTGATCGCGCTGTTGACGCTGATGCCTTGGGTGCCGCCCTGGGGGGCGCTGGCCGAACTTCTGCATCAGGGCTCGCTTTTGTGGCGGTAATCCTCGGCGCTCAGGCCATGCTTTTTGAGCTTGTCGTAGAAGGTCTTGCGCGGTAACCCCAGGTGCGTGCAGACATCCGTCACCCGGCCCTGGTGGCGGGCCAGCGACTGGGTGATCAGGCTTTTCTCGAACAGCTCGACCTGACGCGGCAGCGTCGGCTCCTGGGCGTTCGAGGTGTCGCCGGCGAGCAGCACGTCCAGACGGTAATCGAAGGCCGCGCCGAGCAGCACGTAGCGCTCGGCCAGATTTCTAAGCTCGCGCACGTTGCCCGGCCAGTCGTGGGCCAGCAGCGTCGCCACGGCCTGGTTGTCGATTGTCGGTGCCTCAAGGCCGCTGCGGTTGGCGGCGACCACGGCGAAGTGCTGAAACAGCAGCGGAATGTCCTCGCGGCGCTCGCGTAGCGCCGGTAAGGGCAACGTCACTACGTTGAGCCGGTAGTAGAGATCCTCGCGAAAGCGCCCTTCATCGGCGGCGACCTTCAAATCCTCCTTGGTCGCGGCGATCACGCGAATATCGAGTCCCACGGTTTCGTTGGCGCCCAGGCGCTCGACGCTACGTTCCTGGAGCACGCGCAAGAGTTTCACCTGCAGCGCCGGCGGCATCGACTCGATCTCGTCCAGAAACACCGTGCCGCCGTTGGCGTGCTCGAACTTGCCGATGCGCCGCTCCACCGCACCGGTGAAGGCGCCCTTTTCGTGGCCGAAGAGCTCGGACTCGATGGTGTGCTCCGGCACCGCGCCGCAGTTGATCGCCATGAATGGCGCCCCGCGGCGGGCGCTACGCTCGTGGATCGCCCGCGCCACCAGGTCCTTGCCGGTGCCGGTTTCACCGAACAGCAGCACGTCGGCTTCGACCTGGCTGATGCGCTGAATCATCGCCGCCAGGTGTGAAATCACCGGCGTGCGGCCGACCAGCCGCGGGCCGAGGGCGGCCTGCTGCGCCTCGAGCTCCGCCTTTAGATGCGTGTTCTCCAGGCTCAACTGGCGCTTTTCTATACCGCGGCGCACCACGTCAAGAAGCTGCTCGCCGGCGAAGGGCTTTTCCAGAAAGTCCCAGGCACCGGCGCGCATGGCCTCCACGGCGGTGGAGATATCGCCGTGGCCAGTGATCAGGATGACCGGCAGGGTCGGGTCGCGGCGCTTGAGCTCGTGTAAAAGCGCCATGCCGTCCATGCCCGGCATACGCATGTCGCTGACCACCACGCCGGGAAAATGAGGCGCAAGCGCGGCCAGCGCCTGCTCGGCGTTTTCGAAGCAGCGCGGCGCGTAGCCCGCAAGCTCCAGCGTCTGGCTCGCGGTGATGCGCAGATGCGCTTCGTCGTCGATCACGATCACGGGGCGCGCGTCGGGCTCATGCATGGCGACTCTCCAGCGATTGGGCAGGGGACGAGGCGGGCGGGGCGCCGGCGGCCAGCGTTACGGTGAAGCAGGCGCCGCGAGGCGTATTGCCGGCGACCAGCGAACCTCCCAGGTCCGCCATGATACGCGAAGAGATCGAAAGCCCCAGCCCCAGGCCGCTGCCCGGCGCACGGGTGGTGAAAAACGGCTCGAAGATACGCTTGAGGTGCGCCTCATCGATCCCCGGGCCGCTATCCTCGAGGCAAATATGTACCGTGGCGCCGCTCTGGTGCGCCTCGATCGTGAGCGCGGGCGCGTTTTGGCCTTCCATCGCCTGTAGCGCATTGCCGATCAGGTTCACCAGCACCTGCTCCAGACGCACCAGGTCGCCGCTGGCCCATAGGGTCTCGGCCGGCAGCTTTTGCACGACGCTGACGTTCTGGTCGCGCAGCCGGCCCTGAAACAGGCGTAGCGCATAATCGATACACGCCTGTACGGCGATATTCTCGTGTCGCTCACTGCTCTTGCGCGAAAACTGGCGCAGCTGGGCGCTGATCTCCGCCATACGCTCGGTCAGCTCGACGATCTGGCTCAGGTTGGCGTCGGCCTGCGCGGTGCGTGTGAGCGCGATGAATCGCTTGGCGTTTTCGGCGTAGGCGCGAATCGCCGCCAGCGGCTGGTTGAGTTCGTGGTTGATCCCTGCCGCCAGTTGGCCGAGCACCGCCAGTTTGGCGGCCTGAACCAGCTCCTCCTGGGTCTGGCGCAGGCTTTCCTCGGCGCGCAGGCGCTCGTCGATCTCACTGGAAAGGCGCTGGTTACTGGCGACCAGGTCGCGGGTACGCCGGGCCACGCTGATCTCGAGCTCGTCACGGACTCGCGCCAGGGTCTGGCGCTCGCGTTCGGCGAACGCTTCGCGCTCGCGGCGTAGCCGAAGGCGCTGCCAGCCGATACCGCCACCCAGCACGAGAAGCCCGTAAAGCCCGCCCGCCATCAGTGCGGCCACCCACTGAGCGCTGGTCACCGAGGTGAGCGGCTTGAGAATATGCATCTGCCAGCCAAACTCCACGATAGGGCGGGTCAAGCTCAGGTAGCGTTCGCCGGCGAGCGGGCCGCGCGCGAAATTCACCAGGCGGCTTTGGCCAGCGTGCCCGGCTTCCACTTCGATGCCCGAATACGCCAGGGGCTCCATTGCGTAGCGCCGGGTTTCCCGCAGCGCCTCACGCTGGCGTGCATCGAGCGGGGTGAGCGAGCGCATGCGAAGCTCGGGCCGGCTGGCCATGAAAATGATGTCGTCGCCGTCGGTGACGAATAGCTCGGCATCCTGCTCCGCCCAGCTCTGCTCTACGTCGTCGAGCAGCACCTTGATCACGATCACCCCGTCCGGCGAGGCGTCCGGGGCGGTATCGTCGAGCCATACCGGGGCGGAGAAGAAGTAGCCGCGCTCGAGCGACTGAGTGCCCAGCCCGTAAAAACGCCCCTGCTGACCGTTGATCGCCTGGGTGTAGTAGCTTCTAAACGCGTAGTTGTGGCCGATGAAGGTCGTAGGCCGGTGCCAGTTGCTGGCGGCCAGCGTCGTCCCTTCCCGGTCCAGCAGGTAGACGTCCGACACGCCGGCGGTAAAGCGAAACCGGTCCAGCAGCACGTTGAGCGCCATGGGATTCTGGTTCTGCGGCGCGGCCAGAAAGCGCCGAACGGCTTCCCGGGTGGCCAGCATCGGCGGTAGATAGTCAAAGCGCAGCAGGTAGCCGTTGAGATTCGCCGCCGATAGGCGCAGCTCATTTTCAGCATCCTCCTCGAGCTCGGCCAGCGCCTGTACCTTGGCAAAATCCGCCGCCTGCCAAATGCAAAGTCCAAGTCCCGCTACCAGGGCAAGCGTCCACCCCAGGCGCCCGATACGCCATCGCCGTATGCTCATAAGTCGATATCGCGCGAAGTGACGATCGTTGGGCGAGCCATGGAGTGTGCCTGTCAAAAAATAGTGAAGCGGTGTCGTCGAATCTCTAACAAGCGTATGGGGTTTATCGTTGCGCCGACATTGGCGAATCGTCGATACCTTTCGAGAGGAAAAACGACCGGGCGATTAGCCGTGAAAGTTTTTTACAAAACCGCTTGCACTCACGCCGGCCAATCCGTAAAGTACGCATCCGCTGCCGGGGACGCCAAGCGTTTCCAGCGGTGGATGAAGGTGAAAACCTTCGGTTTGTCAGGAAGTTGGAGCAATGTTCGGTTGGTTTGAATGGCTCGCTTCACTTGCTGAAATCAGCGCTTGACAAATCCAGCGGAATGCGTAGAATACGCCTTCCTCGACGGGCAAGCGGTTCGGGTCATCGAACGCGTCGTCGAAAAGCTCTTTAACAATCTGATCAGGCAATTCATGTGGGCGTTTGCCGATGAGGGTGACAAGTCACACTATCATCAAGGCAGACGAACACACCGATACCCTTCGGGGTATCATGGTAAATTCGTTTGAACCTTGAGCCGAGTTTGATCCGCTTCTGGTCTTCTTCCTTCTGGAAGGGGAGCG
>NZ_JBIFXR010000013.1:0-29445 GCF_043558675.1 Halomonas sp. HNIBRBA4712 | reverse complement strand
CGGCAGTGCGAAACGAGCGCGGCAACACCACCCAGCCGATACGCTTCCAGGGCCAGTGGCAGGATGAGGAGAGTGGGCTCTACTACAACCGGCATCGGTATTATGACCCTCAGCAGGGGCGGTATATTAGTCAGGATCCGATCGGATTGAGCGGTGGGGTAAATTTGTATACTTACGTGAGAAGCCCTATTGGAATGATAGACCCAATGGGGTTAGAGGGAGTCTGGGCTAATGTTAATAGTTCTATACGTAATGGTTATAATTCCGTAGCCAGTTCAGCGCGTAGTGGATATGAAGCTGTCGCGAATACTACTCGTAATGGTTATGAGTCTCTAAAAGAAACATCTTCCTCGTTTAGAGATAATGCTTGGGAATATGCAAATACTGCTGCTAACTATTTGGGTGGCGCGGGTCAGATTATGACTGGGGCAGCATTCTGCTCAACGGTTGCAGGCTGTATGCTGGGTGGGCCTATGATAGGCTTAGGAGTGAATAGTTTACAAGAAGCTTATACTGGAGAGGATGGATATATACGTAGCGCGGCCATTGCTTCAGGGGGCGAAAAAATGGGCAATCTTGCTGTTGATACAGCCAATTTAGGTACTTCTGTTGGAGGTTTGACTAGGAAAGTGGTTTCGCCTGACTCATGGCGTCTTTTTAGAAACATTAGCACTGATTACGTTAGGAATTACGAAACTATGTCTCGTGGCGGGCTCCTGATAGAAGCTGGTTCAGGGACTCTGGGAATTACTAATACCGCTCGCAATTTTATTGCTAATGGAGATGAGGATGAGTGAGTTGCTGTTGCTGATTATAATTTTTTTTCAGTTTATTTTCTATTTTTATAAAAGAGCGGTTTATAAGTTAATCGGCTATAAGAAATTGCTATTGCTTATGATTTTTCTTGGCTGTTTATCGCCTTTGCCAGGTTGGATAGTCAATGAAGGGTACCTTGAAAAAAATTCGGTAACAGTTTTTTTATCTATTACTATATGGGCGATAACGATATTTACTTTTATTGTTATTGAGCATAGGTTTAGATATAAAAAGCTGGATTTATAGAATAAATTCAGCTCTTCAATTGTCTTGATAAAAGCAGGCGAACCAGCGCCGGTACCTGCGCTGCTTTAACGATTAAAGTGAAGCAGCGCATGGAATACCGACAACTGACTAGACCCAACACTATCAGGTTTACGCCTGTGGGGTAGGTCATGAGCCAAGGGCGGGGCGCCAGAGCTCCTTACATTCGCAGCAGTACGGTGAGCTGAGAGCCATGTCTGTGATCGCTGGTAGTTATGGAACCGAGTAGGCTTGGCAGTGTAGCAACGATCGTTCAGCTACTGCCATGCCCAGTTGCTAATCCTGGAGCGTGGCTACACCAGTTCAGGCAAGCTCGAACACCTCAATGACGGCGGTCAGTAGTACCCATACGCCCCCCAAGGCCAAATAAACTTCTGCCCCATGATGGGTGATCACGCCTAAGTGATTACCTACACCTACGATGCCGCCAACCGCCTTACCACCAGGCCGCGAGTGCTCTCGGCAATCCTTCGACTGCCAGCAGCCACTCACCGACAACCGCATCACCCGGCACGGCGGTACCCACTACCCGATTGCCCGAGCTCACTCGCACCACCGAACAGGCCCTCCCCAGGTTTGAGCGGCTAAATCCTGCTTGAGGCAGCCAAGCGTCGGCGGTCATCATGTCGCTCTCTCACTAGCCATGAAAAATTCAGAAGCGAAAAATCCATGCTGATCAACACTCTTGAAGAATCCTTTTCAATATTACGAAGCGATACGCGATACATCGCAAAAGCACTGGTGGGCCCCTTGGCCCTGGCGCTTACTGCCGAATTGATGCTGCTGGGGGTAGCCCGTTGGCAGCCCATGTCTTTGACATTTTACTTCGCCTTTGAGGCGGTGGCAGAAGCGATTCATATAGCCAGCTATACGTTGATGGTCGTTGTGGTAAGCAACGCTGTCTTGCGTGACAGAACCCTGGGGGCGGGGATCGGGCTATTTTGGGGCCGCAGGGAAACGCGTTTATTCCTGTATCAGCTTGCGCTTTATACCATTGTGATGGCCGCGTTGCTTCTGGCGATCGTTCCGGTCGCGGGCTTTTGGATTGGAATGGCGGTTGCGGGATATTTTTATAGTCGCTTTGCATTGATATTGCCAGGAGTGGCGATCGACCAGCCGCTCACGCTGCACTTGGCGTGGCAACTTTCCCGCTCGCACAAGCTTGGTGCGTTCGTCCTGCTGTGGCTGCTGCCGGGCTTGGCCGGTTTGTTCATCGAGGGGCTATTGAGTGGCGCGGCGCTTTTGCCGTTCAGGGTGCTGGTGATGTTTGCCGTCACGCTCTTTTTCGCGATCGTCCTCGCCGTGCTGTACGGCCGTATCGTGATGGCCACCAGTGAAGAACCTGACCCTGGGCAGCCGCTTTCCGAGTAATTCGCCTTGGCAATGAAGTGCGCAAGGCAGGGGCGAGGGCGCTGTGGAAGCGTGGGTGTCGTTGCCTGGCCGGGCGAGCTGCAAGGCGACGCTTTACTTGCTTGCGTGTACAATTCCTTTCACTTTATTCCGATTTATCTGACGCTGGATCGATCACACCATGAGCAATGCCAAGACCCGTGTATTGACCGGGATCACCACCACCGGCACGCCCCATCTGGGTAACTACGTCGGGGCCATCAAGCCGGCCATCGAGGCAAGCCAGGACCCGAACGTGCAGTCGTTCTACTTTCTGGCCGACTACCATGCGCTGATCAAGTGCCAGGACCCGAAGCGGGTGCAGCAGTCGCGCCTTGAGATCGCCGCGACCTGGCTGGCGCTGGGCCTCGATACCGACAACGCGATCTTCTACCGCCAGTCGGATATCCCGGAGATCCCTGAACTCATGTGGATGCTCTCTTGCGTGTGTGCCAAGGGCTTGATGAACCGGGCGCACGCCTACAAGGCGGCGGTGGCGGACAACGAGGCGGCGGGCAACCAGGACGCCGACAAGGGCGTCACCATGGGGCTTTTTGGTTATCCGGTGCTGATGGCGGCGGATATCCTGATGTTCAACGCCAACAAGGTGCCGGTGGGGCGCGATCAGATCCAGCACATAGAAATGGCCCGCGATATCGCCGGGCGCTTCAATCATCTGTTCAAGGGCGACTACTTCGTTCAGCCCGAGGCGGTGGTGGATGAAAAGACCGAGGTGCTCAAGGGCCTCGATGGGCGCAAGATGTCCAAGAGCTACGACAACACCATCCCGCTGTTCGCCCCGGAGAAAAAGCTCCAGAAGCTCGTTCGCAAGATCAAGACCAACTCGCTCGAGCCCGGCGAGCCGAAAGACCCGGATACCTGCACGCTGTTTCAAATCTACGCGGCCTTCGCAAGCGCCGAGGAAGCGGCCGCGATGCGCGAGCAGTACGCGGCGGGCATCGGCTGGGGCGATGCCAAAAACCAGGTGTTCGACTACCTGAACACGCAGCTTTGTGAGCCGCGCGAGCGCTACACCGCGCTGTTGGAAGACCCGGCGCATATCGAAGCGGTGCTACAAAAGGGCGCCGAGCGCGCTCGCGAAGAGGCGACGCGCACCATCGATCGGTTGCGCTCGGCGATGGGGCTGGGGCGTTTCAGCTAACGAGCAGAGTCTCTTTGGCATCGCTGGAAACGAGAGGCTCTGCCGCCAGGCAGGGCCTTTTTTAGCCAAGGCCCTAACCGTTTCATGGCGCGTAAGCTACATTCAGGCGGCAAGGATGGCTCGCGCCTGGCGAATGATTTCGTACTGCATCGACAAGGAATGAGTGAATGCAATCGACCTATCGGCACCAAACGTTTACCGAAAAAGCGATGATCGTACTGGCGCTTGGCGTGCTGGGGCTGGTGCTCTGGCAGCTCACGGGGCTACTGCTGTTGATCTTCGGCGCGGTGGTCGGGGCATGTATTCTGCAGACCTGCATGACGCCGCTTTTGAACCGCGGCGCGCCGCGCTGGCTGGCGCTTCTGATCGTGGTGATCGCGCTGGCGCTGCTACTGGCGGGGATCAGCGTGGCCTTCGGCTCCCAGGTCGCCTCGGAACTCGAGGCGCTGACCTCGCTTTTGCCGGATGCCTGGGAGCAGATGCAGGAGCGCCTGGAGGGCTCGCCGCTTGAGCCGCTGATGGAGAACGCCGGCGAGCGCGCCGGGTCGATGTTCGAAAACGGCATCGCCCAGTTCGGCATGGTGGTGGTCTCGATGGGCGGCAGCCTGGTGAACTTCTTCGCGTTGATCGTGGGCATGATCTACTTCGCCGCCCAGCCGAACGTTTATCGCCAAGGGCTTTTACTGCTGGCGCCGATCAAGAGCCGCGACAAGCTGGCCCATGCGCTGGATGAAAGCGGCAAGGCGCTGCGGTTCTGGCTTGGCGGGCAGCTGGTGGCGATGGCGGTTACCGGGCTACTGGTGGGGGTCAGCATGTGGCTACTCGGCGTGCCGGCGCCGCTCGGCCTTGGGCTGATCGCGGGACTGCTGGATTTCGTGCCTCTGGTGGGCCCTTTGATCGCCGCCATTCCGGCACTTTTGCTCGCCTACACGGTCAGTCCGGAAACCGCGCTGTTCGCCCTGATCGCCTACGTGATCATTCAACAGATCGAGGGCAATGTGTTGCAGCCGCTGGTGCAGCAGCGCGCGGTGAGCCTGCCGCCGGCGATGCTGCTGTTTTCGCTGTTTGCCGCGAGTACGCTGTTTGGCGTCAGCGGGGTGCTTTTGGCCGCGCCGCTGACCGTGATCGGCTTCGTGCTGGTCAACGAGCTCTACGTACAGCGCGATGAAGAGCCCGGCGAGCAGAACAGCGCGCAAACCTGATACGCCATTAACCAATCCGAGAGGAGACGCCATGTCGACTACGCCCGCCTCACCCCAGGCCGAATCCTTTACCAACAAGTACCGCGTGCCGCTGGCCGCCTTCGGCGCCGTGGTGTTCGGGGCGCTGTTGATCGGCGTCTTCTTCAGCGCCAATACCGGCATGCTGATGATCGTCGGCGCGCTGTTTGGCGTGGTGCTCTACCACGCCGCCTTCGGTTTTACCGCCGCTTGGCGGGCGTTCATCACCGAGCGCCGCGGTCGCGGCCTGCGCGCGCAGATGGTGATGCTCGCCATCGCCGTGGTGCTGTTCTTCCCCGCGCTCGGCGCGGGGACGCTTTTCGGCAACCCGGTCTCCGGGTTCGTCTCGCCGATCGGTGTTTCGGTGGTCGTCGGCGCGTTCATCTTCGGGCTGGGTATGCAACTTGGCGGCGGCTGCGCCTCGGGCACACTGTTCACCGCCGGTGGCGGCAATGCGCGCATGCTGATTACGCTTCTGTTCTTCGTCGTCGGTTCGGTGATCGGTACCGCGCACTTCGCCTGGTGGCAGAGCCTGCCGGCCTTCGCTCCGGTATCATTGGTCGAGCTGGCGGGGCCGAGCGTGGGCATGGCGATCAGCCTGGTGATCTTCGCCGCCATCGCCGCGATGACCGTGGTGCTGGAGCGCCGCCGTCACGGCCAGCTGGAAAAAGCGCCCAAGGTGGCCAAGCCGGGCAGCGAACGCTGGCTCGAAGGCCCTTGGCCGCTGCTGGCCGGCGCCGTGGCGCTGGCGCTTCTGAACTTTGCAACGCTTGCCCTGGCCGGCCGCCCTTGGGGTATCACTTCGGCCTTCGCGCTGTGGGGCGCCAAGGTGTTCGAGTTCATCGGCGGCGACGTTAGCCAGTGGGGCTACTGGCAGTCCGCCTCCAACGAGGCGGCGCTCGAGGCCAGCATCTTCTCGGACATCACCACGGTGATGAACATCGGCATCATGCTGGGGGCCCTTGCGGCAGCGCACCTGGCCGGGCGCTTCGCGCCGAACTTCAACATTCCGATTCGCTCGGTGATCGCGGCGATTCTCGGCGGGCTGATGCTCGGTTACGGCGCGCGGCTCGCCTTTGGTTGCAACATCGGCGCCTACTTCAGTGGCATCGCCTCGGGTAGCCTGCACGGCTGGATCTGGATGGTCGCGGCCTTTGGTGGCAACATGCTCGGCGTCAAGATGCGCCCGCTGTTTTTCAACGGCGTGGAAGGGCGCAAACCGAAGGCCAAGACCGCTTGACGCTAAATCCTTGATGTCAAATGCCCCGCCAAAAAAGCGGGGCATTTTTTTGCCCAAAGCGAGTGCGCGTGCCACCTTTGTCGTAGTAGCGTGATACATTACGCCGAAGAAATCGTAAACGCTTGATATTGCTGCGCTGCAGCAGTAATGAACGAGAAGAGAGCCCCATGACGCAAAGTAAACGCCCCCTGTACATTCCTTACGCCGGTCCTTCCCTGCTCGAGATGCCGCTATTGAACAAAGGCAGTGCGTTTACTCAGAAGGAGCGGCTCGCCTTCAATCTGATCGGGCTACTGCCGCAGAAGGTCGAGACCATCGAGGATCAGCTCGAGCGCAGCTACCGCCAGTACCAGCAGTGCCATAGCGACCTGGACCGCCACATTTTCCTGCGCGCCATCCAGGATGATAACGAAACACTCTACTTCCGCCTGGTCTCGGAACACCTCGAGGAGATGCTGCCGATCATCTACACGCCGACCGTGGGCAAGGCGTGTCAGGAGTTTTCCAACATCTACCGCAACCACCGGGGGCTTTTTATCAGCTACCCGGATCGCGAGCACATGGACGATATCCTGCGCAGCGCCACCAAGGACAACGTTCGGGTGATCGTGGTCACCGACGGGGAACGAATTCTGGGCCTGGGCGATCAGGGTATCGGCGGCATGGGCATTCCGATCGGCAAGCTCGCACTCTATACCGCCTGTGGCGGCATCAGTCCGGCCAACACGCTGCCGATCATGATCGACGTCGGCACCAATAATCAGGCGCTGCTGGACGACCCGATGTACATGGGCTGGCGCCACGAGCGGGTCGGTCAGGAGGAGTACGACGCCTTCATGGCGGACTTCATCGCCGCGGTCAAGCGCCGCTGGCCCAACGTGCTCTTGCAGTTCGAGGATTTCGCCCAGGCCAACGCGGTACCGCTTCTTGAGCGCTACCGTAACGAGCTTTGCTGTTTCAACGACGACGTTCAGGGCACCGCCTCGGTGGTGGTAGGCACGCTGATGGCCGCCTGTCACGCCCGCGAAGAGAGCATTGCCCAGCAGCGCGTGGTGTTCGTCGGCGGCGGCTCGGCGGGCTGCGGTATCGCCGAGCAGGTGGTGGTCGCGATGCAGGCGGAAGGGCTCTCCGAGCGCGAGGCGCGCGAGCGGGTTTACGTGATCGACCGCGAAGGCCTGATGACCACGGACCAGAGCTGGCAGCGCGATTTCCAGCGCCGGCTGGCCCACGACCCCGCCCTGGTGGCCGAGTGGAACGGCCAGGGGCTCGAGGAGACCATCGCCCGGATCAAGCCCACGGTACTGATCGGCGTGTGCGGCCAGCGCGGTATCTTCACCGAGCAGGTCGTGCGCACCATGCACGCCGGCTGCGAGAATCCGGTGATCATGCCGCTCTCCAACCCGACCTCTCAGGCGGAAGCGGTGCCGGAGGACGTGATTCGCTGGACCGACGGCCAGGCGCTGGTCGCGACCGGCAGCCCCTTTGCGCCGGTGGTCTACAACGGGCGCACCTACGCGATCGCCCAGTGCAACAATGCCTATATCTTCCCCGGTATCGGCCTTGGCGTGGTGGCGGCGAAGGCAAACCGCGTTACCGACGAAATGCTGATGAGCGCCTCGCGGGCGCTGGCGCGCGAAGCGCCGCTGGTGAAGGAAGGCAAAGGCGCGCTTTTGCCGCCGCTGTCGCGCATTCGCGAAATCAGCCAGTCCATCGCTTTTGAAGTGGCGGCGACGGCGCAGCACAACGGTGTGGCGCTGACCACCAGCGGCACCCAGCTACGCAAGGACATCGAAAGCGTGAGCTGGGACCCGGATTACCGCGACTATCGCCGTCGCGCCGTGTAACCCTGCACGTAGCGCCATACCTCAGCTCTCGGACCCCAGGCGCCGCGGTTTTTACCGCGGCGCTTTTTTTCATGAGCGGTGTCATGGTCAAAAGCCAAGCATAAAAAAGCCCCCACCGGAGTGGGGGCGCGCAAGCATTGGGCTCTACGCAGGTCGACCGGGCCTAGGCGGCACCGATCATCTTGCGCAGCACGTAGTGAAGGATACCACCGTGACGGTAGTACGCCAGCTCATTCGCCGTATCGATGCGGCATTTCGCTTCCAGCGTGTGCTCCTCACTACCCTGCTTGATGGTGATTTTCACGCTCGAGCCAGGGCTCAAATCGGCCAGACCCTCGATCGAGACCTCCTCGTCGCCGGTCAGCTTCAGGCTCTTGCGATCCTGGCCTTCCGGGAACTGCAGCGGCACCACGCCCATGCCGATCAGGTTGGAGCGGTGGATACGCTCGTAGGATTCGGCGAGCACCGCGCGCACGCCGAGTAGCCGCGTGCCCTTGGCGGCCCAGTCGCGGGAGGAGCCGGTGCCGTACTCCTTGCCGGCGATGACGACCAGCGGCGTGCCTTCCTCCTGATACTTCATGGCGGCGTCGTAAATGGACATCTGTTCGCCGCTCGGCACGTGGCGGGTCTCGCCGCCGACCACGCCGTCGAGCATCTCGTTCTGGATGCGCACGTTGGCGAAGGTGCCGCGCATCATCACCTCGTGGTTGCCGCGGCGCGAACCGTAGGAGTTGAAGTCCACGGGTTTGACGCCGTGCTCCTGCAGGTAGCGGCCTGCCGGGCTGTCCGGCTTGATCGAGCCCGCCGGCGAGATGTGGTCGGTGGTGACCGAGTCGCCGAGCATCGCCAGCACTCGGGCATTCTGGACGTCTTCGGTCGGTTCCGGTTCGCGGCCCATGCCCTCGAAAAACGGCGGGTGCTGAATGTAGGTGGAGTCAGGCCATTCGTACACCTGGCTTTCCGGCACGTCGATCGACTTCCAGGTCTCGTCGCCTTCGAACACCTCGCCATACTCCTTGCGGAACATGTCGGTGTTGACCTTCTCGACCGCCTCGGCGATTTCCGCCTGGGAGGGCCAGATATCCTTGAGATAGACCGGGTTGCCATCGCTGTCTTCGCCGAGCGCGTCGGTGGTCAGGTTGCACTGCACGTTGCCGGCCAGCGCGTAGGCGACCACCAGGGGCGGCGAGGCGAGCCAGTTGGTTTTCACCAGCGGATGCACGCGGCCTTCGAAGTTACGGTTACCCGAGAGCACCGATGCCACGGCCAGATCTCCCGTATTGATCGCCTTTTCGATCTCCTCGGGCAGCGGACCGGAGTTGCCGATACAGGTGGTGCAGCCGTAGCCCACCAGGTTGAAGCCCAGCGCGTCCAGATCGTCGTTGAGTTCGGCGGCGGCCAGGTAGTCGGTGACCACCTTGGAGCCCGGCGCCAGCGAGGTCTTGACCCAGGGCTTGGTTTCGAGACCCTTTTCCCGCGCGTTGCGGGCCAGCAGGCCGGCGGCCATCATGACGCTCGGGTTCGAGGTGTTGGTGCAGGAGGTGATGGCGGCGATCACCACCGCGCCCGGGTTGAGTCGGAAGTTCTGACCATTGTAGGCCACGTCCTGGCTGTCGTTGTGCTCGAAACTGCGCTCAACGCCCACGGCGGTCTGGCCACCTTCCGAGGAGAATTTGCCGGTTTCGGTATCGGCTTGGAGCTTGCCGTCGTTCTCCATCACCTTGTTGAAAGCATCGGGCAGGTTCTTGAGCGATACCCGGTCCTGAGGGCGTTTGGGGCCGGCCAGGCTCGCCTCGACGGTGCCCATGTCAAGGCCCAGGGTGTCGCTAAAGATCGGCTCGTCGCCTGGCTCGCGCCAGAGGCCCTGGGCCTGGCAGTAGGCCTTGACCAGCGCGATCTGGTCGTCGTCGCGGCCGGTGAGACGCATGTAGTTCAGCGTTTCGTCATCCACCGGGAAGAAACCGCAGGTGGCGCCGTACTCCGGGGCCATGTTGGCGATCGTCGCGCGGTCCGCCAGCGGCAGATCCCTTAGGCCGTCGCCGTAAAACTCGACGAACTTGCCGACCACGCCTTTCTTGCGCAACATTTCGGTGACGGTGAGCACCAGATCCGTGGCGGTAATGCCCTCCTGAAGCTTGCCTTCGAGCTTGAAGCCGATGACCTCGGGAATCAGCATCGACACCGGCTGACCGAGCATTGCCGCTTCGGCCTCGATGCCGCCGACGCCCCAGCCGAGCACGCCCAGGCCGTTGATCATGGTAGTGTGCGAGTCGGTGCCGACCAGGGTGTCCGGGAAAGCGAAGGTCTTGCCGTCCTCTTCTTTCGTCCAGACCGACTTGCCCAGGTACTCCAGGTTGACCTGGTGGCAAATACCGGTGCCTGGCGGCACCACCTTGAAGTTATCGAAGGCCTGCTGACCCCAGCGCAGAAACTCGTAGCGCTCGCGGTTGCGCTGCATTTCGATCTCGACGTTTTCATCAAACGCCGTGGCGTGGCCGAACTCGTCGACCATGACCGAGTGGTCGATGACCAGGTCCACCGGCGAAAGCGGGTTGATGCGCGCCGGGTCCTCGCCGAGCTTCTCGACCGCGTCGCGCATCGAAGCCAGATCCACCACGCCGGGCACGCCGGTGAAATCCTGCATCAGTACCCGCGCCGGGCGGTAGCCAATCTCGCGGCTCGATTTGCCCTCTTTCTGCCAGTCCACCAGCGCCTGCAGGTCGTCGTTTTCGACGCTTTCGTCGTCGCCAAAGCGCAGCTGGTTCTCCAGAAGGATTTTCAACGTCTTGGGTAGGCGGTCGATGTCGCCCAGGCTATCGGCAGCCTTGGGCAGGCTATAGTAGGCGTAAGAGTGACTGCCTACCTCCAGGGTGCTGAGCGTATCGGGAATCTTGCTCATTCCATGCTCCTCTCTTATTGCGGGACTTGGCGATGGGTCGCGCGTCACGGTATCGCGCTGTCTAGAGCCTAGCTTATTAATGATAGATGGGTATTTTAGTCCTGGCTTTCAAGTCGCGCTCGGCCAAAGGCCGGCGGCGCCCTTGTAATTGCTTGTACTCGACGCCATTTCAGGCAGACTCTCTTGTCTTGTTGTCGCCGCACGGTTGTTCAAGGGCGGCGAACGGTTTTATTGCGATATAGGTGGTGTCATGGAAACGCGTCACGAACGTTTGATCATTCTGGGATCTGGGCCTGCCGGCTACACCGCGGCGGTCTATGCCGCGCGCGCCAATTTGAAGCCGCTGCTCATCACCGGGCTGCAGGCAGGCGGCCAGTTGACCACGACCACCGACGTAGACAACTGGCCCGGCGAAGCCGAAGGCATTCAGGGCCCGGCACTGATGGAGAAGATGCAGGCCCACGCCGAGCGCTTCAACACCGAGGTGCTGTTCGACCATATCCATGAAGTCAGCCTGGGCGAAAAACCCTTCACCTTGAAAGGCGATAGCGGCACGTACACCTGTGACGCGCTGATCATCGCCACCGGCGCCAGCGCCCGCTACCTGGGCCTGCCCACGGAGCAGCAGTTCATGGGCCAGGGCGTTTCCGCCTGTGCGACCTGCGACGGCTTCTTCTACCGCAATCAGGAAGTGGTCGTGGTAGGCGGCGGCAACACCGCCGTGGAAGAGGCTCTCTATCTCTCCAACATCGCCTCGAAGGTCACCCTGGTGCACCGCCGCGATACCCTGCGCGCAGAGAAGATTCTTCAGGACAAACTGCTGGAGAAGGTCGAGGCGGGCACCATTGCGCTGGAGTGGTTCCAGCAGGTCGACGAGGTGCTGGGCGATGGCAGCGGCGTGACCGGCGTGCGTTTGAAGTCCACGCTCGACGGTACGGTCAAGGAGCTTCAAGCGCCGGGGCTGTTCATCGCCATCGGCCACAGCCCCAACACCGGCATTTTCGAAGGCCAGCTGGCGATGAAGGGCGGCTACATCACCGTCAGCTCCGGGCTCGAAGGTAACGCCACCGCGACTAGCGTGCCCGGTGTGTTTGCCTGCGGCGACGTGATGGATCATATCTACCGCCAGGCGATTACCTCCGCCGGTAGCGGCTGCATGGCCGCACTCGATGCCGAGCGCTTTCTCGACGGCATTGCCTGAGTCAGGCGCACTCGATGCGGGCGCGGTCGACGCGTAGCCGACCGAGTTGACTTAGCACCAGCCGTCGGCCGGTGTCGCCAGCGTTACACAGCTCGAAAGTGCCGTTGAAGCCGCTGGCGTGGCCCAGCGGTGTGTAATGCACCTGGCGCCAGCGGCGGTTGTAGCGCACCCGGCTTTGCGGGTGCGGCTCGAACACGCGCACCAGGCGCCGGGCGCGGCCTTCACCGGCGGGCAGGATGACTGCCAGCGGCCGGCTCCAGTCGTCGTCGCAGCGGCGCGCCGCGTCGAGCGGGCAAACCACCACGCGGGTACGCTGAGTGATCGCGGTATTGCGCGCCAGCGCAAAGGCCTGCTGGAAGCGATTGGCTTCGCTCTTCAGCGCGGCGCTGTGGCCAACGGCGCGCAGCGGCGATAGCGAACCAAGGGCAAGAAGACCCGCCAGGGCTAACGCCACCAGCAGCTCGAGAAAGGTAAAGCCGGAACGACAAACGTGGGCGCGCGCGGCGAACATGGCATGATCCTCTTGACCTCTTTCAAGGCTAAAGGTCGCCGGGAGTGCGTATAGTGGGTTTCATCGGAGCCGGGCGTAGGTAAAAGGATACAGCTAGCGTGAGTGA
This sequence comes from Halomonas sp. HNIBRBA4712, assembly GCF_043558675.1. NCBI lineage: Bacteria > Pseudomonadati > Pseudomonadota > Gammaproteobacteria > Oceanospirillales > Halomonadaceae > Halomonas > Halomonas sp. HNIBRBA4712. Next base: position 16,793 of record NZ_JBIFXR010000013.1, on the reverse strand, counting down.
TTTCTTGATCGTGGGCGGCGGGGTCATTGGCATGATGACCGCGCTACAGCTGGCCGATGCAGGCCAGAACGTGTCGGTGGTCGAGCGCGGGGCGTGCGGTCAGGAAGCGTCCTGGGCCGGCGGCGGGATCGTCTCGCCGCTCTACCCCTGGCGCTACGGCCCGGCGATCTCGATGCTTTCGCGCTGGTCCGAAGGGAGCTACCCCGCGCTTTCGCTGCGCCTTCTGGAAGAGACCGGCATCGACCCGGAGTATCGCCAGAAGGGGCTTTTGTATCTGAGCGTCGAGGACGACGAAGCCGCGCTTGGCTGGGCGCGCTCGCTGGGTAAGCCGCTCGAGCGGGTCAGCGACACCTTCGTGCGCCGCAAGGAGCCCAATGCGGAAAGCGCCGGCGGCGCGCTCTGGATGCCCACCCTGGGCAGTGTGCGCAATCCGCGCCTGGGTCAGGCGCTGCGCGCTCGGCTTCAGGCCATGGCCAACGTCACGCTTCATGAGCATCAGCCCATCACCGGGCTGATCGAGCAGGGCGGCCGCGTGAGCGGTGTCGAAACGCGTACCGGTCGCCACCACGCGGATCACGTCGTGCTCTGCGCCGGGGCGTGGACGGCAACGCTTTTGACATCGATTGGCGTGAAGCTTCCGGTGCGCCCGGTGAAAGGGCAGATGATCGCTTACCAGGCGCCGAAAGGGCTGGTCGAGCGCGTCGTGCTCAAGGATGGGCGCTACATCATTCCTCGCAGCGACGGGCTGCTGCTGGTCGGCTCGACGCTCGAAGAGGCGGGCTTCGACAAGACCACCGATGCCGCCGCCCGCGCCTCGCTCGTGCAGAGCGCCGAGGCGATCGTGCCGGCGCTTGCCGACTACCCGGTCGCGCACCACTGGGCGGGGCTCAGACCCGGCGCCCCGGACGGGCTGCCCTTTATCGGCGCGCTACCGGGCTTTGAATCGCTCTCGCTCAACGCCGGGCACTACCGTAACGGGCTGGTGCTGGCGCCGGCCTCGACGCACCTGTTGGTCGATACGCTTTTAGCGCGCACGCCGCTGATCGATCCTGCGCCTTTTCTGCCCACCCGCGAGCGCCTTGGCTAGTCCGTTTTTACGAGCGCTCCGTCTCCTGAATATAGCGCTCGCGATGGGCCACCGAGCAGAACCATTTGTCGTCGTGGCGCAGCGCTTCGTTTTCCGGCACGTGTACGTCGCACCAGCGACAGCGCACCATGGCGCCGCCTTCGATACGTTCGGGCGGCTTGTCCCGATCGAGCTTGTGCTGGCGGTACAGTCCGTAAAGTTTCAAGCCGACGTAGAACACCAGCGCAAATATGAGTAGCCGAATGATCAACAGGTTCATCCTTTTATTGCTCCCGGGGTGGGAAGAGGGGGGCGCGGTCGTCGCTGCACGAGGCGGAAAGCCCCTGACGGCCCGGCCTTTGCCAGCGCCGCCCCCTTGCGGGACAATGTCGGCTATCCGGGTCGGTTGGAAAGGTGAGCGCCAGGTGTTCGCGCCGCGTCCAAACGCCATGTTTCAAGGATTCTCAAGAGATTTTACCCCCCATGCAAGAGTTAACGCTGGTCATGGCTCAACTCGACCCACTGGTCGGGGATATTGCCGGTAACGCCGCAAGGGCGATCGAAGCCGTGCGCGAGGCGCGCATCGAACACCGGGCGGACGTGGTCGTCTTTCCCGAGCTGTTTCTGACCGGCTACCCGCCGGAGGATCTGTTATTGCGTGCCTCGATGGAGTCGCGCCTGCAAAAGGCCCGCGACACCATGGCCAAAAAGATCGCCCGCGACGTGCTGGTCATCATCGGCTATCCGGGCGTAAGAGACGGCAAGCGGTTCAATCTGGCCGGCGTGCTCTATAACGGCGAGTGGCGCGCGGAGTACGCCAAGCAGGCGCTGCCCAACTACCAGGTGTTCGACGAGCAGCGCTATTTCGAACCCGGCCAGTCGCCGCTGGTGTTCGAACACCAGGGTGTCAAACTCGGGCTTTTGATTTGCGAGGATCTGTGGGTCGATGCGCCGATCGAGGCGGCGAAGGAAGCCGGCGCCGACGTGCTGGTGACGCTCAACGCCTCGCCTTTTCATCAGGAGAAGCCCAGCGAACGGCTGGCGCTATTCGAGCGGCGCGCCCGCGCGGTGAACCGGCCGATCGTCTACGTCAACACCATCGGCGGCCAGGACGAGCTGGTGTTCGACGGCGGCTCCAGCGTGATCGACGCGGACGGCTCAGTGAAAGTGCTCGCTCCCTACTGGCAGGCCGGGCTAATGCCGGTGCGCTTTGTGCGTGAGGAAAGCGGCGCCTTTACTCCGGAGGCCGGCGAGATCGAAGAGACAGTCTCACCAGAGGAGAGCCTATACTGCGCGCTGGTGACCGGGCTTCGCGACTACGTCAACAAGAGCGGCTTCAAGGGCGTGGTGCTGGGGCTTTCCGGCGGCATCGACTCGGCGCTCTCCCTGGCCATTGCGGTGGACGCGCTCGGCCCGCAGCGGGTGCAGGCGGTGATGATGCCGTACCACTACACCGCGGACATCTCGAAAGAGGACGCCGCCCAGCAGGCCGAAATGCTCGGCGTCGAGTACCAGGTCATGCCGATTGCGCCGATGGTCGAGGCGTTCACCGAGACGCTGGCGGAGAGCTTCGCCGGCGCCGAGCGCGACACCACCGAGGAGAACCTGCAGTCGCGCTGTCGCGGCGTGCTGCTCATGGCGATCTCCAACAAGAAGGGGCTGATGGTGCTCACCACCGGCAACAAGAGCGAGATGGCGGTGGGCTACGCCACGCTCTACGGCGACATGGTCGGCGGCTACAACGCCATCAAGGATGTCTACAAGAGCTGGGTGTACAAGCTTGCGCGCTGGCGCAACACCCAGTCGCCGGCGGTGCCGGAGCGCGTGATCACACGCCCGCCGAGCGCCGAGCTCGCGCCGGATCAGCAGGATAGCGACTCGCTGCCGGATTACGACGTGCTCGATGCGATTCTCGGCCGCTATATCGAAGGCGACCTGAGCGCCGAGGCGATCATTGCCGAGGGCTTTAGCGAGGCGGATGTCTACCAGGTGGTGAAGCTGGTAGACCGCTGCGAGTACAAGCGCCGTCAGGCGCCGGTGGGCGTGCGCGTCACCGCCCGCGGCTTCGGGCGCGACCGCCGCTACCCGATCGTCAACGGCTGGCAGCCCGGCGACTGATCGCGCGGCTAGATGTCCAAGTGGATAGAAAAACCAACGCGCCGAACGCTTTGAAAAGCGTTCGGCGCGTTGGGATCGAGCCGTTCAATGAAGCGGCGGGTGGCTTTTTACGAGCCGTGCTTGGGTACGAAGCGGCCGCCGCGCAGCTGTTCGTGGTTCGGCGCGTTTTCGCGCAGCACTGCGAGGACTTCCTCGGCGCGGTCGTTCATGCCCAGCCCCTGGTAGCCTTCGACCATGGTCGCCAGCGCGTCGCGGGTGGCGTTAGCCTCGGGGAAGTTCTCGATCACCCAGCGCCCGCGCTCGACGGCGGCGAGATAGGCGCCGCGGCGCAGGTAGTAGTCCGCCACGTGCAGCTCGTGCTGGGCCAGAAGCTCGCGCAGGTAGATGATGCGCTGCTGGGCGTCCGGGGCGTACTCGCTTTGCGGGAAGCGCTGGATCAGCTCGCGAAAATCGTTGTAGGCGTCTCTTGATGCGCCCAGGTCGCGCTTGGAAATGTCGATCAGACGCAGCCGCTCGAGGCTGAAACGCCCGGCCTGCCAGGCGGAGAGCCCGCGCAGGTAGTAGGCGTAGTCCACCTGGGGGTGATCCGGCTGCAGGCGGATGAAGCGGCTGGCCGCGGCGCGCGCCTCTTCCCAATTGCCGTTTTCGTAGTAGGCGTAGATCAGCTCCAGCTGGGCCTGCTCGGCGTGGGCGCCGAAGGGGTAGCGGGTGTCCAGCGCCTCGAGGCGCTCGATGGCGATGGGGTAGCGGTTATCCTCGAGCGCGGTGCGGGCAAGCTCGTAGAGCTCGCGCTCCTGCACGTTGGAGAACTCGCCTTCGTCCTGCTCGGCGTCGTTGTTGCCGCTGCTGGCGCAGCCAGCCAGCAGGGCCAGGCTCAAGGCTACGGCGCTAAAGCGGTGGGCAGTGGAGAAAACGCGCATCATCATCCTCGTTGCAAACAAGCCTCAATCACCGAAAAGCGAAGATGGCCATAAGTAGAAATGGTAGAATAGGTCGCAATTGGCCCACTATAAAACACCTTGGCGCAAAACGCAGGCATCGCCGCGTTGTACCGGGTGTTCGCGTCTCGAGAGGTTTGGCATGTCGCACATCATTGAAGCCACCCGCCAGGTGCCGGCGTCGCTTGCAGGCGCCCGCTTGGACCAGGCCGCAGCGGAGTTGTTCAACGAATACTCCCGCGAGCGGTTGAAGACGTGGATCAACGGCGGCGAGCTGACCGTGGATGGTGAAACCGCCAAGCCCAAGGCAAAGCTGCACGGGCTGGAAACGCTGTGTCTGAACGCCACCCTGGAAGAGGATACCCGCTTCGAGGCCCAGGACATTCCGCTCGAGATCGTCTTCGAGGACGACGCGGTAATCGTGCTGGATAAGCCCGCGGGCATGGTGGTTCACCCGGCGGCAGGCAACCCGGACGGCACGCTTCTGAACGCGCTACTTCATCATTGCCCGGCGCTTGCTGAAATACCCCGCGCCGGTATCGTTCACCGCCTCGACAAGGACACCACGGGGCTCATGATGGTGGCCAAGACCCTGACCGCCCAGACCCGGCTGGTCGAGCAGCTCCAGGCGCGCAGCGTTTCGCGCCAGTACGACGCGGTGGTGATCGGTAAGCCCGTCTCCGGCGCCACGGTGGACGCGCCTATCGGCCGCCACCCCAAGGATCGCAAACGCCAGGCGGTCACTGCTTCCGGCAAGCCGGCGGTGACCCACTACCGCGTGGTCGAGCGCTTTCGTGCCCACACCCACGTGCGCTGCCAGCTCGAAACCGGGCGCACCCACCAGATTCGCGTGCACATGGCCCACGCCCGCTATCCGTTGATCGGCGACCCGCTTTACGGCGGGCGGCCCAAGCTGCCCCCGGGCGCCGGCGAGTCGCTCAAGGAGGTGCTGCGCGAGTTTCCCCGCCAAGCGCTGCACGCGCGCAAGCTGAGCTTCATCCATCCCCTCACCGAGGAGACGATGACCTTCAGAGCGCCGCTTCCCGACGAGCTTGTGATGCTGCTGGATTACCTGCGTGACGATAGCGAGACGATGCGATGAGCGATGCCATCGATTTACACCCCACGCTTTTGCAGCCGGACTGGGCGGCGCCAGCGAACGTGCGCGCCTTTGTCACCACCCGCGAAACCGGGCCGAGCCAGGGCGATTTCGCCGCGTTCAATCCGGCGGATCATGTGGGCGATCACCCGGATCACGTGGCGCTGTGCCGTCGCCAGCTGCAAAAGGAGATCGGCGACGAGCGCCCGCTTTTGTGGCTCGACCAGATTCACGGTGCCCGGGTGCAGCAGAGTTTTCAGCCAAGCCCGCCGAGCGCGGACGCCTCGATCGCCACCTCCGCCGAGTACGCTTGCGTGGTGCTCACCGCGGACTGCCTGCCGGTATTCTTCTGCAACCGTCAGGGCACGCAGGTGGCGGTGGCCCACGCCGGCTGGCGCGGGCTTGCCAGCGGTGTGCTGGAGGCAACCGTGGCGGCGATGAACTGCGATGCCGACGATCTTCTGGTGTGGCTGGGCCCGGCGATCTCCAACGCCCAGTTCGAGGTCGGCCCGGAGGTGTTTGGCGCCTTCGTCGGCGCCCAGCCGGAAAGCCTGGAGGCCTTCGAGCACAGCCCCTACCGGCTCAACCACTATATGGCCGATCTCTACCGGCTGGCGCGCTTTCGCTTGGCCACGCTTGGCGTTCACCACATCAGCGGCGGCCACTTCTGTACCGCCTGCGAGTCGCGCTTCTACTCCTACCGGCGCGACTCGGGCCGCACCGGGCGCATGGCGAGCGTCATCTGGCTCGATCGCGACCTCATCTAAGTGAAATGTAAGCAAAAGCGAATTTAACGCCGCAGGACCTCTTGAAAGCGCTCTGACCCGGCACCATTTAATTTGTCAAGCCAAACCTTCTGGCAAATTGAAAACCGTTCAGGGCCACGCCGCGCGTCCAAGTGCGCGGCCACCCCGGGAGAAAGCCATGCGATTCGATAAATTCACCGCCAAGCTCCAGTCCGCCATTGCCGATGCGCAGTCGCTTGCCGTCGGCCAGGGCCACAATCAGCTCGAGCCGGTCCATCTTTTACTCTCCTTGCTCGATGCCCGGGATACCGGCATTAAGGCGCTCGTCGAGAAAGCGGGCGGCGCCAGTTCACGCCTTCGCGACGCGCTCAAGCGCCAGCTCGACGACCTGGCCAAGGTCAGCCAGTTCGATGGCGACGTGCAGCCCTCCCGCGAGCTGGTGAAGCTTTTCAACCTGACCGACCGCGAAGCGCAAAAGCGCGGCGATCAGTTCATTGCCAGCGAACTGGTGCTGCTCGCCGCCTTCGACGCCGGCGGCGCGGCGGCCAAGGCGCTGAAAGAGGCGGGGCTCACTCGCAAGGCGCTTGAAAGTGTGATCGAGAGCCTGCGCGGCGGCGCGAGCGTGAGTGATGCCAACGCCGAGGATCAGCGCGAGGCGCTCGACAAGTACACCCTCGATCTCACCCAGCGGGCGCTGGACGGCAAGCTCGACCCGGTGATCGGCCGCGACGACGAGATTCGCCGTACCATTCAGGTGCTGCAGCGGCGTACCAAGAACAATCCGGTGTTGATCGGCGAGCCCGGCGTGGGCAAGACCGCCATCGTCGAGGGCCTCGCCCAGCGCATCGTCAACGGCGAGGTGCCGGAAGGGCTCAAGGAGAAGCGCGTGCTGTCGCTGGACATGGGCTCGCTGCTCGCCGGTGCGAAGTTTCGCGGCGAGTTCGAGGAGCGCCTGAAGGCGGTGCTCAAGGAGCTCGCCCAGGAAGAGGGTCGGGTGATCCTGTTCATCGACGAGCTGCACACCATGGTCGGCGCCGGCAAGGCGGAAGGGGCGATGGACGCGGGTAATATGCTCAAACCCGCCCTTGCCCGGGGCGAGCTGCACTGCGTGGGCGCGACCACCCTCGACGAGTACCGTCAGTACATCGAAAAGGACGCCGCGCTCGAGCGCCGCTTCCAGAAGGTGCTGGTCGACGAGCCCTCGGAAGAGGACACCGTGGCGATCCTGCGCGGCTTGAAGGAGCGCTACGAGGTGCACCACGGCGTGGCGATCACGGACTCCGCGATCATCGCGGCGGCCAAGCTCTCGACTCGCTACATCACCGACCGCCAGCTGCCGGATAAAGCGATCGACCTGATCGACGAGGCCGCCTCGCGCATTCGCATGGAGCTCGACTCCAAGCCCGAGGAGATGGACCGCCTCGACCGTCGCCTGATCCAGCTCAAGATGGAGCGCGAGGCGCTCAAGAAGGAGACCGACGAGGCGAGCAAAAAACGCCTCGAGGCACTGAACGACCACATTCATGAGCTCGAGCGCGAGTACGCCGACCTCGATGAGATCTGGAAGGCGGAAAAGGCCAGCATCCAGGGCGCGGCCCAGTTCAAGGCGGAACTCGAGCAGGCGCGCACGGATCTCGAACAGGCCCGCCGCCAGGGCGATCTGGGCCGCATGTCGGAGATCCAGTACGGCCGCATTCCCGCGCTCGAGAAGAAGATCGAGGAGAGCGGCGAAGGCGAGGCGGATACCGCCAGTCACCAGCTTCTGCGCTCCAACGTCACCGAGGAGGAGATCGCCGAGGTCGTCTCGCGCTGGACCGGCATTCCGGTTTCGAAGATGCTCGAAGGCGAGCGCGACAAGCTTCTGCGTATGGAAGAGGCGCTGCACGAGCGGGTCATCGGCCAGAACGAGGCGGTCGAGGCAGTGGCCAACGCGGTGCGCCGCTCGCGGGCGGGGCTTGCCGACCCGAACCGGCCCAACGGCTCGTTTCTGTTTCTCGGCCCGACCGGGGTGGGCAAGACCGAGCTTTGCAAGTCGTTGGCCAACTTCCTCTTCGACACCGAGGAGGCGATGGTGCGCATCGACATGTCCGAGTTCATGGAGAAGCACTCCGTAGCACGGCTGATCGGCGCGCCTCCCGGCTACGTCGGTTTCGAGCAGGGCGGCTACCTGACCGAAGCGGTGCGCCGCAAGCCCTACTCGGTGCTGCTGCTCGACGAGGTGGAGAAGGCCCACCCGGACGTGTTCAATATCCTATTGCAGGTGCTGGAAGACGGACGGCTGACCGATGGCCAGGGTCGGACGGTGGATTTTCGTAACACCGTGATCGTGATGACCTCGAACATGGGCTCGGACATCATCCAGCGTATGGGCGGCGAAAGCGGAGGCGACGCGGGCTACGAGGCGATGCGAAGCGCGGTGATGGAGGTCGTGGGCAATCACTTCCGTCCGGAGCTCATCAATCGCATCGACGAAGTGGTGGTGTTCCACGCCCTTGGCCAGGCGCAGATCCAGGCGATCGCCTCGATCCAGCTCGAGCGCTTGAAGGCGCGCCTGGCCGAGCACGGCCTCGGCCTTGCGATCAGCGACGAAGCCATGGCGCAGCTCGCGGTGGTGGGCTTCGACCCGGTGTTCGGGGCGCGCCCGCTCAAGCGCGCGATCCAGAGCCGCATCGAGAACCCGCTGGCCCAGGATCTGCTCGCCGGCAAGTACGCCCCCGGTGATACCGTGCATATCCGCGCCGAAGAAGATCACCTGCTTTTCGACTGATCGCGCCGATGGAGACGGCCCGCCGCTTGCGGCGGGTTTTTTTGCGCACGGGCGGTATAACGAAAGCGCCCGCCCCTCGATGGCCGAAGGGCGGGCGCAGGTCTTGCAGCGCTTACAGCCTGGCGCTACTCGCGGCTTGCTTTCAGCGCCGAGCGGGCGCCTCTAGCGTCGCGCTCCGTTGCCACCTCGGCGGCGGTGACCGGCTCGGCGGCGTTGCCCCAGCTGTTGCGAACGTAGGTCAGCACGTTCGCCACTTCCTCGTCAGAGAGCTTCCAGTCAAAGGCCGGCATACCCGCGCCGGTGGGGTTGGCGTAGGTATCCGGGCCTTCGGCACCCTTGAGCACCACTTGCAGCAGGCTCGCCGGGTCCGGCGCATTGACTTGGGAGTTGCCTACCAGGCTCGGGATCATCTGGCGCACCCCTTCGCCGTGGCTAACGTGGCAGGCGCTGCACTGGGTGGCGTAGATCGACGCGCCCTGACGCATGGCGGCCTCCCCGGCATCGAGCGGCTGCGGCGCCGTGTGGCTGCTTTCCGGCACGCTCTGCAAGTAGGCGGCGATGGCACTCAAATCCTCGTCGGTCATGTACTGGGTGGAGTTCTCCACCGCTTCGCGCATGGGACCGGCGGCGACGGCGAACTCGTTGGTGCCGGATTTGAGGTAGTCGACGACCTGCTCAGAGCTCCACTTGCCCAGCCCCGTGTGGGCGTTGGGGGTCAAATCCGGCGCGTGCCAGCCCTGCAGGGTGGCGCCTGAGAGCGGCTCGCCGCTGTTGGCGCCCAGCGCGTTCTTGGGGCTGTGGCAGGCGCTGCAGTGGCCGGCGCCCTCCACCAGATAGCGCCCACGCTCGACCGGGTCCTGGCTCTGGGCAAGCTCATTGGCGGTGGCCTCTTCGTGGAAGAACAGCAGGTTCCACCCGGCCAGCAGCCAGCGCTGGTTGTAGGGGAAGGGGAACTGGTTCTCATTGACCTCGTGCTCGACCGGCTCGATGGTCTGCATGTAAGCCCACAGGTCGCTCACGTCCTGGTCTGATAGCCTGGCGTAGGCGGTGTAGGGCATGGCCGGGTAAAGATAGCCGTTGCTGCCCTGGCCGTGGCGCAGCGCCCGGTCGAAGTCGGCAAGCTCCCAGCCGCCGATGCCGGTCTCGTCATCCGGGGTGATGTTGGAGGCAAACAGCTCGCCGAAGGGCGTCTCCAGGCCGTAGCCACCGGCGAAGGGCGCTTCGCCCGGCACGGTGTGACAGGCCACGCAGTCGGAAACGTGGGCGATGTACTCGCCCCGGGCGATCTTCTCCTCCAGCGCCTCGGCGCTTGGGTCGGCATCCGCCTGGTCGATCGGCGCGATCGAGCGGTTGAGATCGTACAGCACCGCGGCCACGAACACGGCCAGCGCCACCACGCCAAGCAGCAGTAGGGTCGTTATCCAGCGCATGGGTTTGGTCATGGCTTAGCTCCTCACCAGCGGGCCGGGGTTTTGCAGGTAGTCGTCGATGATCGCCCGGGCGGTCCAGATGGTCAGCGCACCCAGGGTCACCGTCGGGTTGTAGCCGGCGTTGTTGGGGAACGACGAGGCGCCGAGCACGAACAGGTTGTGGGCGTCCCAGTGCTGCTGATAGCGGTTGAGCACCGAGGTATTGGGGTCGAGCCCCATGACCGCGCCACCGGTGGTGTGGGAGCTGTCGAAGCCGGTGTAGGGGCTGTAATGGTTCTCGGCAAACGATACCGCGCGAATGTGGCGCACCCCCTCGATCTGCTCGGCGATATCGCGGCAGCGGTCGCGAATGAACGCCCCGGAGCGCTGGTCGTTGAGGTTGTAGTCGTAGGTCATGCGCAGAAGCGGGTTGCCGTGACGATCCTTGTAGGTCGGGTCGAGATCGAGGAACTGGTCGCGGTGGGAGTGGCTGGTGCCCTGGCCCTGGATCATCGCCCAGTTCTGGTAGGCGTGCTGAAACGAGCGCTTCCAGCTCGAGCCCCACTGTTTAGCGCCTTCGGGAAGCTCGGAGGAGAGCCCGATGGGAAGCCCGGCGTTGGAGAGCGCCTGGATCCCTGCCCCGCCAATGAAGCCAAGACCGGTGTGGTCGAAATTGTCGCCGTTGAAGTCGTCGATCTGGGTGGCGAGAGCGCCGGTGTTCATGAACGGGTTGAGGCGCTCGTTCTCGAAGTGCAGGAACGCGTAGCTCAGGGTCTGGAAGCTGTAGGCGCGGCCCAGGGTGCCTTCACCGGTGCGGTGGTCGTACATCTGACCGAACTCGGAGAGCATTAGAAGGCGCACGTTGTCGAGCTGGTAGGCGGCAACGATCACCATATCCGCCGGCTGAAAGCCGGTGTGGCCGTCGGCATCGACAAAGGTCACGCCGGTCGCGGTCTGGCCGTCCCGGGACTTCTCGATCCGCGTGACCTCGCACTGGGTCAGCATGGTGAAGTTTTCCCGCCGGGTCAGCGCCGGCATCACGCAGGCGTTGGGCGAGGACTTCGACCAGTTGCCGCAGCCGTAGAGCTGGCAGTAGCCGCAGTAGGTGCAAGGGGCGAGGTTGATGCCCAGGGCGTTGGTGTAGGCGGACCCCAGCGTGCCGGCGGGTACCGGGAAGGGGTGATAGCCCATTTTTTTGGTGGTGTCGTCGAAGATGTCGTTCCAGCGCGAACGCACCAAAGCCGGAGTGGGGAAGTGGTCGCTTCGGCTGCCCTCGAAGGGGTTGCCGCCGGGCTGGCGCTCGCCGTTGACGACTCCGGCGGTGCCGGCGATACCGGCGATCTTCTCGAAGCGATCATAAAAGGGTTCGAGTTCGTCGTAGGTGATGCCCCAGTCCTGGGCGATCAGCCCGTCGACGAACTGCTCGCGGCCGTAGCGCTCGGTGATGTGGCTCTCGAGCTGAAAGTCGGTGGGCAGAAAGCGCCACGCCGCCGCCGCCCAGTGGGTGCCGGCGCCGCCCACGTTCATACCCAGCGTCCAGTTGTTCCACTCGCGCCCGGGCAGGGCAGTTTGGCTTGCGTTGTTACGAACGGTGTAGGTCTCGACGGCGGGCGGCTGGAGAATCTCCTTGCGCACCGAGTACTTGAGCTCGTCCGGGTCGGTGGTGGTGGGGAAGTCCTTGCTGGTCTCGCGCCAGGCGCCGCGTTCGACGGCGACGACGTTGAGGCCGGCTCGGGTCAGCTCTTCGGCCATCACCGAACCTGACCATCCCAGGCCCACGATGACGGCGTCCGCCTTGGGTCGTTGATAATCCATGGTAACTCTCGATTAATATCGGGCAATAAATATGGGGCGATCAGTGCCGGGTAGGCGCGTCAGGTGATGTCGAGCAGGCTGATGGGCTTGAGGTCGATCACCTCGCCCTTGCGCTCTATGTAGTCGCGGTAGTCGTAGCGGGCGCCGGGAAATCCGACCATCTTCCAGCCGGCCATGTCGCGGTTGCCGCCGTAGATCGGGTCGGCAAGAAACCCCTCCTTGGCGTTGCCCAGAAGCAGCGCGAAAAACTCGGCGGCGTCGATGGCGTGAAAGCGCCACTCGCCGGCCTCCATCTTCTCCAGGTAGGCGTCCTGCTGCTCGGCGCAGAGCTCGATGAAGGCTTTGCCCAGGCGTTGGCGGCAGTGCTCGTCGAGGGCCGAAAGTCCGGCGCGGTAGATCTCGGCGGGGGTGGTCAGGGTCTGGGTGCCCTGCGCCGGGGTGCCGAGCTTAACCGGCCCGAGGGTGTAGCGCGAGGCCGCTTGGCCGTAGGGGCCGGCAAGCTGGTGATCAATGAAGGTAACGCAGCCGGCCTCGGTGGCAGAGACCGACAGCTCGTCAGCGGGAATCAGTCGGTCGAAAATGGCGCTCACCAGCCGCGCTTCGCGCTGGGAGAAAAACACCCGCTCGTCGGAAGTAACCGGGTCGGGGAGCGTGGACTCTTCGGCGTGCCAGGGTTCTCCCCCACGAAACTCCTTGGCGACGCCAACGGGGGAAAAGATGGACGCCGTAGTGGCCGTACTCAGCAGGACCATGCCTGCCTTGACGACTTCTCTTCGCTGCATGGTAGTGGGCCTCTTGCTGGTCGTGGCGGTCTGGAACCGTCGCCTTTTTTTGGATATGCAAAGCGTTATTTGATGAGATTGTTTGCATATAAACCTTATCACGTTATTTAGCACGCTAACATGTAGCACGCCGTCTCTTTGGTCATATCGTTATTCAAGATGCGCGGCGGATAACCCCGGGCGGGCGGTTGACAGCTTCCGGGCGTTAATGGAACCTTATGGGTTCCTGATATGCGGACGCGGAACCCACGGGCCACCCCCTATCCCCGCGTGAAGGGTAGGCATTTGCCTTTACCCGCCGAAGGACTTCCGGGTCCAGGTCAACCGCCTGGCTCGGCCAACGCCCCGACGCGGTGAACCGCCGCGATAGGAAACGGCTTTTTTGGCCTTTTCCGATGAGAGTGCAGGCCCTAACCGGGCCGTATGCCAGGGTTTGGCATCAGGTGTCGGCATCGCCGGCAGCGGCATACCGCCGCACTCGACACCGCATCGCTGCGGATCGCACTCGAGACCTTTAGGGGAGAATTACTGTGGAATTGCTTTCCGGCGCAGACATGATCGCCCGCTTCTTGAAAGACGAGGGCGTTGAGTACATCTATGGGTATCCGGGCGGGGCCGCGCTGCATATTTACGACGCGCTCTTCCGTCAGGACGACGTCAAACACATTCTGGTGCGCCATGAGCAGGCGGCGACCCACGCCGCCGATGGCTATGCGCGTGCCTCAGGCAAACCCGGCGTGGTGCTGGTGACTTCCGGGCCCGGCGCGACCAACGCGGTGACCGGTATCGCCACCGCCTACATGGACTCCATTCCGATGGTGGTGCTGTGCGGTCAGGTCATGAGTCACCTGATCGGCGAGGACGCCTTCCAGGAGACCGATATCGTCGGCGTGACCCGTCCGATCGTGAAGCACAGCTTCTCGATCCGTCACCCTTCCGAAATTCCCGACGTGCTGAAAAAGGCGTTCTATCTCGCCTCGACCGGCCGCCCGGGCCCGGTGGTGGTCGATATCCCCAAGGACATGACCGCCCCCACCGAGCGCTACGAGTACGTGTACCCGAAAAAGGTCAAGTTGCGCTCTTATAATCCGGTCAGCCGCGGTCATACCGGTCAGATCAAGAAAGCCGTGGAGCTGATGCTCAAGGCCAAGCGCCCGGTGTTCTACACCGGCGGCGGCGTGGTGACCGGTCGTGCCAGCGAAGGCCTGACGGATCTGGTCAAGAAGCTCGGCTTTCCGATCACCACCACACTGATGGGCATTGGCGCCTACCCGCAAAGCGACAAGCAGTGCCTGGGCTGGCTCGGCATGCACGGCTCTTATGAGTCCAACATGGCGATGCACCACGCGGATCTGATCATCGCCATCGGCGCGCGCTTCGACGATCGTGTGACCAACAACACCTCGAAGTTCTGCCCCACGGCGAAAATCGTTCATGTCGACGTCGACCCGAGCTCGATCTCCAAGACCGTGCGCGCGGACGTGCCGATCGTCGGCCCCGCCGCCGGTATCATCGACGAGATGATCAGCCTGGTGCAGGGCCGCACGGTGGAAAACCCCGAGGCGCTGACCCAGTGGTGGGAGAAGATCGACGGCTGGCGCTTTGAGCGCGATGGTAAGCTCTACGAACCCTCGAAAACCGGCGAGGCGCTCAAGCCTCAGGAAGTGGTCGAGGCGGTTTGCCGCGTCACCCGCGGCGAGGCGTTCGTCACCACGGACGTGGGCCAGCACCAGATGTTCGCCGCCCAGTACTACAAGTTCGACAAGCCCAACCGGCTGATTACCTCCGGGGGATTGGGCACCATGGGCTTCGGTTTCCCGGCGGCCATGGGCATCAAGAAGAGCTACCCGGATGACGACGTGGTGTGCATCACCGGCGAAGGCAGCTTTCAGATGATGATGCAGGAGCTCTCCACCTGTAAGCAGTACGGGGTGGGGGTCAAGATCGTCAACCTGAACAACCAGTCGCTTGGCATGGTGCGCCAGTGGCAGGACTTGAACTACAAGTCGCGCCACGCCCACTCCTACATGGAGTCCCTGCCGGACTTTCACCTGCTGATCGAGGCCTACGGCTTCACCGCGATCACCGTGACCACGAAAGAGGAGCTTTTGCCTGCGCTCGAGCGGGCGTTTGCCGACAAGCACGAGCTGGTGTTTCTCGACATCAAGGTCGACCCCTTCGAGCACGTCTACCCGATGCAAGTGCCGCTCGGCGCGATGCGTGACATGCTGCTGTCCAAAACGGAGCGTACCTGATGCGTCATATCATCTCGATTCTGCTGGAAAACGAACCGGGTGCGCTATCACGTGTGGTGGGCTTGTTTTCGCAGCGTAACTTCAACATCGAAACTCTCAACGTGGCGCCGACGGAGGACCCGTCGCTGTCGCGCCTGACGGTCACGACCATCGGTGACGACCGGGTGATCGAGCAGATCACCAAGCACCTCAACAAGCTGATCGACGTGGTCAAGCTGGTCGATCTGACCGAAGGCAACCACATCGAGCGCGAGCTGATGCTGGTCAAGGTGAAGGCGCTGGGTGCTGCCCGCGACGAGGTCAAGCGCACGGTGGATATCTTCCGCGCCCAGGTGGTGGACGTTACGCCGAGCCTCTATACCGTGCAGATCACCGGCGACGCCGCCAAGCTCGATGCCTTCCTGCAGGCCATGGCGCCGGTAGGCATTCTCGAAGTGGCGCGCACCGGGGTATCCGGTATCGCCCGAGGCGACAAGGTGCTGTCGCTTTAAGGTAGGGTCGCTTCAAGACAGAACGCTCACGACTGGCCGCCCTCCGGGGTGGCCTTTTTGTGCGCGCTTGCCGGCGGGCTCGCCGACCGTGGGCTCGAGTGCGTGGGTGAGCGGTGTTTCGAATGGGCGTTGAAAGAGTAGAGTAGCGGGTATCGCTGCCTCGATAGCCCTGGTCGCGACCCGGGTAGCGTGTAGAATGAAACCCTGTCACTCACGATTTCACTTAGGGACGACGAACATGACTCAGGATGCGCGCGACCAGGAGCCAGGCCATACGCCGCCGCCTTACAATCCTCACACCGATACCGACGCGGTCAGTAACGAGGATCTCGCCACGGCGTTTCTGCGTGAAACCGAAGTGGTCGAGGAGGCCGTGGAGGATGGCCAGAAGATTCGCCGCAAGGGGATCTATCTGCTTCCCAACCTGTTTACCACCTCGGCGCTGTTCTCCGGATTTTTTGCCGTGGTAGCCGGTATCAACGGTGACTTCAGCGGCGCCGCCGTGGCGATCTTTCTGGCCATGGTGCTCGATGGCCTCGACGGGCGCGTGGCGCGCATGACCAATACTCAAAGCGCGTTCGGCGCCGAGTACGACAGCCTCGCCGACATGATCTCCTTCGGCATGGCCCCGGCGCTGGTGGCGTTCAGCTGGATTCTGCAGGACATCGGCAAGACCGGCTGGGTGGTGGCTTTTCTCTACGTGGCCTGCGCCGCGCTTAGGCTTGCCCGTTTCAACGTGCAGATCGGCAGCACCGACAAGAAGTGGTTCATCGGCCTGCCAAGTCCGTCGGCGGCGGCGGTGGTGGCCGCGAGCGTGTGGACCTTTCACAGCTTCGACGCCGATGCCTTCGGCTTCAAACTCTTGATGCTGGTGCTGGTCGGCGCGGCGGGCATCCTGATGGTGAGTAATATCCGCTACTACAGCTTCAAGGAGCTCGACTTCAAAAAGCCCGTCCCCTTCGTGGTGCTACTGGCGGTGGTGCTCGGATTCGTGATGATCTCCGTCGAGCCCTCGGTCATGCTGCTGCTGCTCTTCGGCGCTTACGTGCTCTCCGGCCCGGTCCATGCCGTCATGCGTAAGGCCAAAAGCTCAAAGCAGAAAAAGAGTATCTGAACCGGATTCATGACGCCTTGATGACGGCGCGATACTTTTTTACAAAAAACTGCTTGCGCTCACGCCGGCCAATCCGTAAAGTACGCATCCGCTGCCGGGGACGCCAAGCGTTTCCAGCGGTGGATGAAGGTGAAAACCTTCGGTTTGTCAGGAAGTTAGCGTGATGTTGAATGCTTTCTTTCCGCGCTGAAAT
>NZ_JBIFXR010000012.1:0-61375 GCF_043558675.1 Halomonas sp. HNIBRBA4712 | reverse complement strand
GGAGTATTACCCCCATACAAGGCGTCACATGACGCTGGGTGGCGTGACACCCAGCACTTATGCCGCCGCTTGTTAGTACATGTGTCTACTAAATTGGGGGCACTCCAACGATTCACCACTCACCACTCACCACTCACCACTCACGACTCACTACCATGCTCGATATCCTCCACCACGGCGGCGCCACCGGCGTTACCGGCAGCTGCCACCAGCTCAATCTCAACGGCGAAAACTCGCTGCTGGTCGACTGCGGCCTGTTTCAGGGCGAGGATGCAGAGGTGGACACGTTCGAGCAGCTAAAAATCGAGTTCGATATCACCACCGTAAAAGCGCTGGTCATCACCCACGTGCATATCGATCACGTAGGCCGGCTGCCTTACCTACTGGCCGCGGGTTTCAAGGGCCCCATCATTTGCTCCATACCTTCGGCCAAACTCCTACCTTTGGTGATCGAGGACGCCCTCAAGATCGGCTTTACCCGTAACGCCCAGTTGATAGAGCGCTTCCAGGCACAGCTCGAGTCACAAATTGTCGGCTTGGAGTACGGCCAGTGGCACACGATAGCCAAGGATGACGCAATCCACACCCGGCTCAAACTGAAGCGGGCAGGACACATACTCGGCTCGAGCTACGTGGAAGTAAGCCATCACGATTTGGCCACCCAGCAAAAAGAGCGCGTGGTGTTCTCGGGCGATTTGGGCGCACCCCACGCACCGTTACTGCCAGCCCCAAAATCACCCCACGGCTGCGACCAACTGGTACTGGAAAGCACCTACGGCAACCGCACCCACCCCAACCGCCAGAACCGGCGCGCGGTGCTCAAACGCGCCATCACGCAAGCGCTGGAAAACGATGGCACGGTCATGGTGCCTGCCTTCAGCATCGGCCGAACGCAAGAACTTTTATACGAGCTTGAGAGCATCATTTTCGAGGCCAAAAAGGCCAAGTGGAAAGAGCTCGAGATCATCGTCGATTCGCCACTGGCCGCGCGTTTTACCAGGGTATACCGCGAGCTCAAACCCTACTGGGATGCCGAGGCCCAAACACGCCTAAAAAGCGGCCGCCACCCGCTAAACTTCGCCAACGTCTACACGGTAGACTCCCACGAAGAACACCAGCAAACCGTTAACTACCTGGCCTGCACCGGCCGGCCCGCCATAGTCATCGCCGCCAGCGGCATGTGCGCCGGCGGGCGTATCATGAACTATCTGAAAGCCATGCTGGCAGACCAACGCCACCAGGTGCTGTTCGTAGGCTACCAAGGCAGCGGCACCCCCGGCCGCGCCATTCAGGAGTACGGCCCCAAAGGCGGCTGGGTCGAGATCGACGGCGAGCGCATCGACATCAAGGCCGGCATCACCACCATCAGCGGCTACTCCGCCCACGCCGACCAAAAGAACCTGCTCGATTTCGTCAAGCGTATGCACCGTTGGCCGCATAGCATCCACCTTGTGCACGGCGAGCAAATTGCCCGGCAAGCGCTGAAGCAAAAGCTCGAAGCGATGTATGAGCGGAAGGGGCGATCGGTGGGGGTAAGAGCGTAAATCGTAAATCGCTAGTCGTTAGTCGTACAGGGTGTAGACGTATGCGTAAGCATCAGGACTTGAAAGCTTGGCAGTTAGGCATGGATCTGGTAGAAGAAGTCTATCGATTAACTGCCGTGTTTCCCTCTGATGAGAAATTCGGACTAGCCAGTCAGCTACGACGCGCTGCTGTCTCTATTCCCAGTAATATTGCCGAAGGCGCGGCTAGAGGCAGCTCAAAAGATTTTATTCGGTTTTTATTCATTGCACGCGGCTCACTAAGTGAGATCGAGACACAGCTATTAATTTCACAACGGCTTCAATATCTAGAAGATATAACGCAACCAGTCGAGCTAATTCATAGAGTTTCAGGTTTATTGGGCGGGTTGATCCGTAATTTGCAAAGCCGATAATCATTCACGATTCACGATTCACGATTCACGATTCACGATTCACGATTCACGATTCACGATTCACGATTCACGACTCACGACTCACGACTCACGACTCACGACTCACGACTCACGACTCACCAATAAATGATCGAAATCAAAAACCTCTACAAACGCTACCACAACCACCACGGCAGCGACTGGGTACTCAAGGACATCAACGTTACCATCCCTACGGGAGTAAGCGTAGGTTTGATCGGTGCTAACGGCGCAGGCAAGTCCACGCTTTTACGGCTGATTGCCGGTATGGATAAGCCCGAACGCGGCGAGGTCATTCGCCACAGCCGTGTTTCCTGGCCGGTCGGGCTTTCAGGCGGAATGCAAAGCAGCATGACCGGCCGGCAGAACGTCAAATTCGTGGCGCGAGTGCAGGGGAGTAGCAACGCTGAGGTACAGCGCATCATTCAGTTCGTCGAAGACTTCGCCGAAATCGGTAGCGCCTTCGATGAGCCCATTCGCACTTATTCGTCTGGTATGCGCTCGCGCATCTCCTTCGGGCTCTCCTTCGCGTTCGATTTCGACGTATACATTTCCGATGAAGCTACGGCCGTAGGGGATCGCGCCTTCAAGGAAAAAGCCAAGCAGCTTTTTCAATCCAAGGTAGGTGAAGCCTCACTGATTATGGTGTCACACGGTGAAGGTATACTGAAAGACTTATGCCAAGCTGGCCTGTACATCAAGAACGGCAGTGCGTATTGGTACGACGATATCAATGAGGCAATCGCTGCTTACCATGTCGATGTCGACGCTAAAAAAGCCGCTGGTGAAAGCGAATTACCCAAGGACGTAATAGGTACGCGCCACTACCTGACCGAGTGCCACCTGATATTGAAAGGCGCTCAGGAAACCCTGAATGAATTGATGGAACAAAGCGCCTCGGCCGAGCAGATCGCCGCCGCCAAGCAGGAAGTAAACACAGCGGGCAAAACGGCCCGAGATGTACGCCTGCATCTCGAAGCGCTTGAAGAAAAAGAACGTCACGGCAAGAAGTGAACGTTAACCAAGCCTGACAATAAAAAAAACCTATTTTCCACATTTCAGGTAAATAGGGTTTCTTTTTTATCGAATCAAATAGTATTTAATTTTTTATAAAAGCGACGTCGAAACTATTTATGAATATTACAGTGTTCGGTACAGGCTACGTAGGACTGGTAACAGGCACTTGTCTGGCTGATGCAGGCCATCACGTAATGTGTGTGGATATAGATGCCCAAAAGATAGAGCGCCTGAACCAGGGCATCATACCCATCTATGAGCCTGGGCTGGATACCATGGTGAAGCACAACTGTACAGATGGGCGGCTCACGTTCACGACTAATGCAGAACAAGCTGTCCAATTTGGCACCCTGCAATTCATCGCCGTAGGCACCCCTGCTGATGAAGACGGCAGTGCCGACCTGCAGTACGTGCTGAAAGTAGCTGAAACCATTGCAAAGCACATGAACGGCTACAAGGTCGTGATCGATAAATCGACCGTACCCGTAGGCACCGCTGAAAAGGTACGCGATACCATCACACAGACCCTTGGTCGTATGGGCAAAGAAGCCGAGTTTGATGTGTGCTCCAACCCCGAGTTTCTAAAAGAAGGGGCCGCAATCGAAGACTTCACAAAAGGCGCGCGAATCGTAGTAGGCACCGACAGCCCCCACGTCGAAAAGCTTATGCGAGAGTGTTATGCACCCTACAACCGTAACCATGAAAAGATGCTGTTCATGGATGTACGTAGCGCCGAGCTAACCAAATACGCGGCCAACGCCATGCTGGCCACCAAAATCAGCTTCATGAACGAAATGGCCAACTTGGCGGAGCGTTTAGGCGCCGACATCGAGCAGGTGCGCCAAGGCATCGGCTCAGACCCCCGTATCGGTTATCACTTCATCTACCCCGGCTGCGGGTATGGTGGCTCCTGTTTTCCAAAGGATGTTCAAGCACTGGCGCAAACGGCCCTGCAGGTGGGCTACCCCGCAGAGCTATTAACCGCCGTGGAGCGCGTCAACGAGCGTCAGAAACAGACCCTCTTCAACAAGCTGCTAAAAGCCATGAATGGGGAACTGAACGGAAAAACAGTTGCCGTATGGGGGCTTGCGTTCAAGCCCAATACCGACGACATGCGTGAAGCGCCCAGCCGCGTACTGATGGAAGCACTTTGGCAAGCTGGCGCTAGGGTGAAAGCCTTTGACCCCAAGGCAATGGAGGAAGCGGTGCGAATTTATGGCGACCGCGAAGATTTAACCTTGTGTGAACGCGTGGAAGACACGCTACGCGATGTAGATGCATTGGTAATTTGCACTGAATGGAAGCAGTTTAGGGCGATGGATTTGCGAAAAGTAGTCAATACGATGAAAACTCCCATCATCATTGATGGTCGCAACCTGTTTACCCCTCAAGCAGCGAAGGAGGCGGGAGTAACTTATGTCAGCGTAGGACGATAACCCAAGCGTAAGTAAACGAATCAAACAGTAGAATCATATTAATTTTTTTAGAGTAATAAAGATGAAAGATACGAAAGTTGCGGTTATTGGCTTGGGCTACGTAGGACTTCCGCTGGCAATCGAATTCGGCAAGCAGTACCGCACGATAGGCTTCGATATCAAGTCGCATCGTATCAACGAGCTGAACGAAGGAATCGACAATACGCGTGAAGTGACCGCCGACGACCTGAAGTCAGCCCCGCACCTTGCCTTTACCAGTGTGGAAGACGACATTCGCGAAGCGAACGTCTACATCGTGACCGTGCCCACTCCCATCGACGACCACCGCCAGCCGGATTTGACACCGCTGGTCAAGGCGTCCGAACTGTTGGGCCGAGTCATCGACAAGGGTGACGTGGTGATCTACGAGTCCACGGTTTACCCCGGCGCCACGGAAGAGGATTGCATTCCGGTGGTGGAGCGTGTTTCCGGGCTTACATTCAACCAGGACTTCTACGCCGGTTACAGCCCCGAGCGGATCAATCCCGGTGACAAGGAACGCCCCGTTGCCAAGATCATGAAGGTCACCTCCGGCTCGACACCGGAAATCGCCGAGTTCGTGGACCAGCTCTACAAGAGCATCATCACCGCCGGCACCTTCAAGGCCAGCAGCATCAAGGTGGCCGAAGCCTCCAAGATCATCGAGAACACGCAGCGCGATGTGAACATTGCACTGGTCAACGAGCTTTCCATGATCTTCAGTCACCTGGGAATTGACACGCATGACGTGATCGAGGCAGCAGCGACCAAGTGGAATTTCATCAAGCTGCAACCCGGCCTGGTCGGCGGTCACTGCATTGGGGTAGATCCCTATTACCTCGTTCACAAGTCCATGTCGGTCGGCCATATTCCCGACATCATCCGCAAGGCGCGTGAAATCAACGATGGTATGGCGCGTTTCGTGGCTTCAAAGCTGATCAAGGCCATGATCGAGAAAGGACAGGTCATCAAGGGCGCCAGGGTGCTGGTCATGGGCATGACCTTCAAGGAAAACTGCCCGGATATCCGCAACACCAAAGTGATCGACCTGATCAACGAGCTGAAAAGCTACAGCATGAACGTGGATATCCACGACCCGTGGGTAGACCCGAAAGAAGTAGAACATGAATACGGTGTCAACGTGGTACCTTACCTGAACGAAGGGGAGTACGAAGCCGTGATCATCGCCGTGGCCCACAACGAGTTCAAGGCATTGGGCCATAACGGTATTTACAAGCTGGGCAAGGACGTGACGACATACCTGGATATGAAGAACGTGCTCGGTGATGAAGGCAAGGATGAAGTGAGGCTCTAAGGAATGAACGCAATAGTAGAAAAAGATATGGATCGCATTCGGAAATCCGTTTTCTTCGATGCCGAATGGTATGTTAATACATACAAAGATGTGTTGTTAACTGGTATTGATCCAGTTACGCACTATCAAAAATACGGTGCTTTATTGGGTAGAAGTCCTTCAACGTTTCTTAATATAAATTTTTTTGCGTCTTTAACAACAGAGAGGGGGGCCCTCTATGAGTATCTAAATTACAAACAAAATGTATTAAATAAAATAAAAAAAGCTCAACTTTCTTCTTTGGAAAATGATTTTAAAGATACAGCAACTCGTGCTGCCAACCAATTCGTGTTAAATAATAAATTTAGTAAGGCGGTTACATATTTGAAAAGATATGGTGATATAGATCAAGTTGGCGCATTACCTTTGATCATGGCTAATAACTATTTAAAAAAAGATAGAATAGGTCACTATTTAGCCTGTTTTAATGCGTATATAAATAAGGTTGCAAATGTTAAGGATTTCGTTTTAGATGAAAACTTTCTAAAAGAAAGATTTTTTTTTAAAAATATAAAATCTTTAAATCATCCGAAGATAAATAATAAAGAAAAAATAACTATTATCATGGCAGTTTATAATTCTGCTGAAACTATTAGATATTCTATAAGGTCTATTCTTGAACAGACTTATACTAATATACAGTTAATCGTTATAGATGATGCTAGTAATGATGGAACCATAGAGATAATTAAAGAGGAGATATCGCTTGACCCAAGAGTACTGTTAATAAAAAATGAAAAGAATGTAGGCCCTTATGCCTCAAAAAATTATGCTCTTAAATTCGTTCAGGGTAAGTATATTACATGCCACGACTCTGATGACTGGGCATACCCTACAAGGCTTGAGCGTCAGCATAAAAAGATGCTTGAGGCTAAGTGCGTTGTAAGTACAGTAAAAATGATAAGAATTAGTAAAGAAGGTCTTTTTACTAAAGCGACGCAAATCAGTGAAAATACTAAAGATGGGTTCTATAGAACAGCCTTTGTTTCAGCAATGTTTGAATATGAATTCTTCAAAAGGGAGTTAGGAAGTTGGGATGTAGTACGTTTTGGAGGCGATAGCGAAATTATAAAACGTACTAAGAAAATTGTAGGCGAAAATGGTTTTTATAACCTTGAGTTTTTAGGTTTACTTTGTCTGGATAATACTGAGGGTTTAACAGCCAGAAAAACAGGAAAGATCAATAATTCAAGAATAAATTATAGAGAAGCATATAGTAATTATCATGATTCAGGTCAACCCTTAGTATACGAATTTCCATCATTAACTAGAAAGTTCGAGTTAAAAGATAATGATATTAAAGTCAATGAGTATGATTTAAAGTTTAATATTGATAGCAATGCCAAGAAAAATGAGCTTAATGTTGATGTTTGCATAATAACTAACTTGCGTTTTCCTGGGGGCAATGCTAGCTCTACTATTGATGAAGTTAATACATGCATAAGTAATGGTTTAAGTGTTGTGGTTGTTCACTGTTCTCCTGAAAACACAAAGTTGAAGACTATTTCTGAAAGATATTTAAAAATTAAAAATAATATCATTGTTAATTCGCTAAAAATAAATAGCATTACATGTAAGTATCTCATCATTAGGCATCCATTAGTAGTAACCTCAAAAGCCTTTAAAAATATTGTAAAAAAAGTAAATTATGATAGTTTTGGAATTGTGGTCAATAATTCCGAAAAACGTGGGAACGGTGCAGAAGCCTATTCTTATAAAGAGTTTAAAAAAAATTTGCAGGTTTTACAAAAAAGTAAAGGGTGTATATATCCTTTAAGTAAAAGTATCAGAGAGGAATTAATAGTTAGAGAAGAAGTGTATGGCGTTCCTATTGCCAGTTATAATTGGCATCCTCTTTTCAATGTAGATGATTATGAATTTAAGCCCAAAAAAAATACTACCAATATCATTAAAGTTGGTAGACATGGCCGGGATCATGTTGATAAGTGGCTATCTTCGAAAGAGTTAATTGAAAAAATATATCCCAGTGATGAAATTTTTAAGATAAGTATTTTAGGAGGAGCTGATAAAGCTAAGGATATTTTACATGATATCCCATCAAATTGGGAGGTTCTTCCTTTTGGTAGTGTCGATCCTAGTGTTTTTCTACATGATTTAGATTTTTTTGTTTATTTTCCTAAACCTGGGCTTAATGAAGCTTTTGGCCGAACAATTATGGAAGCAATTTTTACAGGTACTCCTTGTATTTTGCCTAAAAGGTTTAAAGATAATTTTGGAGATTTAGTTTATTATGCAGAGCCAGAAGAAGTTAAGAGCTTAATTAAAAGATTGTTTCGCGATCAAAAAGGGTTGCATGAAAGGTGTTTAGACATTTATAACAAAGCGAAACGTGAATTTGATTCATCAAATTTAATTAAAAGAATGAATTTAAAGGTTAGTGAAAAAGGTTGAAGTCATGGAATTAGTTGCTACTGATATATCGCAATTTCGTTGCCCATTAATACATTGTAATGATACAAGAGCTTTTTTCGATTCTTTTTCTTTTAATAATGCTGCCTACACTATTGCAGTTTCGAATGAATGTAAGCTAGATATCGAGGTCATCATTAATGATCCTCGAGTTATTGTTTTTGTTTTCTCTGGTGCTAAGTCAAATGATAAGGTTATAACTACACCATATTTTATGGCTAGAGGTTTAGGTGCTGGATTAGACGCATCAATTGTATATGTCAGTGATCCAAGTTACTACTTGCATAAAGACCTTAAGTTAGCTTGGTATGCTGGATCGAGTTCATATAGAGCACAAACTGAATTGCCTAAGATATTGTCATTTATAAGTAATAAAATTAATGCCGAAAGAAAAATTTTTTTTGGCGGAAGTGGAGGTGGGTTTGCCAGTCTTTTTTACTCTCGATTATTGTCTAATAGTATGGCTATAGTTTGGAATCCACAGATAAATATTAGTAATTATCCCGCGCCAGCTGGTCGTTACTCTGTAGTCGATTTCTATTCTAAATTAGCATTTAATACGAGCCGTGAAGCCTTAAAGAATTATATAGTTGATGATCTTTCATTGGAGTATGGTACTGCTAAACATGACAATATGGTTATATATATGCAAAATATCACCGATCATCATGCTGAGAGAGATTTAGCACCTTTTTTAGAATCGTATAATTGTCGATTACCAACCAAAAATTATTCTGGGTTTATTGATGATAACTTTTATTTGCATTATACGAATTGGAGTAAAGGGCATCGCCCTCCACCAAAAGCTGCCTTAGCATATCTGATTGAAAGATTTTCTAGGCCATCTCTTCAGTGGAGTAAAAATGTATTCCCCAAAACTTTTATGAAAGCTGAAAGATTTGCAGCTTTTGAATAGGCTTGCAAAAGTCTTTAGTTTTAGAGAGCTTAGGAATAATGTGATGATTGCATGTTTCATATTTTCAAGATGAATAAAAATTAATTACAAGTGGTGGGAAAATGCTTGTTGAAATGATGGGTCCATCAGGGGTTGGAAAAAGTACAGTTTTAGAAGCCTTGTTGAAAGTGAATTCTCTGGATGGTAGAGAATCAGTCGGAAAGGTTAATAATATACACGATCTAAGGTTTTTTTGTGATTTTTTTGGCGATCAAAGTTTTTTGGATGGCGTTATTAGTATTATTTCTAATTCTATTCTCCCACCTACAAAAAAAATGGCAGCTATCAAAATATTCAATGATACTGCTATTGAGTACGCAAAGAGCAAGCTTGAAAGATCCTCAGGTCGCGGGCATGGGATAGAAATTAAAGATGAATTCTTTTTGCACCGTTCATATGCTGTTTTATTGAATAGTTTTGAATTTGAAAAAGATGTAAAGTGGTATTTTAAAAATGTTCCAGCGCCTGATGCTGTTGTTATTTTTAAGGCA
This sequence comes from Halomonas sp. HNIBRBA4712, assembly GCF_043558675.1. Lineage (NCBI taxonomy): Bacteria > Pseudomonadati > Pseudomonadota > Gammaproteobacteria > Oceanospirillales > Halomonadaceae > Halomonas > Halomonas sp. HNIBRBA4712. Next base: position 51,720 of record NZ_JBIFXR010000012.1, on the reverse strand, counting down.
AATTCCGAAGTGATTTTAGATCGTATTAGGGGAAGAGGGAAAGTAGTTAATACTTATCTTTATCTCGATGATGAAAGTATAATTAATAAAATAAAGCGATCCGAGAAAATGTATTTTATTGCAGAGGAAGAGTTGGTTAAAAGGAATGTGCGAGTTTTTCATCTGAATGCAGAGCAAAATATCTCCAAGTCTGTTGAAAAAATAAGTGCAATTCTGGATTCTTTAAAGGAGTGCATATGAAGGAGTTTTTCTTCAGATTAGCCAGTGCTTCCCGCTCGTTCAGAAAAAAAAGTGGTAGACACACAATTCGAAGTCAAGATTTGATCTACTGTGCTTTTGATACTCTTAATTTAAAAATCTCAAGAGAAAGTGCACAACGGAGTGCCTCTGAGCGGTTTGAACAGTTTGCGTTAGTTCCAGATACCTGGAAAGGTGCACGCGTTCTCGACTTGGGTTGTAATAATGGAGCTATGCTTCTGCATGTATGCAACTTCGATATTGAATACGGGTTGGGAATCGAGTATGACGCGGATAAAGTAGAGTTGGCGAATGATATTGCGGCTTACTCAAACCTTGGTCAACTCAACTTTCAGCTAGGGGATATCGATTGCCTTAGCGCCGAGACGCTCGGTGTTTTTGATATCGTATTCGCCTTGGCGATCGAAAAACACGTGAATCGAACCGATGCCCTCTTTAAGCTACTAGGGGAGGTAACGGGTAGCGTACTGTGTTTTGAAGGCAATAGCGGCTGCGATATCGAAAGCGTCAAGAACACACTTCGACAGCATGGTTTCAAGCGGTTCGAAGATCGTGGCTTTTGTCAGGACGACATTCTTCCTGCGAACAACAAGCGCCCCGTACTGATTGCCTTCAAGTAGTCTGGCATCGGGCTCGGAACCGTTACGTCTCAACGTTCCCTTTATATGTGGGCCAGTGTGGTTTGTCTGTTAGGCCTTACGCTTTGCTACAGCATTTTATTCTTCTTTAATATTTTTTTACTTTGATAGGGCGTTGTGTCCTATTTTCACTATCAGGACCCATTATGTGTGGCATCGTAGGTGCGGTTAGCGCAAAGGAATGTACGAACTTTTTGCTCGCTGGGTTAACCACCCTGGAGTATCGCGGCTATGATTCGGCAGGCTTGGCCGTCTTGAATAACGGCTTGCAGCGTGCCCGTGCCAAAGGGCGTGTGGCGGAACTGGCCAGCAAGGTGGCCAAAGGCGATATCCAGGGGCAGGTAGGCATTGCCCACACTCGCTGGGCCACTCACGGCGTACCCGCCGAACGTAATGCCCACCCGCATATTTCCGAGGGGCTGGCGGTCGTTCATAACGGCATCATCGAAAACTATGAGTCTCTGCGTGAGCAGCTACAGGGGCTAGGATACGTCTTCACTTCGGATACTGATACCGAAACCATTGCCCACCTGATTCAAGCGTGCTTCAAAGGCCAGATTGGCGAGCCTGCTGAAAACCTGTTCTCGGCTGTCCAGTGCGCTGTCGCTCATCTGAAAGGTGCGTTTGCGCTGGCCGTGATCAGCGAAGAGGAACCGGATTGCCTGGTAGTCGCCCGCGAAGGCTCGCCGCTGATGCTGGGCATTACCGATGAGGGCCACTACGCCGCCTCGGATGCCTCCGCGCTCGTTTCCGTCACTCAACAAATGATGCATCTTGAGAACGGCGACATCGCTCGGCTGACGCGCGACGCGGTCATGTTGGTGGATGCACAGGGGCAGGCGGTCGAGCGTGAAGTGGTCACGTCGCATCTCAGCGCCAATGCGGTGGAACTGGGTGAGTACGATCACTTCATGCAGAAGGAGATCTTCGAGCAGCCCCAGGCGCTAGGCAACACGCTGGAGATGATCAGTGGGGCAGGGCAGTTGCAGCCCGGTATCTTCGGCGCCGAAGCCGCTGCGATCTTCGAGCAGGTCGATTCCGTTCTGATTCTAGCCTGCGGTACGTCCAGCTACGCGGGTTTGACGGCCAAGTACTGGATCGAGCAGGTGGCGAGTATTCCCTGCAATGTGGAAATCGCCAGCGAGTACCGTTATCGGCAAAGCGTGGCCAATCCCAATCAGCTGGTGGTGGTTATTTCCCAATCCGGTGAAACCGCCGATACGCTGGCTGCGTTGCACCACGCCAAATCCTTGGGGCATACCCATACGTTGGCTATTTGCAATGTGCCGGAATCCACCATCGTGCGCGAAACCGCGCTGCGCTTTATAACCCGCGCCGGGCCTGAAATTGGCGTAGCGTCTACCAAAGCGTTTACCACACAGCTGAGCGCGCTATTTTTGCTTACGCTTTTACTGGCCAAGACCAATCAACGTTTAAGTAAAGAGAACGAGAAAATCTATCTCGATGAGCTGCGCCATCTGCCTGTCGCCGTGGAAAGGGTGCTCTCTCTCGAACCCGATATCAAAGCTTGGTCACTTCAGTTTGCCAACAAACACCATGCACTCTTTCTGGGCCGCGGCCGCCATTTTCCTATTGCCTCTGAAGGTGCGCTCAAGCTCAAGGAAATTTCCTACATTCACGCTGAAGCTTATCCCGCAGGGGAGTTGAAGCACGGCCCGCTGGCCCTGGTGGATGCGGATATGCCGGTCATCGTCGTGGCCCCCAACGATGAGCTTCTCGAAAAACTCAAGGCCAACATGCAGGAAGTCAGTGCCCGGGGCGGGCAGCTTTACGTGTTCGCCGATGGCGACAGCGCCATACGCTCGACGAATGGTGTGAATGTGTTAACGATGCCGGAGCACTATGGCCTGCTTTCGCCGGTATTGCATGTAGTAGCGCTTCAGCTGCTTTCCTATCACGTGGCGCTGGTCAAGGGCACGGATGTAGACAAGCCCCGCAACCTGGCCAAGAGCGTAACGGTAGAGTAGAGCTGCTTTTCATTGTGAGGAAAGTTGCACATTTCTCTTTTGATACATTCCCTCGAGTGCCCAAACTCTTCACAATTCACAATTCACGATTCACGATTCACGATTCATCATTCAGGTAATCAAAATGCGTAAATACTTCGGCACCGACGGCGTTCGCGGGCGCGTGGGCGAATTCCCCATGACACCGGATTTCGCCATGAAACTTGGCTGGGCGGCCGGCCAGGTATTGGGCGCTGAAGGAGTTAAGGAAGTATTAATCGGTAAAGATACAAGGGCGAGTGGCTACATGCTGGAATCTGCCCTGGAAGCAGGCTTTTCCGCAGCCGGGGTCAACATAGCCTTGGTAGGCCCGTTACCTACACCCGGCGTGGCTTACTTGACCTCCACCTTCCGGGCGGATGCGGGGGTGGTCATCAGCGCTTCGCACAACCCGTTTTACGATAACGGCATCAAGATATTCGCCCAAGGTGGGCTCAAGCTGAGCGATTCCCAAGAGCAGGAAATCGAGGGCTGGCTACAGGTGGCCATTGAAAGTGGGATGACTTGTGTGGAATCCGATAAGCTGGGTAAAGCCCGCCGTATTGATGATGCTGCTGGCCGCTATACCGAGTATTGCAAGGCTACCTTGCCGAGCACGTTAAGCCTGAATGGCTTGAAAATTGTGGTGGATAGCGCTAATGGCGCCGCCTACAAGGTAGCGCCCGCCGTCTACCGCGAATTGGGCGCAGAATTGATCAGCATTCACGACACGCCCAACGGAGTGAATATCAATGCCGGGTGCGGCGCTACCTCCATGCAAAGCCTGCGCGCTGCGGTGCTGGAACACCAGGCCGATGTGGGTATCGCCCTGGATGGCGATGCCGACCGCTTGATGATGGTCGATAACACTGGCGCGGTGGTCGATGGTGACGAGCTTTTGTATCTATTGGCAAAAGATGCACAGTCCACAGGCTATACGGGCGGCGTTGTGGGAACTCAAATGAGCAACCTAGGCCTCGAGCACGCCTTGCATGCGCTAGGCGTACCCTTTCAACGTGCCAACGTGGGCGACCGCTATGTAATGGAGCAGCTCAAAGCCACGGGGTGGCGGCTGGGTGGTGAAGGCTCCGGCCATCTTTTGAGCCTGGACCATACCGCTACCGGCGATGCGGTGATCGCCTCGCTGCGTGTGCTTACGTGCCTTCTGCAGCAGCAAATGAATCTGTTCGATGCCAAGCAGGGCATGCAGAAGCTTCCGCAAACGCTCATCAATGTGCGCTTCAAGCCCTATGGTGAGGCAAGCCCCCTTGAATCGCCAGCGGTCAAACAAGTCGTAGCGGAGGTCGAAAGCAGGCTGGGGGGAAATGGCCGGGTGTTGCTGCGTAAATCCGGCACCGAGCCGCTGATTCGTGTGATGGTAGAAGCCACGAACGCCCAAGCCGCTGACGCTGCCGCCACGGATATTGCCGATGTGATTCGGGCCTCGGTAGGTTAGCCTGTTAAAGCCAAATGCTATTCAAATGATTGATAGAGTTGGGTTTAATGTAAGAGCGTTTGTTGGAACAAACGCTCATTTAAATAGGTAGGCAGATATCGGTAGATCAGGAAAAATTGTAGGAAGTGATGAATCGGCTCAAGATAAAGAAAGATGATATGGCCGTGCTTTGAATCAGCTCTTGGATTTTAGAGTTATCTGCTCAAAAGTCGTGCTTGAAATGGGTACATTCAAGCAAAATAAAATCTTGATTCTATCAATTATATGGTCAAAGCGCTGGAAGTCGTATCAGATAAGGTGTATACCCGTGAGCTATTTGGTTACGATTGAAGTAAGGAGCTGAGAGTGGGCTACCGGGTTTGGATTGACCGCTTAGAAGGGAATCAGCTTAAGGGTTGGGCTGCCAATATGGATGCCCCTGCTGAAGTAGTCAACTTACAACTTCTGGTTAATGGTGTTCCCGAAAGTGTGTTCAAGGCGGGCATCTTTCGAAGCGATCTCGAGCGTAAAGGCCTTTCGGACGGTTACAGTGGTTTTTCGGTCACTATTCCAGCACGCTGGTTAAACGGTGAAGAAACGTATTTCGAAGTCAGAGTAGCTAATAATGAGCCGTTTACTGAAGGCTGCCACACCCACACGACCGTTACTCCACTGCTACCTTTCAATGAGCAGCGTAAAAAGACCTGGTTTGTAAACCATGAGACGCTCGAAAGTCGTTTGATACGTCAGATTCATGAGCTTGATCACGAAAACTTCGATCATGATATTGGCCAGATCAGAGAAGCCTTGGTGAAAGAACCTGGCTTGATGATTCAAAACCTGGGGCTACTGGATAAAGCCAATACCTTATGGAGAGTTAAAACCTTTGAAGAGATCATGACGGAGCGCCACGATATCTGGTTCAGGAAGCAGGCCTGTAGCCTTGAGAATTGCTGTAAGAAAACTGACGCCAAGTGCGCTATATGGCAAAAAGACCTTGCCCTGAAAAAAAATATGCATCGTTTTGCAGTGGATTTAGGTCTAATGACGCCCACCGTATTGGCGAGCTTCGATGATCTGGAGCAGTTGCTGGAACTGGATTTGCCGCCGCGTTTCGTGGCCAAGCCGGATGGTTACGGGGCATCCACCGGCGTATTTGTAATCTCCCACGGCTATAATTTGTTGACTGGAATGAAGGCAACGGTTCATGACATCCATGATGAATGGCTCAAGCTCAAACAGCAAAACCCGCGCTGCTCGTTCATTGTGGAAGAATTTATAGAAGACGAATTTTCCACGAGTGAGATTGAGCACGACTATATACCGCTGGATTATAAGGTATACGTGTTTGGCGGTATACCTGTTCTAGTGTTGGTAGTCGATAGAAACTACCCCTATTACGGCTTGGCTCAGTACTCGGTTGATTGGCACAAACTAAACCTGCCTATCGAAAAAAACTATCCGCTTCTCAATGGCGTTAAAAAGCCTAAAAACCTTGAAGCGATCATCGAGGCAGCTCGATGCGTGGGCGAGAAACTCGGCACCTTTTGTAGGATCGATTTTTTTTCTTCCCAGGCCGGGCCCGTGTTTGGCGAGATTACGCTGCTGCCTGCCAATGGTAAAAACTTTACCGAGTTTGGTAATACGCTCCTCATGCAGTCGGCTATTTTGTTCGAGCATAGCTCGTTCTGGAAAAAATAAGTTTAGGCCTATAAAGTATCTAGATACTATCTTTTTAAGAAGAAATCATGACGGATATAACGCTGTTTGAGCAAAGCCCATGGTTCGATGCCGATTGGTATCAAACCCAGTACCCGGATGTGATCGCTTCGGGTCTTACCCCCATCGAGCACTACGCGACGTTGGGTGAGAAATGGGGTCGCTGGGCCGGCCCCTTCTTTCATTCGGGGTTTTATCGTAATCAGTACCCGGACATATCTAAAGCAGGGGTTAGTCCGCTTCTACATTACACCAAGCACGGTGAAGGAGAAGGACGCTGGCCGTTTGAGCTTGCTGCCCAGCGGTTGGAAATAGCGCTGTGGCAAGACAAAGATAAGCACGTTCTGTTGCGCTTAAATGAATTAATTCGCAGCGGCGGTGACTGGGAAGCAAGTTATGCTCATTGGGCACTGGCCAGGTGGTACGCTTGGCGGCAAGAGTGGGAAATCTCCGCTCACCACTTGAAAGAACGTTATTCATTAAGTAAGCAGTTGCCTGCTACCCCGGCCCCTTATCTGCTAGAAGTTGAGGTATTGGTTCAGAGAGGCGCATTGGCTCAAGCACTGGCTTGTATATCGACTCTAGCCGAGCGCTATCCTGATTATTCGGATACCCACTTGGCAATAGCTAATTTGTTATATAGTCAGCTGCACTCAAACAACGATATCCGCCGGGTGTCTGAGCTGGTTTCAGGTCAGAAGTACGCCCTGAATGAGCAACTGCGCCTTTATCACATTAACGCTATTTACCGCGCCGCTTCATTGGAAATGCTAGCGCTTGCACGAGATACCCAACCGCTAACTTTGGATAATTTAACCGCTATTGATGCTCCATCAGGTGACCAACATGATGATGAGCTTATACTTCCTTTAGTAACGGTCATTATGCCGTTATTCAATGCTGAATCCTATTTGGTTACGGCGGTCGAAAGCCTGCAGAAACAAACCTATAAAAATATTGAGGTATTGATCATTGATGATGCTTCTACCGATTCTTCTCCTGCTATTGCACAAACGTTTTGCGATCAAGATGAGCGCTTTCGCTTGATTCGCCAGCCTGGTAATCAAGGAGCGTATGCCGCACGTAACCGCGGGTTAGAACTTGCCCGTGGAGAACTAATTACCGTACATGACAGTGACGACTGGTCTCACCCACAAAAGCTTGAATGCCAAGTGCATGGTTTGAATCAACACCCGAACTGGAAAGCATGTTTCAGTGATTTTGTACGCGCCACAACCGAGTTGCGCTTCAGTCGCTGGCGCATTGAAAATATGGATGGCTGGGTTTACCGAAATACATCGTCACTTATGTTCCGTCGAGAAGTATTCGAAACGTTGGGATTTTGGGATGCTGTCAACGTGGGGGCTGACGGCGAGTATTTTCAAAGAATAATGGCCGCTTGGGGACCGCAGGCTTACGGCACTGTCAAAAAGGGAATACCGCTTTGCTTTGGTCGAAGCCTGCCACAATCGCTGAGCCAAGCAGGCCCTACACATCTTGTGACACAATTCAAAGGCTTGCGGTATGATTACCAACAGGCCTTCGCTCAGTGGCATTCAACTGCTGAGAAGCCAAGTGATCTATATATGCCCCAGCACCCTAAAGTTCGCCCCTTTCCAGCACCTCAGGGTAATCTACGTACATAACCTGCTACCCTTTGCGTCTATCAAGTCAGTATTAGGAATAATTTCGTGAGTGAACAGTCACAATCTTTAGCCAGTAACGCCAGTCAAGAGCTTGGTATCAAGCCGTCTATCAGCACCTTGGCTCAAGGCTCCATGTTTTGGCAGCCAGAATACAAGGAACCATCCTCTTGGCTTGAGCACCTGCCTTTTTTGTTCTGGCTGGTCGAGGCATTGAGGCCCAGCCAAACGGCCGTTCTGGGGGTCGAGTTAGTACCGCATTTTGCGCTCTGTCAAGCTATTACCCGTTTACGCTTAGGGGGGCATTGTTATGCAATAGGTGAAGCAAGCGACCAACAACGGGCCAGCCTGGAAGCGTACGGATCAGAGAATTTCGCGGGAACTAGCCTATGGATTAACACCAACCCTAAGCGAGCCATTCAGCAATTCGGTGAAGCCACGATCGACCTGCTACTGCTGAACGTTCCAGCCGACGATGACAGTATCGATTATTTACTGGATCGCTGGACTTCAAAGCTGAGCCCTCAAGCAGTCGTATTATTGCCCGGTATTTCCAAACGAGAGCCCGGCTGCCAAGCTTTTCGCGTGTTTGAAGAGCTCAAGTCTCAGTATCCACGTTTTGGCTTTTATCATGCCGGTGGGTTGGGCGTTGTAATGGTAGGCGATACCCCGCCAGCGCTGCTTCAAAATCTTTTGGCAACGCTCGAGTCCAACGCCTCCCAGCAAGTGGTACACGACATATTCGGCCGCTTGGGCCGTAGTTGTCAGGATAAAGTGATTGCTCAGCAGCACCAACAGTTAGCCAATACGTTACAGACTCAAATGAAAGAGCTGACGCAAGATTTGGCCGCCGCTAGAACCATGATCGAAGAGCAAGAGGGCCAGCTAAAAAAGCAAAAAAAACAATCGGCTGATTTGCAAAGCCGTATTACCGACCAGGATGAACACTTTACGCACGAGAAAAGTAAGCTGGAAGCGCGGTTAGGTTCATTAGAGTTGTTTAATTCTGAGCTCAAGAAAGAGCTTATGCGTAGGCATCGCCAAACCGAAGAGTGCGAACGCTTAAACCAGCAGTATGAAGAAACCCAGGCCCTGCAGGAGAAAGAGCGTGACCAGATTCAGCGAAAGAATGAGCAGTTAAAAAACGAGTACGATGAGCAGCAAGCTGAGCTCAGCAAACTGCGCGAACTGCTGGAGTCGCGCGATAACGCGATTCGAACGCTAACCGAAGAGCGAAGCTTGGCTAAAAATACGTGCGTCGAACTTAATGAAAAGATTCAGCAGTTAGAGCAGCAACAAGAAACGTCCAAGCATGATGCCCAGCGCCATGCTGAAGAAGTCGCGGCTTTAATCACCCGTTTAGAAGAGAGCGATCAGACATTTAATGAGAAAGACCGTCAAATTGCTCTTCAAACGCAGCGTTTAGAGGAGCAGGAAACGTCGTTAAATGAGCGTTTCGAGGAGCTTGGTCAGCTAACGCGCCAGCTACGCGATGCTGAAACCAGCGGCCAAAATGCCCAGCGTGAACTCGCTGATGTAAAAAGCCAGAACGAAACCTTGAGCCAGCAAGTAAAGGCGCTTGGGCAGCGAGAACAACAGGCGCAACAGCAAATTGATGAGCGTTTTCAGGAAATAGCCGTGCTGACCAACCTGCTTGAGGAGCGTGAAGCCCAGCAGAACCAGTCTAACGAGCAAATAGCCCAGTTAAAACATGAGTTGCAGGCGGCGCAAAAAGCTTCACAGCAACTTGAGGTAAGTAAAAATGAGCAGAAAGCGCATCTCGAAAACAGGTTGTTGGAAGCGCAGAAAGCCAAACAGCAACTTGAAGTAAGTAGAAATGAGCAGCAAGCTCAGCTCGAAAACAGGTTGTTGGAGGCGCAAAAAGCCAAGCAGCACAGCGAGGCAAGAATAAGCGAGCTAACACGTGCGCTGGACCAGGCAAACAAGGAAAATCAGCGGCAAAGTAATGAGCTGGCCACCTTGATCGAGCGTTTGGAATCTTATCGCCAGCCAGCGAGTGCGAACGAGTTGATACAAGAAGACGGGCCGGCTTCGTCTGCTTCTACCGTTCGTAAAACACCTCCGCTCACCAAGCGCGCCATGAAACGCCAAGTGGCGATGATAGAGAATAGCCGGTTGTTCGATGCGACCTGGTACTTGAACCAGTACCCGGACATTGCAAATGACCCTAAAATGGCCAAACAGCCTTCGCGTCATTACCTGGTCATGGGCGGTTTTGAAGGTCGCAACCCTGGCCCCGAGTTCGATTCTGCCTATTACCTTGCGGCTTATCCGGATGTCGCTGAAGGCGGCACCAATCCGCTGATTCATTACCTCAAATTCGGTGTGAATGAACAGCGCAGCATTAAGGCTTCAGAATGAATGTAGCGCTTGAAAAACAACTATTGGCGTCGGGCTTGTTCGATGAGCAGTGGTACCTGGAGCGCTATCCGGATGCTCGCCAAAGTGAACTCGCGCCTTTAGAGCACTTCATGTATTACGGCTGGTCCTTAGGGCGTTGCCCGGGGCCTGAATTTGACCCCGGTTTTTACCGTGAGCACTATGTAGACGTCGAGCTGGGCGGCTTCGATCCTTTGGAACATTACCTGGCCCATGGCTTGGCTGAAGGTCGTCAATCCAAACCACAGCCGGGCAGTCAGCTTCGTACACCTCGCATAGCGGTTGTCCTGCATGCCTACCATTTGGATTTAATTGCCCCCTTGGGCGAGCGTCTGGCGCGTTTGAAAACGCCTTTCGATTTATACATCACCACGCCACATACGGCGGATACACCAGAAATAGCTGCCTTGAAGAACCGCTTTGAGAGAGTCGAGGTGGTGCAAAGCGCTAACAGGGGGCGTGATATAGCCCCCTTCTTCAATTTGCTTCCTCGGTTAACTCATTACGAACTGTGCTTGAAGCTACATACCAAGCAGGGCGTAACTGCAGTGGCCAAGCAGTGGCGTGAAGAGTTATGGGATAGTGTATTACCCGAAGGGGCGGCGCTTCGAAAACTGATTGGCACGCTGCGAAGCGATGAGCGCCTGAAGCTAGCCGGCCCCAAGCGATTATTCATGAGTCAGCAGGCCATGCGGTTTGGTAACGGCAAATGGTTAACACTGATCGCACAGCGATTGAACGTACCGCTTGAAAGCGATTGGGGGTTTTTGGCGGGAAGCATGTTTTGGTGCCGCCCCCAAGCATTAATGCCGCTAGCCAAAGAAGTCACTAAACATCAGTTCGAACCTGAAACCGGTCAGCAGGATGGCGAGCTGGCTCACGCTCTGGAGCGGCTGGTTGCCGGCGTTATTCGTCCACAAGAAGGGCAGATCCTGCTTTTGGAACCTGGCGGTCAAGCCGGCGGTTTCTCTCTAATGTCCTACCAAGCACATATGCCGCTTGAGCGGACCATGCCCTCGAAGCTACTGGCTGTTCCGGTTGCTCATGCCCGGCGTAATGTATCTATATCGGGCGATTTAAATCTTGGCGTCAGCAATGCGATTCGTGGTTGGCTCGCCGATCGCGCCAACCCGGAGCCCCGCGACGCCATTATCCGAATCGACGGCACGCGAGAAATCAACGTGGCTGCCAGCCATTTTCGTGGTGATTTGCGCGATAATGGGCTTCACCAAGGTTACCACGCATTCGACGTTTACCCCCCGGCTGACTTAATTGATGGTGAGCAGCACGAGATCGAGCTGATCGATGCGCAGACCCGCCAATGCGTCGCCAAGAGTAAGGCGCACTGGGCGTTCAAGCGTAGCTTCACCAGCTTCTCTGGCTATCTGGCGCACGGATTAGTCGATCCATTTATTTCTCAGCCCTTCCGTGAAGAGGACAAGCGCTGCTTCGCCGCCATGGAAAACGTGGCTCGGCTTCTTGCCGCGCGCGCGCGCACGCTTTCAGAGCCGCCGCTGGTATCGGTTATCATGCCGTGCTTCAATCGGCTGGATACCCTGGAAGAAGCGGTAAACTCTGTGCTAGCGCAGTCGTATTCCAACCTGGAATTAGTACTGATCGATGATGGTAGCGACGACGGAACCGCCCAGTGGTGCCAGCGCTGCGCCAATGAGCACTCCCGGGTTAATGCGGTACTGCTTTCTAAAAACGGCGGGGTTTCAGCAGCGCGTAACCGGGGGTTGGAGGCTGCCCGCGGCGAGTACATCATGTATCTGGATTCGGACAACCGGTGGGATACGCGATTTGTCGCTGCCATGGTGGGTGCTTTTCAAGAGCTACCCGAAGCTGACGCGCTCTATTCCGGTTTATACCGTTATTATGGTGATAGCGATATACCGGCCGGAGTGATGTTTGGGCCACTGAATCTTTCGCTTCTTTTCAACCGCAATTATATCGACTTGAATACGTTTGCCCATACCCGCCAGGCGTGGCAGCGGTTGGGCGGTTTTGACGAAGCGTTGCCGCGCTATGTGGACTGGGATTTGGCGCGCCGCTACGCGTTAAACGCCGCGCTTTATTCGGTGCCGGTGATTCTTACCCACTATTACATCGATAAAGCGAGCAATTCGCTGACCAACAATTCGCAGTATCAAACCTACCTTCAGGCTGTGCGTGATAAAACCGGCGCTACCTATGCGTTCGCACCACCCTTGGCGAAAGCGGCGGCTTCCTCTTTGCCTTCGAAAAACGTCGTTGCTGCTTCGCTCGAGCGTGGCGTGGCCGTGGTGATTCCAAGCTACGAATCCCGCGACGATTTGCAGGAGTGCCTGCAAAGCCTTTACGCGCTGAATTTGGGCACCCAGCTGGAGATCGTCGTGGTGGACAACGCCTCTTCGTCGAGGGTGTGCGAATTCTTGCGCCAGGAAAACGAGGCTGGCCGCATCAAGGCGGTTTTCAACGAGGCGAATTTTGGCTTTACCCACGCGGTCAACCTGGGCATTCATGCTGCCAGCGCTGACTACGACATCGTGTTGCTCAACAATGATGCCCTCGTGACACCTGGCGCTTTCGAGGCGATGCAGGCAGCGGCCTATGCACTGCCTGAATGCGGATTAGTCGTGCCTCAGCAGGTGCTGCCCGGCGGGACTAAAACGCTCAATGACCACGTGCCGTTTGCCGATGCTCGCTACCCTTGCGATGTGAACATTTCAAAGCATCACGACAACGTTCGCCACGTGCCGCTGTTCCATGATGGTAAAACGCTGGAAATCTCCTTTGCACCGTTTTTCTGTGTCTACATCCCGCGTCACGTTTATCAGCAGACCGGTGATTTGGATGCCCAGCACGGGCGCCATTATCGTTCGGATCGCATCTATTGCGATGTAGTGCGTCATATTCTGGGCCTCAAAATCTACCACGTCAGCGATGCGCTGATTTATCACAAGCTGCAAAAATCGACCGATGAGCTGGCGGGTAAAAAAGAAACGGATTTCGACATCATGTTCAAGAAAAACCGGTGGGACCCCGTCAATAAAGAGCGTCTTGGCTTTGTAGATGCACCTTGGGATATCTGAATTCACTGCAGTTGGGCAGCGGTAGCGCACGTTAGTGCGCCTTACCTGTCCAAGCTGAATTACTGCATCGTATTCGAGATGTCGTCGGTAGCACCGAAAAGGTCATTATGAATTTTGATAATATCAAGCAGGCCCAGCGTAGCCAGGAAAACTGGTGGCAACAGCTCATGGGGGGCTCTTCGAGTTCAAGGCCTTTAAGAGCCGAGCAGGCTGGCCTACAGTGGCATTTGGATTACCCCTCTCAGAATCGCCCGATCAAGCTAGCACCGGGCGGCATCGTGGTACTGGGTTGGGTGCTTTTACCTCCTTCACTCGGGGATTATATTGGCGCTGTCGAAGTGGTGGCGCGTTGGAGCGAGCCCTTCGAGGTGGCCCATCCTTTGAACGTTGAGCGTTCGGATGTCGTTGAGCGCGTTCTAGGCGCTAACGCCGATGATCACCCACAACGGCGCTGTGGATTTCGATTTACCATTCCCCATACCACAAAAGCTTTCGAACTAGAGCTTTTGATTCAAGGTGAACGACTAAGTCTCGAGCGCGTCATCATTGATTCAGATGCACCGGAAGGCGACCCCTTACCGCCGCTGAAAGTACTCGAAGGCAAAGAAGGTTGGCTCTTTCTCGATAACGACACCAACGGTAGCGTTGATCAGTACTGCGGCAATATGCGTTTGACAGAGAAAGGCGTTACACAGTGGCAGAGATATTTACAAGGTTTTGCATCACTCGCCTTGAAGCACCGGGCAAAAACGGCGCTTTTGATTTCACCCTCGAAAGAGAGTGTGATGGGGCCGTGTTATCACCCGATGAAAGAGGGTTTGAGCGGGCCCATTCATCAGTTGCTGGCGCTACCGGAAGCTAGTAGTTTCCTTTACCCGGTAGGTGCGCTCAGAGCTCTTGGTGATGATGCGTTCATTCGAACGGATAGTCATTGGACCTCCAGGGGTGCCATGGCGGCGGTGCAGGAGTTGGCAAAAGCGTTCGACTTCGATCAATCAGAGGTGGGCGCTACGTTTGCCGAGGATGAGTATCAAAGCCGTACTTTCCCTGGCGATTTAGGCAGCAAGTTTGACCCTGTGCGCACATGTACGACCGATGTGCTCTGTTCGTTCAGTTATCTCCAGCACCGCTACTTCGATAACGGCCTGCCGAACTTTGGCCGTTTGCTGCTCGTTACTTACCCCAATGCCCTGCGCGCGGCTACGTGCGTCATGTTTGGATCGTCTTCGAGCTACTTCATGCTCAACTACTTGAGCCGACTGTTCAGCCGTGTGGTATTCGTGCACACCGCGGGTAATCTGGATCCTGAGTTGATCGCGGCCATTAAACCTGAATATCTCGTGGTTCAAACCAATGCGCGGTTCGTGGTGCAGGTACCTAAAACCCGGCAGGCGTTGAGCGCACTGATCGAGGACAAGCGCGCTCGTTTGACACCCGCCGAACAGGAGCTTTTAACGAAACGCCAAGTGTCGGTGAATGAAAACGACTCGCTTATCGAAACGCTTGGCCTTTCGCCTTGGGTGTCACTTTGATCGAGTGGCGTCGGATGTCCCGTTTCGCTGGGGCTGGTAAGATACCGGCTTTTTGCTGGGCGGTGAACGCTATATGAAGAGCTACGAAGAAGAGTCCAATGGGCGCAAGTGAAAAGCGGTATCTGCATCATCGTACGCCTCAGCGCTTCACGCCCCTGCAGCAATTGAAACCCACTGAGCGCCTTGGTCAGTGGCAGGCCACCGGGAATGAGCCGCTTTTCAGGCTCGAAGGTCAGCTTCCTTGGGCGGGTTGGAACATGCTGGAAGTCGCCTGCGATCGCAATGTGAGCGGTATCGTGGCGGAGCTGAGCGTCGAAACGTCCAAGCGCGTACTGACCGTTGATTTCCCCATTCGGATGGGAAAAGTCACCAAGCGGCTGGTTTATATTCCCTGGGGCGTAAAAAGGGTGACGCTCAAACCCGTGCACACCGCGTGTACCTTCTCTTATAGCCATTTCCGGTTCGTTTGGTTGACCCCCGCGTTTGCCTATAACCGTTTGTTGCAGCGCTTGGTCAATAATCATCAGCACTATCGTGATTTGTCACCCTCCCAAGTGTTGCAAAGCCTCAAGCAGCAGGCGCGTAAGCAAAGCCGTAAATGGCAGTCGTTGGCTCGGGAAGATTACGACAGTACGTTTGTCAGCATGTCGACGCGGCGTCATTACCAGCAGTGGATCCGGCAGGTCGAACGGCGGCGCGCCCCGTATGAACACGAAATCGCCTCTTATCGGGATTTCGACTGTAGCGTCGTTGTGGCGCTGGGTAAGCAATCGATCGTAGGCGGCGACTCGCTGACCTCTCACGCTATGTTCGAAAGCCTCAAAGCCTTACTTTATCCTACGCTTGCGAGCCTGGCCGAGCAGTCGTTGTTTCCCCGAAAGGCATTGTTGCTGCTATCGCCCAGCCAGCATCGGCTTTTGCGCTCATGGCTCAATGAGTGGCAGCGAGAGCTTGCTTTTCTCGAGGTAGTTGAAAGCGACACCGGCTCTATCGCATCCCAGCGAGTTGAATCGACCACCCTGCTGAAAACTAGCTGGGTTTGGTTTTTACGCCCCGGCGACCGTTTGGCGAACAATGCGCTTTTTCATGTGGCGGGAATTGCGCAAGACAACCCGGAAGCGTGTGTACTGATCGCCGATGAAGATCGCTTGGATGAGCACGATGTGCGCCACTCGCCGCAGTTCAAGCCCGAGTATAATCCGGATTTTTTGTGTTCGATGCCGTACATGGGGCGTGCGGTGTGCTACCAGAGGGAGGTATTGGAACCACTTCTTTTGGAGGCCGATATCGAGCATGCCAATAATTCCGACTGGCTTGATTACGCGCAGCTCCTGGCGGTTTTGCGTCAGGAACGTTTTACGCCATGCTGGTTCGCCCATGTGCCACACATTGCCTATCACGGGGTGCATAGTGATCCCGAGACAAGCTATGTACCGCTGTTAGAGCGCCACTTTGCCTTGATAAGTGCGGAGGCCCGCATCAGCGAAGGCCTATTACCCGGCTCACAGCGCGTTCAGTGGCCCATGCCCGACCCCGAGCCGCTGGTCAGTTTGCTGGTACCCACGCGCGACGGCGTCGATATTCTGCGACCCTGCGTGGATGCGTTATTGGAGCGCACCGACTATACCCACTTCGAGCTGTTGATTCTGGATAACCAGAGTACCTGCACGGAGGCGCTCGCGTATCTGAAAGAGGTCGAAGCACGAGATTCGCGGGTGCGGGTGATTCATTACGATCATCCGTTCAACTACTCATCGATCAACAACTATGGCGCCGCCCAAGCCAGGGGCAGCATCATCGGGTTGATCAACAATGACGTGGAGCCTACCGAGGGTACTTGGCTGACCGAGATGGTCGAGCAGGTTTCGCGCCCGGAGATCGGCTGCGTAGGCGCCAAGCTCTACTACCCGAACGATACCGTGCAGCACGGCGGGGTCATTTTGGGGCTGGGCGGTATGGCCGGGCACTCGCACCGGTTCTTTCAGCGCGACGACGACGGCTACATGGGGCGCTTGAAAGTAACTCAGAATCTCTCGGCAGTCACCGCCGCTTGCTTGCTGTTGCGTAAGTCGGTATTCGATGAAGTGGGCGGGCTCAATGAGACTCACCTGGCCGTGGCTTATAACGATGTGGATCTCTGCATCAAGGTGCGCGAGGCGGGGTATCGTAACCTGTGGACGCCTTATGCGGCGCTTTACCATCACGAGTCGATCTCCCGCGGGGCGGACGACACGCCCGAAAAGCGCGCCCGGTGGCTCAAGGAATTCGATTACATGCGCCGCAGCTGGGGGCCGCTGCTGGATAGCGACCCGGCGTATAATCCGAACCTGACACTGGTACATGAGGATTTTTCGTTGAGGTGAGGTTTGTGAGTGGTGAATGGTGAGTGGTGAATAGTGAGTGGGTGGTGTTGAGTGATGGGGCGCGGCCGACGGAGGATATTTATTTTCTTTCGTCGGCCGCGCCCTTGCTCGAGGCGCGGGGGCATCGGGTTCGGCGTTTGGGGGCTTCGCGCGGCTCGATGGTAGGGCGGGTGCAGAGGCTGCGACATGCGGGGCTTCTGAAAAACCGGCGCCTTTTGCTTTGCCGCTCGCTGCCTGAGCCCTGGGTAGCGTGGTTGGAGCGCCATCGTGGCGAGCTTGGTTCGCTTTATTATCTGATCGATGACGATATCGGCGCCGCCGCCGAGGATGCTGCGTTGCCGGAGCGTTATCGCCAGCGCATGGCGGGCGTTGCCCGTTTGCAGCCGCGTTTGCTGGCGCTCAGTGATGCCGTGGTAGCCAGTAGTGGCCAATTGGCCGAGCGCTTTTCTCATTCGAACGTGCAGGTTTTGACACCGCCGCTGCTGGCGCCGCTTCCAGCGCTTGATCATCTTGCACAGCCTCCTTCATCGAACCATCCATGGCAAATCGGCTTTTACGGCACCCGCGCCCACTTGGCGGATCTTGAGCATATCGGCCCAGCCCTGGCGGCTGTTCAAAACGGGCGCAACGATACTCGCCTGGAAATTATGCTGGGGGAGTACACCCTTCAGGCTTTGGCGACGCTGCCACGAACCCACACCCCGACCCCTATGGCGTGGCCGGCGTTTCAGGCGTACCAGCGCCGCCAGCGAGTTCATATTGGCCTAGCGCCTTTGTGGCCTACCGCCTTCAATGCGGGTAAGTCCTTTATCAAGTTTCTGGATATTGCCGCCATGGGTGGGGTCGGGGTCTATTCCAATCGGTACCCGTATACCGAGGTGGTACACAACGGGGAGAATGGGCTGCTGGTGGGTGACGGCCCTGATCAGTGGCAGGCCGCGATCACCTGGCTTCTGGAGAACCCGGCCCACGCGGCGCGCATGGCCCACCAGGCGGCTGCGGATGCCCGCCGGATAGGGCGCTTTGAGCGCGCGGCCGAGTTCTGGAGAAACCTGTAGTTTTCGGCCTGGTCGCGGGAGCTAAAGCTTCTTTCCACTGGCTTGTTCGGAATAGGTGGTGAAATCAACCGGTCGCGAGCTAAAGCTGCCTCCCACAGCCTGAATCGGAGTGGGGTGGCGAGGCCAGCAGGTCGCTGGCTGAAGCCTGCTCCTACGGCGGTGTGGCCAATTAATGCTGCCCGCTTCCGTAGCAGCCCAATTCATTGGGCGATGGGCGCTGCCAAGCGCCCCGGAGGTGCCACTTGGCCGGGTCAAATCTTCGTACGTTAAAGTTGTCGTCTCCAGTGCAGGTTTGGCCGGTTGTGCCCACTCGGGCAGGTCGCTGGCTGAAGCCTGCTCCTACGGCGGTGTGGCCAATTAATGCTGCCCGCTCTCGTAGGAGCCCAATTCATTGGGCGATGGGCGCTGCCAAGCGCCCCGGAGGTGCCACTTGGCCGGGTCAAATCTTCGTGCGTTAAAGTTGTCGTCTCCAGTGCAGGTTTGGCCGGTTGTGCCCGCTCGGGCAGGTCGCTGGCTGAAGCCTGCTCCTACGGAGGTGTTGCCAGTTTTCGCAGGAGCCCAATTTATAAGGCAGCGTGGCGGGCTGGTGTTGCTCGCCAAAAGGGTCATGGCAAACGCGGGCGTTAGAGTTTTCTTCAACGTTTGTAGTAATATCCAGCCCACTGAATCACTTTGACCGATGGCAAGGAGGCGCCGGTGGACGCTCATCGCAACGCGTTTTACGAACAAACCCCGAACGGCGAGGTGGCCGCCGAGCGCGTGGCGTTTGGTACTTCGGGCCACCGCGGGCGCGCTATGGAGCGCACGTTCAATGCGGCTCACATCTGGGCGATCACCCAAGCAGTGGTGGATTACCGGGGCAAGGCGGGCTACAAGGGGCCGCTTTTTTTGGGGCTGGATACTCACGCGCTGTCTCGCCCGGCCTGGGAGTGTGCGCTGCAGGTGTTGGCTGCCAATAAAGTGGCGGTGCATATCGAGAAAGGGCAAGGCTATACGGCAACGCCTTTGGTTAGCCATGCGATTTTGCAGCACAACGCCAACTCCGATGTGCCCCGGGCGGATGGCTTGATCATCACGCCGTCGCACAATCCGCCGGAAGATGGCGGCATCAAGTACAATCCTTCCCACGGCGGCCCAGCGGATACCGACGCCACCGGCTGGATCGAGGCGCGTGCCAACGAGTATCTGGGCCGTATCGACGAGGTGGCGCGCGTATCGCTCGAAGAGGCGCTCGCGCACGCGACCGAGTTCGATTTTACCGAGCTGTATGTCTCCAACCTGCCCCAGGTCATCGATATCCAGGCGATCGAGAGAGCGGGGCTGATGCTGGGCGCCGACCCGATGGGCGGCACGGCCTTGCCGGTGTGGCAGGCGATCATGATGCGCTACGCGATCAGCGTCGAGGTGGTCAATGCCACGGTGGATGAGAGCTTCGCCTTCATGCCGCCGGATCACGACGGCAAGACGCGCATGGACTGCTCAAGCCCGGCGGCGATGGCGAACCTTTTGGAAATCAAGGACCGCTTCGATATCGCCTTCGGCAACGACCCGGACGCCGACCGCCACGGCATCGTCGATGCGAATGGCCTGATGAATCCTAACCATTTTCTTGCGGTATGCGTGGATTATCTCTTGAGCCACCGCCCGCACTGGCCGAGTAGCGGTGACGGCGCGCTCAAGATCGGCAAGACCCTAGTATCATCGTCGATGATCGACCGGGTGGTGGCCGCCCACGGCCGCGAGCTTTATGAAGTGCCGGTCGGGTTCAAGTGGTTCGTCGAAGGCCTTCACGAAGGCTATCTCGGCTTTGGCGGCGAGGAGAGCGCTGGCGCGAGCCTGCTCACGCGCGATGGCAAGCCCTGGTCGACGGACAAGGACGGCATCGTACTCTGCCTGCTGGCGGCGGAAATTCTGGCGGTCACGGGTAAAACGCCGAGCGCCTACTATCAGGAGCTGACCGAGCGCCTGGGCACGCCTCACTACAAGCGGGTCGATACCGCCTGCAGCGCTGAAGAGAAAGCCGCCTTCAAGAAGCTGAGCGCCGAGAGTATTACGGCGAAGACGTTGGCAGGGGATGCCATCACGGCGGTGCTGGTCAAGGCGCCGGGCAACGGTGCCGCGATTGGCGGCGTCAAAGTGACAACGGAAAGCGGCTGGTTCGCCGCGCGTCCCAGTGGCACCGAGTCGCTTTATAAGGTGTACGCCGAAAGCTTCAAGAGCGAAGCGCATCTGAACGAGCTGATCGAAAGCGCCCAGGCGCTTCTATCCGACGTACTTACGCCATGATGGCCCCGTGAATGTATCCATTTGGCGCCTCGATGCGCCAAACCGGTACACGCGCGTAATGCCGTTCAGTTAGGCTTGATTGGGATTGTGGGAGGGAGCTTCAGCTCGCGACGGGTGGCCAAGCCAAGGCATCTGACGGCGCCATTCGCCGAGCTGTCGGACCACCGAAGTGTCGGACCACGCTGAAGCGGCCTCCCACATGGGGGTTGTGGCCCGTAAATACCTTGACTGAACGGCATTAGTACACGCGCGCGTGATAAGGCAGCTCGAGCCGTTTGGCGCGCGTGATCAATTTACACCTACAGCTTTGTCATAAAAGAATAACGAGCCTTAACCCTTAACCCTGGCTCGATACTTGCTCTTCAAAAGGTGAAGGATTCACCCGGAAACTCAAGGACGACACCATGAACGCATCACTGCTTTCAAGCGCCGCGCGTGTCTATACCCCGCTCAATGCGCTCCACGCTCATGCCGAGCAAATCCAGGCCACCTCGCTTGCCGATTTACTCGGCGGCGACGATGAGGCCTCCCAAAAGCGCAGTCAGTCGCTGCGTTTTTCGCTTGAAGCAATCCACATCGATTTCAGCAAGCAGCGCGTCAGCGAGCGTACGCTTTCGCTTCTAACCGACTGGGCGCGCAGCTGCCGGTTGGAGGAGAAGCGCCGGGCGCTGTTTGCAGGCGCTCACGTCAATGCCTCTGAAAACCGCCCGGCGCTGCACATGGCGGCGCGCTGGCCTGAACAGGTAAACCCGCCGGAAGGAATGGAAGAGGCCGCCGCGTTCTGCCAGGCGCAGCGGGAAAAACTCGCTGACATGGTGCAGCGCCTGCACGAAGGCCAGTGGTTCGGCGCCACGGGGCAATCGATTACCGACGTGGTGCATATCGGCGTGGGTGGTTCGGATCTTGGCCCCAAACTGATCAGCGAAACCCTGGGCGCTCGCCCGAGCCAACAGCGCGTAGGCGTGCACTATGTCTCCAGCATGGACGGCGCCCAGCTTCTGCCGCTGATGGAGCGGCTCGATCCGGCTACTACGCTGCTGGTGCTGGCCTCCAAGTCTTTCACCACGGCGGATACCCGCTTCAACGTCAGAACGGCGCTTGCCTGGCTTTCCGAGGCGCTCGAGATCGATGTGGCCACGCTGTGTGGCTATCAGCTCGTGGGCGTTTCCACCCGCGCGGATAAAATGCGCGAGTTCGGCATTCCCGAGGCGCACCAGCTCGAGTTCAAGGAGTGGGTCGGCGGGCGCTTCTCGCTTTGGTCGCCGATTGGGGTGAGCGTGGCCATGCAGCTCGGCATGGAAACGTTCGACCGGCTGTTGGAAGGCGCTCACTCGGCCGACCGGCACTTTCTCGAGACCCCGCTCGAGGAGAATCTGCCGGTACTGATGGCGCTGATCGGCGCGTGGAACTCGCAGTTTCTCAGCATTCCGACTCACGCCGTGCTGCCCTACGATGCGCGCATGGAGAGCCTGCCGGCGTATCTTCAGCAGCTCGAGATGGAGTCCAACGGTAAAAGCGTGGGGCTCGATCAGAAGCTGGTGCCCCACGCCACCTGCCCGATCCTCTGGGGCGATGTCGGCCCCAACGCCCAGCACGCCTTCTACCAGCTGCTGCATCAGGGTAGTCATACGGTGAGCGCGGATTTCATCGCCGTGGCGACCCGCGAATATGGCTCGCAGGGGCCGCTTGGCGAGTCGTTGCGCGCTCAGGAGCACTTGACGCTGGCCAACTGCCTGGCGCAGTCGCAGCTTTTTGCACTGGGTGACGACGCTATTCCCGCCGTAGCTCGGGGGCAGATGGCCCAGGGCTATCGCGGTAACCAGCCCAATAGCGTGATTCTGCTGCGCACCCTGGATGCCTTCAACGTGGGCGCCTTGCTGGCGCTTTACGAGCACAAGGTGTTCGTACAGTCGGTGCTCTGGAACGTGAACCCGTTCGACCAGCCGGGCGTGGAGCTGGGCAAGACGCTGGCTAACAGCCTTTACCAAACGCTGGAAGGGGAGCCCGTAGACGCCCCCACCGTGTATGATCCCGGTACTGACGCGCTAGTAGAAAAAATACGCGCGTGGCGCCAGTAGCGCCGCGCCATGACACAGAATACTCGTTTGAAAAAGGATGCTTGAATGACTCAGGTCCGCAAGGCGATCATTCCGGTCGCGGGATTTGGTACGCGCCTTCTGCCCATCAGCAAGGCGATCCCCAAGGAGATGGTGCCGGTGGTCGATCGCCCGCTGATACAGCACGTGGTCGAAGAGGCGCTGGCCGCGGGCATTACCGAAATCGTTCTGGTGACGCGCACGGGAAAATCGGCCATCGAGGATCACTTCGACGCCCACTTCGAACTCGAGCATTCGCTTGCCAGTAAAGGCAAGGATGCGCTACTCGAAACGCTTTCCGCCATCGCGCCGCCCAAGCTCAAGATCACCAGCGTGCGTCAGGCCAACGCCAAGGGGTTGGGCCACGCCATTCACTGCGCCGCGCATTTGCTCGATGACGGTGAGCCCTTCGCGGTCATTTTGCCGGACGTGCTGGTCAAGCCCCAGGTCGAAAGCCAAACGTGTGATTTGGGCAAGATGGTCGAGCGCTGGAACGCCAACGGCGCCTCGCAAATCATGGTCGAGGCCGTGCCCCAGGAAGAGGTCTACCGCTACGGCATCGTCGACTGCGATGAGCCCCAGGCCGGGGAGAGCGCCGATATGCGCGGCGTGGTCGAAAAGCCCAAGCCGGAAGAGGCGCCGTCGCGGCTGTCGGTGATCGGGCGCTACGTATTGCCGTACCGCATCATGGAGCTTCTCGAAGACCAGGCGCCGGGTGCCGGCAACGAAATCCAGCTCACCGACGCCATCGACCGCCTGATGCAGGAAGGCCAGAGCGTCCAGGCGTTTCGCATGCATGGCCGCACCTTCGACTGCGGCCACATCGAAGGCTGGCTGCAGGCCAATACGACCCTGGCGCGCGAAGCCGGGTTTGAGATTTGAGCCGCCGCCAAGAGGTCGCGAGCTGAAGCTCCCTCCCACAAACACCCCTCATTGGCTGTTTCGGGGTGGGTGCTGAATCCCCCCGGTCGCTGACTGAAGCCTGCTCCTACAGGGCCAAAGTGGGGGATTTACCCTGATTGGGCGGTGTGACTAAATGTGCCGGTAAATGGATACGAAAGGAAACGGCGATGAAAGCGTTAGGGCGATACCTGGTGTGGGGCGGCGAGGTGGTGACGGGGGCGAAGTCCTTCAAGGCCAATCCGGTGCTGGGAAGTGTTCGGCTCAATCGCCTGGGGCTTCACGTTGCGCGTGTCTGGTCCGGGTACTGGATCACACGGCTGCGCATGGCGCTGCTGGCCCCCGGCGTGCCCACAGCGGATCGCCGGCAGTTCAACGAGCAGGGGTTCGTGCTCAAGGAGAACTACCTGCCCGAGGCGCAGTTCAAGGCATTGGTCGCAGCCGTTGCGCGCTTCGATGGCGAAATTCGCGAGTGCTGCCAGGGCGATGCGCGCACGCACCGTATATTGCTCACGCCGGAGGTATTGAACGCGCTGCCGGAAGCAAAAGCAGTGCTCGATGACCCGGCGCTCAAGCGGCTGTTTCGCTACTGCAGCGGGCACGCGCGCCTGCCGATCTGCCATATCGAGAACGTGCTCAACGATCTGACCGAGCCCGGCACCCGGCGCGACCCGCAGAAAAACCTGCACATCGACACCTTCCAGCCAACCATGAAGTTCTGGCTCTACCTCGAGGAGGTGAGTGAGGAAAACGGCCCCTTCGTGTTCGTACCCGGTTCAACGCGGCCTACCCGGGAGCGTTTGAAGTGGGAGTACGCCATGAGCCTCCAGGCAAGCCGCCATGCGGATCACTACACCGCCAGCGGCTCGTTTCGCGTGAGCGCCGAGGACGCGGCGCGGCTGGGCACCGAGGGCCCTCGCGCTTTTTGCGTCAAGGGCAATACGCTGCTGATCGCCAATACGTTCGGCATTCACGCCCGGGGCGAGGCGGCGCCGGGCAGCTCGCGGCTGGCGCTTTGGGGCATGAGCCGTACCAATCCTTTCCTGCCGCTACCCGGTCTGGGCTTTGGCTACTTCAACCGTTTGCAGTACCGCGTGCTCACGCGCATGCGCCAGCGCGACGATGAGAGAGCGGCCGCTCGTGGCACGCTCTCCTCGTGGCACCGTATCGAGCAGACGCGCATCGTAGATGAGCCCCCTGAATCGAACTAGTCCGACTTCTCGAGACTGTTCATATCGATCTCGATATGCTGCGGGCGCTGGAGCATGGTGAGCAGTACGATCGCTCGTTCTTCACCCTTGCAGCGCTGAAAGACCGCCTCGAGACTCTTGAAGGGGCCGTCGCTGATGGTGACTTTCTCGCCGGCGCTGAAGTAGGTGTGGCTCCCTTCCTGGCGGTGCGGCTGTGCGGTCAGGCTCTCGATGAGTTCATCGGGAACGTAAACGGGCTTGTCGCCGAACGTCAGGAGTTTGAGCACTCCCCGGGTGGAGCGGATCGGGCGCCAGTTGCTGTCGATGCGATCGAGCCTGATGAACAGGTAGTAGGGGAACAGCGGCTCGATCACGCTGGTCAGCTTGCCGCGCCGCTTGCGTTTGGCCTCGAGCACCGGGTGGAACACCTCGAAGTCCTGGTTGGCCAAATGCTCGGCGGCGCGAAACGATTCCCCCCCCTTGCACTGAATGACGTACCAATGGGGTCGGTAGGGCATGAGATCTCCTTCGGGCTAGGCGTGGGTACCTTGCGTCATCAAGGCCGCCAGCGCGTCGAGGGTTTGATCGATCTGCTCGGTGGTATGCTCGCAGGAGAGGAAAAACCGCAGCCGCGCGCTTTTTTCCGGCACGGCGGGGTAGAGAATCGGCTGCACGTTGATCCCCTGTTCGAACAGGGCGTGCGACAGCTTTGCCGCTTTGGGCGAGCTACCCACGATGATCGGCACCACCGCCGAGCCGATGCCGTGGCCGATATCCATGCCCAGTGCTCGTGCGCGATCGAGCAAATAGCGTGCGTTCTCCTGAAGCCTTGCTACGCGCTCGGGCTCCTGTGGCATCAGCTCGAGCACCTTGAGTGACGGCGCGGCGACCTGGGCAGGCATGCCTACGCTGTAGAGAAACCCCGGCGCGAAGTAGCGCAGCATTTCCACCAGCGCACGGCTCCCGGCAATGTAGCCGCCGCAGCCGGAAAGCGTCTTGCTCATGGTGCCCATCCAGATATCCACATCGGTGGGGTCGATCGCGAAGTGTTCGGCAAGCCCCAGCCCCGTTTTGCCCATTACCCCGAACGAGTGCGCCTCGTCCACCATCAGCCAGACCTGATGACGCTTTTTGAGTTCGATGAAAAGTGGCAAGTCCGGGATATCGCCATCCATGCTGTAGAGGCCTTCGATCACCACGATCACGCGCTCGAACTGGCCGCGATGACGCTCGAGTAACGCATCGAGCGCCTCCGGGTCGTTGTGGCTGAACCCCATGCGCTTGGCGCCGGAGAGCTGCGCCCCCACGAGCGAGCTGTTGTGAATGTACTCGTCGTGCACGACCAGGTCGCGCGGGCCGAGCAGGTAGCCAAGCGTCGAGACGTTGGTGGCGTGACCGCTGACAAAGGCGACCGCGTCTTCCACGCCGTAGGTGGCAGCAATCGCGGCTTCGAGCTCGCCATGAATCGGCCGCTCGCCGGAGACCACGCGGCTGGCCGAGACCGAGGTACCGTAGTGCGCCGCGGCATCGGCGGCGGCTTTCACCACGCGAGGGTCGCCGGCGTAGCCAAGGTAGTTATAGCTGGCAAAATTGATGCACTCGCGCCCGTCGATCACGCTGGTGGCGCCGGCCAGGCCTTCGTGCACTTTGAAGAAAGGGTCTACCAATCCCAATTGCTGGGCGCCTGCGCGCATCATGGCAAGCTGCTGGGCGCCCGGGTGTTCCTCGAAACGGGTAAAGCGCTCGGGTACGGCCCTGGGGCGCTCACCTGCCTGCCCGGTGGGGGCAGGCGCCTGGGCGCGGGCGCTGGGGCGGCTTCGCGCCTTTTCCAGCAGCTGGCGTTTCAAATCGGCACGCTTTTGGGTCATGGTGTCTCGTCGGCTGAAGTGGAAACGCTCGCCTCACTAAGCTCGCTTGCCCCGTGACGAGCGGCCAGAGAGGCTAGCGCATCCTGGGGCGACGCTTCAACGTCCTCTTCCTGGGCGAGTTTCTTGATCAGCACGCCGGAAAGCTTCGAAAGCGTCGAGGCTTCGCTCAGGACCATGACCGGTACCTGCACACCCAGCCGGTTTTCGATCGCGGTCATCAGCTCCACGCCCATCAAGGAGTCGAAGCCCATGTCGTACACCGAGCGGTTGATGTCGATCTTCTCCTCGTCGATCAACAGGATGCTGGCAAGCTCGGCGCGTAGAAGCTCGGTCACCGTCTGCTGAAGCTCCTCGGGTGAAAGCTCCGCCAGCAGCGCGCTGATATCGCCGTCGCTGTCAGCGTGGCCGTCGTCGTCGCTTTGGCGCGCTAGTTCCCTGAAACGCGGCGCCTCGGCGGTGGGGAGAAAACGCGCCAGCGCCCCCCACTCGAGTTCGAGCACGCCAAGGCTCGAGGCGTTCGACACCAGCATCTGTTCGAGCACCTTGAGCGCATCATCGGAGCGTAGCGCCGAGCCGCCCAGGCGCTCCTGCAGCGCGTCGCGGGTGCGGGTATTACGGGCCAGAAAGCCGACGTCTTCGATCGCGCCCCAGCGCACGCAGGTGGCGGGAAGCCCGTTCTGGCGGCGGCGCTCGGCAAGGGCCTCGAGCCAGTGGTTGGCGGCCACGTAGTTGGCCTGGCCGGGGTTTCCAAAGAGCGTCGTCGCCGAAGAGTAGAGCACGAAGAAGTCAAGCGCCCTGTCGCGGGTCAGCGCATCCAGGTGGCGCGCGCCTTCGATCTTGGGCGCCAGCACGCTCTGGATGCGCTGCGCGTCCAGGTTACGGATCAGGCCATCGTCAATCACCGTGGCGGCGTGAACGACCCCCTTGAGCGGGCCCAGTTCGGCGCGGGCGCGCTCGAAAATTGCCTCGAGCGCGGCGCGGTCGGTCACATCGCAGGCCGCCGCTAGTACGGCAACGCCCTGGTTTTCGAAGGCTCGAACCGCCTCGCGCGCCTCATCGGAGGCGGCGCCGCTGCGGCTGACCAGGATCAGCTGACGCGCGCCCTTGTCGACCAGCCACTGGGCGGTTTTCAATCCGAAGCCGCCAAGCCCCCCGGTTACCAGGTAGCTGGCCTCAGACGAGAGCGCGAGCGTATCGCTACCCAACGCTTCGCGGGCGGGCGGGGCGATGGGGGCGTCGTAAGTGACGACCACCTTGCCGATCTGGCGCGCCTGCTGCATGTAGCGGAAAGCGTCGATTACCTGGCTGTGGCTGAACGCGATGAAGGGCAGCGGGCTCAGGGTGCCATCGTTGAACAGCGCCATCATCTCGCCGAACAGCCGCTGGGTCAGCGCCGGCTGGACCTTCATCAGCTGGTCCGAGTCGATGCCGAAGTAGCTCAGGTTGTTACGGAACGGGCGCAGGCCGACTTGAGTATTTTCGTAGAAATCGCGCTTGCCAAGCTCGAGAAAACGCCCGAACGGGCGCAGCGCGCGCAGGTTCTGGTTGATCGCTTCACCGGCCAGCGAATTGAGTACTACGTCCACGCCTTCGCCGCCGGTATCGTGAAGAATCTCCTCGGCGAAGGTGAGCGAACGGGAGTCGTAGATGTGCGCAACGTTCATCAAGCGCAGGAAATCCCGCTTCTCTTCAGAGCCCACAGTGGCGTAGATCTCGGCGCCCATCCACTGGGCGATCTGCAGCGCAGCAATGCCTACGCCGCCGGCGGCGCCGTGAATCAGCACTTTTTCGCCGGGCTCCAACCGCGCCAGGTGTTTCAGCGCGTAGTAGACGGTGAAAAATGTCGTGGGAATGGTCGCCGCCGCCGCGAAGCTCACGCCTTCCGGCAGCGGCGCTACGGCGTGCTGGCTTGCGATCAGGCGGTCGCTGAAGCTGGCGGGGCCAAAGCCGACCACGGCCTGGCCGGGCGTCAGGTGTTCGACGCGTTCACCCACAGCCACGACCTCGCCGGAGAACTCCAGCCCTAGCGTCGGCCCGGCAAAGCCGTTTTCGATCGCCTCGTCGGAGAGAAGCCCCAGCGTGTACATGACGTCGCGGAAGTTGAGGCCGGTGGCGCGAACGCGCACCTCGACCTCGTTGGCACCCAGCGCTTCAAGCGCCCGCGGGCGCCACTGCAGCTGGCGCAGCTGGCCGGGCAGGGCGAAGCCGAGCGTCATAGCCTGGCGCGGCGCCGGTTCTTGAGCATCGCTCTGATGCGGCGCCGAGCGGGTACGAAGCCGTGTGGCCAAGCGCGCGCCCGTTTCACGAATGACCAGCTCGCTTTCGCTATCCGACGCGGCCAGCGACTGCGCAAGCGTTGCCAGCGCCTCGGCACTGCAAGGCTCGGGCAAATCGACCAGCGTGACCGCGTGGCCTACTGCCTCGTTGGCGAGCGAACGGCCAAAGCCCCAGAGCGCGGCGTCAAAAGAGCCCGACTCGGTCAGCGCGTCGAAGCCGTGGGTCACCAGCCAGAGCGTGGGCGCAGCGCCCGCGCTTTCGAGTCCGCTCTCCTCCAGCGCCAGGGACCACTGTTGAGCGCGCGCGCAGCGCGCGGTTTGCTCAGCCGTAGACGTACCGCCGAGGCCGCGCAGATCGACGACGTTGAGCGGGCCGGTGCCAGCGAGTTCGTTTTCAAGCCCCGCTTCGAGCAGTTGGCCGGGCGCGTCAGCGCCCTGTCGATGAAGGGCTCGGTCGCCCAGCGCCTCGACCAGGCGGGCAGCCAGTTCCTGCGTGGCAGCGTCGCTGATCACCAGATGATAGGGCGCCGTGGCTGACGGCTCGGTATCGGCGACGCTTTCGTCGACCGCCGTGGCGTGGAGCAGGTAGGCGCCGCCTTCCGCTTCTTCCAGCGCGATGGGCGGCGCTACCTCGAAGCCCTGCACATTCAACCACTGGATCAGCTGCGCCTGCTCCAGCGGCGCCTGGTCAAGGCCAGGTGTGGCCAGCACGTCGTCGAGCCAACGGCTGGGGCTAACGCCGACCAGCAGCAGCTGCGCGCCGGGGGCCAGGTGTCCGGGCAGCGCCTCGATCAGCGCGCGGGTGCGCTCGGCGCTGGTGACATCCACGCTGACGAAAGCGAGCTGCGCCCGCTCGGCAAGTGCGGTGGGCGCCCGGCTTTCATCGAGACCGGCCACATCGATCAGCGGGAAGCGCTCCTGAAGCTGAAGCGCCTGGTGGCGGGCGGTGTCCGAGGCAGTCAGCGCGCGGTAGTGGTAGCGATCCGCCGCGCTGTCGGTCAATGATTCGAGCAGACGTTGACCCAGCGCCGGGGCACAGGCGCCGGCTTCCAGCAGGGTCAGGCGCTGGCCTTCGGGCAGGACGGTGAGCGCGTCGCCGAGCAGCGTTTGCAGGCGCTCGGCCAGCGCGTTCCAGCCGTTTTCGCCGATCAGCACACGGTTGAGGTCAGCGAGCTGATCAAAGGTGATCGCCAGCGTCGAAAGGTCCTTCTCGCCGCTTGCCAGTGCTTCCCGGTGAAGCCCCAGCCGCCCGACCAGGTGAATGGGGGCGAAGTAGTCCGGGTAGTCCTGAACCAGCAGCTGCCAGATGGCATCGAAGGTCGGTGCCTCGGGGTCGGTCTGATCGGGTGAGTCGGTCAAGGCTTCGCACAGGCTATCCAGCAGCGGGGCGACCTCGCGAGCGTAGCGCTCGCCGGTGGCCTGGGCGAAGTGGCTGCCGATATCCGCCAGCGCGGTCAGAGCACCCGGGGCGAGCGTGACATCGGCGCTCAGCGGCGCCGGGGTCAGGGCGACATCGACATAGCTCAGCGCGTGGTGGCGCGCGCGCTTCAAGCGGATCGCCTTGAAGCGGGTCTCGCTGAGTACCGCCACTGCTCGACCTTCGGCATCATAAAGCTCGAAGTCGGCGGTGAAGGAGTGGGGCGCGCGCTTGGTCATCACCGCCCGCGCCAGCGCCGGGGCACCGGCGTTCAGGTCGACCTGAACGCGGCCGACGCGCACCGGCACGAAGGCGAGCCCTGCGTCGAAGCCGCGGTGGTGGGCCAGAAGCGGTATGAACATTTGAAACGCGCTGTCGACGATACCGGGGTGGAGCGTGAACGCCGCGCGCTGGGTTTCGATGACGTCATC
This sequence comes from Halomonas sp. HNIBRBA4712, assembly GCF_043558675.1. Classification (NCBI taxonomy): domain Bacteria; kingdom Pseudomonadati; phylum Pseudomonadota; class Gammaproteobacteria; order Oceanospirillales; family Halomonadaceae; genus Halomonas; species Halomonas sp. HNIBRBA4712. The sequence goes on along the minus strand of NZ_JBIFXR010000012.1, from coordinate 21,130 downwards.
GAGTTCGATTTCACCCAGTACCGTGTCGCCGTCGAGCCAGCCGCGTTTGATCGCCTGGAACGCCGGGCCGTAGTGAAGCCCGATCGCGTCGGCCAGAGCCAGGTGCTCGGCGAGCTCGAAATCCGGCGCGCGGGAAGGGCGCGCTGGCGCTATGCGCTCGAGTAGAAAGCCGCGGGTTTCACGCAGGGTGCGCGCCACGGCGTTGAGCTGCCACTCGCCTTCGCTCAAGGGCTCGCGGGAGTGAATCGTGATCTGTCCGCTTTCCGGGTTCAGGGTCGAGCGCGCAATGCGCCCGTTGGTGCCATCCAGCAGCAGCGGCGCGCGAATCTCGAACTCCTCGATATCCAGACACGACCCTTCCTGGTGCGCCGTACTCGCGGCCAGGCCCAGCTCGATGAAGCCGGCGCCGGGGAACACCGCGCCTTCGCCGACCACGTGATCGCCAAGCCAGGGCGTGCGTTTGGTGTCGAGCTGACTCTCCCAGGTGTTGGCCTGCTGCGCCAGCCGGTAGCCCAAAAGCGGGTGCTCGTAATAGCGCGATAAAAGCCCTTGGCCCTCGCTGGTGCCGGGCACCCAGTAGCGGGTGCGCTGCCAGGCGTAGCGGGGAAGTGATACGCGCGCGCCCTCGACCGGGAAGAAGCGCCGGGTATCGAGCTCGAGCCCGCTTAGCAGCAGTTGGCCAAGGCTTTTTGCAAGACTCTCGGCGCCGGGCTTGTGGCGCTCGATGGTGCCGATCACGAGCCCCTGGCGCTGGCGGTGACGCAGCGATTCGTTCAAATAGCGGCGCAGAATCGGATGTGCGCCGATCTCGACGAACACGTTGTGGCCCTGCTCGATGAGCGTCGATGCGGCGCTTTCGAACAGCACCGGCTCGCGAATGTTGAGCCACCAGTAGTGGGCGTCCAGCCGGGTGCCGTCGCAAAGCGCGCCGGTCACGGTGGAGTAGTAGGGGATCAAACCAGGGCGAGGCGTGATATCGCCAAGTGCCTCGATCACACCCGCCTGGATGCTGTCCATCGCCGGGCTATGAAAGGCGTAGTCGAGCGGCAGCCGCTTGGCGAAGATATCCTCGGCGGCCAGGCGTGCCTCCAGCGCGCCGAGCTGGTCGGCGTCGCCGGCCAGGGTGATGCCTTTGGGGCTGTTGACCCCGGCCAGGCTCACGCGGTCGAACTCAGGCGCTGCGAGCCAGGATGCGATCTCGTCGGCGCTGATCGCCGCGGCGGTCATTTCACCCAAGCCCCGTGTCTTGCCCTGATAGAAGCTGCGGTAGTAGATGACCTTGACCGCGTCTTCCAGGCTCAGCACGCCCGCCGCCCAAGCGGCAGCGACTTCACCCACGCTATGGCCGAACACCGCCGCTGGCGTAATGCCTTGCGCCGCGAACCAGCGGGTCAGCGCCACCTGTAGGGCAAAGAGCGCCGGCTGGGCGATTTCGGTACGCTCGAAGCGGCTTTCTGAACCGGCCTCGATGTTGTCACCCGCCAGTTCGCGGCGCAGCGAAAACCCGCCCAGCGCCTCGAACAAGGCATCGACCTCGTCGATCGCCGCGCTGAACGTGGGCTCGTCGAGCAGATCCTTGCCCATGGTTTCCCACTGGCAGCCGTTGCCATCGAAGACGAACACCGGCCCCTGGGCGGCATCCAGGCGTTCGAGCTTGATCGCCCCGCTGGTGTCGCCTTTCGCCAGCGCTTCGAGTGCGCGGGTGGCATCAACGGCGGTACGGGCAAAGCAGAGCGCACCGGCGCGGTGGTGTTCGCGGTGGTGAAACAGCGTATGGGCGATATCGTAAAAGCCCCGGGCGCTGGTGTCGGTGTCCGGGTCTTTTAAATGGCGGGCCAGGTTGTCGGCGTTGGCCAGCAGCGCCTCTTCGCTTTTGCCACTGACGCGAAGAGGCAGCGGCGCATCGCCCGGTGCGTCGGCGCCGTGCGATGCGTGGGTCGCGGATGCCGGGGCACTTTCGAGAATCACGTGGGCGTTGGCGCCACCAAAGCCGAAGGAGTTGATGCCGATCACCAGCCGGCCTTCAGGCTTCAGCTTGTGCGCCTTTTGCACCACGCTCAGGTTCCACTCATCGAACTTGATGTTGGGGTTGAGCTTGCGAATGCCGATCGTGGCCGGCACCTCCCGGTGCTTAAGGCTGTAGAGCGCCTTGGCGAGCCCGGCAGCGCCGGAGGCGGTTTCCAAATGGCCCAGATTGCTCTTGATCGAGCCGATGGGCAGCGGCGTTTGCCGATGCTGGCCGAGTGCCTCGCCGATGGCGCGGGTTTCGATCGGATCGCCCACCGAGGTACCGGTGCCGTGGGCTTCCAGATAGTCGATCTCGTCCGGGCTGATGCCCGCCTGTTCGTAGGCGCGCTTCATCAGCGCGATCTGGGCGCTGGGATTGGGCACGGTAATGCCGGATTTGTAGCCGTCGGTATTGACTGCCGAGCCCGCCACCACGGCGAGAATCGGGTCGCCGTCGGCCACGGCCTGCTCGTACTCCTTCAGGAAGAATAGCCCCGCGCCTTCGGAGCGCACGTAGCCGTTGCCGGCTTCGTCGAAGACCTGACAGCGCCCGGTGGGCGAGAGCATGCTCGCCTTGGAGAAGATGATGAAGCCGTAAGGGTGCAGGTGCAGGCTGATGCCGCCGGCCAGCGCCATGCTGGTTTCGCCGCTTCTGATCGCCTGACAGGCTTGATGGAAGGCTACCATCGACGAGGAGCAGGCGGTATCGAGCGACATGCTCGGCCCGTGAAGGTCGAACACGTAGGAGAGCCGGTTGGAGGCGATGCTCGAGGTGTTGCCGGTGGCGGTGGAGGCGTTGATCGCCGCCATGTCGTCGGCCATGCGGTAGGAGTAATCCAGACTCGCCACGCCCAGAAACACGCCGCAGTCGCTTCCGCGCAGCGTCGACGCCTTGATACCGGCGCTTTCGATACTCTCCCAGGCAAGCTCCAGCAGCATGCGCTGCTGCGGGTCCATGTTGGCCGCCTCACGCGGGGAGATACCGAAAAAGTCGGCATCGAAGCCGCTGATATCGCCAAGGCTGCCCGCGGCGAAGGTCACGCTGGTGCCGGGGTGGCGCTTGTCCGGGTGCTGGTAGGCATCCAGGCTCCAGCGGTCGCTCGCCACCTGGGTGACCAGGTCCTTTTCAGCCTGCAGATTTTGCCAGAACGTTTCAGGGGTCGTGCCGGGGAAACGATGGGCGGCGCCAATGATGGCAACGCGTTTACTCATTCTTGCTCCTGCGGTTCTGGGGCTGCCTTGATCCATTCGCCATGGGGTTCGCCTCCCAACGCTCGGTTGAACAGCGCGACACCCAGCGTCTGCGCCTTGAGCGCTTCGGGCGTGGCCTCTCCATGATCCTCACTCTCGGTGGACCATATCATGTAGGGTGTCTGGCCGTCCGGGTCGCCGTAATGCGCGTACGCCTCGGGCAGGATGGGCACGTGGTCGCCGTAAAACGCCAAAAGCCCCGGGCGCGATGCACCTGTCAGCGAGCGCTTGAGCGCGTCGATCATCCTGTCCGCTTCGCCAAGATGCTTCAAGTAGACGGCCAGATCGCGCAGATGCCTGGGCAGCGGCCAGTGTGCACTGGGCAACAGGGCGCTGGCGCTTGCCTGGTCCGGGGCTTCGAGGTGTAGCGGCCCGTGATTTTCCATGGTGATGACGAAGACAAATAGCGGCCTATTATCGTCATCTTCGAGCAGACGTCCAACCTTTCGTGCCACGGCCAGGTCGCTCGTGTATTGGCCGTGCCTCAGCTCGGCGGGGAAGTCGTCGATATCGATGAACGTTTCGAAGCCGAGGTTGGGCATGACCCGGTCGCGCTTGTAAAAGCGCGCGTTGTAAGGGTGCACGCACACGGTGCGATAGCCCCGCGCCTGGAACGCCGACGCAAGGCTCGGGAGCCCCTGGCGGGCGAGCGTATGGTAGGGGTTGAACTGGCGCGCCCCCCAGGCACCTGGGGCAAGTCCGGTCAGCACGGCGCACTCGGTGCGCACGGTATTGGCTCCCCAGGCGGGCACCTCGAGCGCGCCTTTCTGTACGGCCTGGGCCCGGGTCTCATCGAAGTGGGCAAGCGCGCTTTGGGGAATATCGTCACACCAGGGCCTTGGGTCGAAAAACGACTCCGACTGCACCAGCACCACGTGGGGTAAAGGCGTGGCTTGAAGACGGGCGCCGGGCGTTGGCGCCTGGGCGGTCAATGGCTCGAAGGGGGAGTCGCTGGCCTTTGGCGGCGTCGAGCGATAAAGGGCCACGCCGTAACGCCAAAGGCTTGTGAACAGCCCCAACCGATGCAGGTCGGCGGCGGGCTCGAAGGTGGCGCGTGGGCTTTTTCCAAGCCCCACCGCTACCAGCAGCGCGCCCAGGGCCGCGCACCCCGCCAGTGGGCCGATATACGCGGCGCCAAAGCGGCCCGCCAAGGAGGGCTCGAAGTAGAAAAAGCCGCCGATGGCGAGCGCGCCAGCACTGCTTGCCGCCACGGCAAGCCCAATGCCGAAAAACGGTACGTAGAGGCGCGGATGAAGAATCGCGTCCCAGAAGTACTCGAAGTCGTGGCAGATGAAGGGCTCTTTCAGGGTCGATGATTTGGTGTTACTCGACTGGACCACCACCAGCGTCAGTGACAGCACGAACACCAGCGCAAACCAGGGCCGCTGAAGCACCAGGGTAAACAGCGCGAACAGCAGGCACCAACTGCCGATATGCACCGCGACGCTCGCCGGCGAGCGTCGATGAAAAGGGGCGGGCCTCGGGCGTAGCCCGGCTTCCAGCAGCGCGCTCGCGACCAGACCGATCAGAAAGGGCGCCATTAGCGCAAGCGTTACACTCTGCACGGCTGATTCCTCACTGACCGAATCCGAGGCGTTTGACCAGCCACTGGGAAATACCCGCCGGCAGGACCGCAAGCCACCAGGTACCGAAGTTCAGGGGGAAAGGGAAGCTGATCCGCGCGCGGTTGGCGTCGATGCCGCGCTGGATCACCCGCGCGGCGCGCTCAGGCGGCCACTCGAAGGGTTTGGGCCCGGGCATGGCATCGCACATGGGCGAGCTTACGTAGCCTGGCATCACTACGGTCACGCCCACGTTATAAGGCGCAAGAAGCCCCCTGAGCCCTTCGCCGTAGGCCTTGATGCCCGCCTTACTGGCGCTGTAGCCCGGCGTGGTCGGAAGGCCGTGCCAGCCCGCCAGCGAGCTGATCAAGACCAGCTGGCCTTTTCCGCGCGCCTTCATGGCGGGGGCAAGATGCTGGGTCATGCGGATCGGCGTTGTCAGGTTGATATCCAGAAGTGCCTGGAGCTCGGGCCAGGCTTCGAGCTCGCCCGGGCCCTGGGGGTGGGTATTCTTGCCCGCGCAGGCGATCATTACATCCGGTACGCGGTTAGCGCAAAGCTCATCGAGCCAGGCGCCGAGCGCGCTGTCATCGGTCAAGTCGACACTCGAAGGCGTTACGCGTGCGCCTTGCGCCTGGCAGGCATTCGTAATCGACTCGAGCGCCTCGACGTTGCGCCCGTGCAGCACCAGGTGGGTATCGGGCGTGGCGTAGCGTTTGGCAAGCGCGCCGCCGATGGCACCGGTGGCGCCGGTGATCAACACGCAGCGCTCATGCCCCCTGGCCGTGGAGGTCGAGGCTTGGGGATTGAGGCGGACATCGTTCACAGCAGTTTCTCCAGCGGCGAAGGGCAGGCCTCGAGTACGTGCGCGGCGTTGTTGACCGCAAGCTCGATGCCTTTCTGGCAGTAAAAGCCGCCGTTGACCTGAACCGTGTGCATCACGGTCGTGCGAAAGTCATCGAACAGGGCGCTACTCGGCGGCGGCGGCGAAACCCAGAACTCGTCCAGCGTACCGTCGCAGGTAAGGCCCGAGAGGTTGTAGATCGGGTCGCTCAGGGCAAAAGTGGGGCAGGCGTTTTCCAGCGCGACGATCCCTACGGTGCTGTTCACCGTAACCGTGCCGGCGGCGTGTTTGACCAGCGCTTCCAGATCGCCGGACTCGAGATAGACGATGCGCTCTTCCAATCCGTAAAACCGCGCCAGCCGCTTGACCGTATGCAGGTGGCTGACCAGCAGCATGTCCAGCGGATGATTCTTGATGCACAAAAAGGCGTCCGCCGGGGCGTGTTCGGCAAACGAGCCCATGACGTGATCCATCACCTCGGCCATGTTGGCGTAGGGGGAGTGATCGCGAATCTGGGCATCGGTATTGAGCTGAAGCGGTAACAGAAAAAACGGCCGCTTGCCCTCGATCAGTGCCTTGACACGCAGGTTATCGCGTTTTTTCCACCGCTTGAGCAGCGAAAAGCGTTTGATGTAGCCGGCGTACTCCCGGGGCGCGGTAATGCTTGCGTGATTGCGATAGCGCGGTGCTACCAGCGGGTTGGCGAGCCCGGCCAAGTGGTAGGCGACGTCGTGGCGGGCGCGCAGTTTGAACGAGGATTTGAAGCGCACCGGTTTGGGCAGCGCGGGAAGCGCCCTGCCGGTTTCGAAAAACCAGGCCGGGTCACGCGGTAACAGCGAGTGGCCGTTGACCCCTTCGCGCTCGAGCGTGATCCAGAACGGGCGAAAGTACCCCTCCTCGAATACGTGGGTGCGGATACCCGCCGCCTGAGCGTGATCGATTGCCTGGCGGTGTACCGGGCGGCGATCGCCGAACAGCACCTGGTCGGTAATAGCGTAGCGGTTCCAAAGCGTGCGCAGGTAGTCCGGCAACTGATCGAGCGGGCCGCGAAACAGATGGCTTTTACCCAGCGAGCGCCGCCAGTAGGCAATGTCACCGGCGTTGAAGTGCACCTTGACGACCAGGTGCCCGTCGCTTGCAAGCTTTAGAGCCAGGCGCTGGTAAAACGGCGAACAGACGCCTTGTAGAAACAAAAACGCGCGCTTTTGCATTGACTCAGTGGCTTCCAATCCAGACGTTGCGGTAGTAGCGGTAAAGGCGCTGGCGCAAACGCAGCGCGGGAGAGCGCGTGCGTGCCTGCTCGAGTAGCGTCACGACGGTTTCGGCATTGCACAGCTGGCGCGTACGCGGGTCGACGTAGGAGGGGTAGCGAATCAGCGTACCGGCGACGAGTGCGTCGAGGCTCAGTCGGCGCGTGCGCCGCTTACACCGCATCGTATCCGTGGTCAGCCCCCAGCCGGCGTAGAACGGGAGTCCGTAGGTGGTGACCTGGCAGCCGCGCAACAGCGCCTCGAAACCGGCCAGCGAGCTCATGGTGTGAACGGCATCTACTCGCTCGAGCAGCGTCGAAATCTCCAGATCGCTGGCGTCGAGATCATACAGGGTCGCGGCCTCTTTATCGAGTTTGCCCACCCGCGCGCCGCTGAGCACATCCGGGTGCGCCTTGTAGAGGATAAAGGCATCGGGGCAGGCGCGGCGCACCGCTTTCAGCAGCGCGCTGTTGGTCGAGACCCGTGGCGAGCCGGTCGCGATTGAGGCGTCGCTTTCGACTTGGCCCGGCACCAGTACGGTGAAGGCGCCTGCGGGTAGCTCGAACGCCGCTTTACCCTGAACGTTGTACTTCGACAGCTTCAGCGCGACCAGCCGCTTTTTCAAATGCGCGGCGCGGGTAAGCTCGGTCTGGCTGAAGTCGCTTTCGTTCAAAAGCGTCTCGAGATCGCTTGGCTGGCTGGGGTCGTAGTAGATGCCCTGGCGGTCGATGACCAGCGACAGCGGCCGCGCCAGATCAACGCCCAGCCCGACCGAGCGAATAAAGCCATCTTCCATGCGCCAAATCGCGGGCATCAGCGCACGGTGGCGCTGTTTGAACGGCTCGTCGATACGGCTCGACCAGACCAGCAGATGCGAGGTCTCTGGCGTGTTGTCATTCGGCAGCGTTTTTTGAAAATCCACGCGCGTGGCAGGGCCGAGAAAATCGCCCACGAAACCGCGCTTCCAGTGCGAGAAGCCACAGGCGCGCCAGCTGCCTCGAAGTCGTTCTTGTTGGCGCCTCTGATCACCGATCAGCGCAATGGTCGCTTCCAGCGTGCTGGGCTCGCCGGTATACGGATTGACGTAGCGGCAGTAGTGCAGGTAGGCGGCGGCGAACACCTCCTCGAGGCGTCGCTTGACCGTGCGCCGCGGGCACGCGAGCTGATCCCGGGTCAGCCCCCAGCCGGCGTAGAAGGGCAGGCCGAAGCAGTGCACGGTCTTGCCGGCAAGCAGCGCCTCGAACCCGAGCTGGCTGGTTACTACGTACACCGTGTCGACCCGGTCGAACAGCGCCCAGGGGTTGATATCCTCGCTGATTACCTTACAGCGGGGATGCCCGAGGGCACGGGTCAGATGGCCCTGTTTGCTGCCGGCAATCACGTCCGGGTGAATCTTGACCCACAGCGTACTCGTTGGGTGAGCCTCGAGCGCGTGGGTAAGCATTGCCTCGAAGCTTTGCGCCGTGGCGCCGCCGTACTCGATGGAAGCGTCTCCAGCGGTTTGGTCTACCACCAGCACATCGGCGCTCTGGGCGTCGGCCGTTGGGGTATCCGGCGCGTGGTTGTATTTCGACAGCCGCTCACGCTTTAAAAGCGCCATGCAGTGCCTGGCGCGCGCGCGCTCTTCTTCACTGAAGGTGTGCGTGTTCAGCAGGTTTTCCAGATCGCTCGGGCGCGAGGCGTCGTAATAGATGCCGCTATGATCCACGACCAAGCTGTGTGGCTGATAGCCCTGAGCGGCAAGTCCGAGCGAGCGCACGAAGCCATCTTCGAGCGCAACGTAAGGGAGCGAATGGCGCTGTGCCATACGTCTGGCCTTCAGACTCGTGGGCTTTAAGCCCCAGCCGATCACTGCATCCGGGTGCCTGGAGAAAGGACCAAGCCGAATCGCCCTAGTGTACTCCGGTAAAAAGCTGCCTAGAGCGGCGATCTTTCCGATGCCAAACGAGGTATAGCCCGCGATTTTTTCTTCCATGAAGTGCCGTGTGTCGATAATGAAGGCGAGTGTTAAAGGCGTAATGTTACGCAGTTTGGGTCTTTGAAAGCCAGCGAGTAGAGGACAATTAAGCGGTTAAATTCATTGAATGGTGACCGCCTTCGTGACCTTTACGCGATAAGTGATTAAGGTAATTACATTCAAAGGGATATTGGACCGCGGCTGGCCAACGAAGGCGGGTTGCGCCGTGAATGCGGGCTTATCCGTGCGTATCGGCTTCAAGGGGAGCGAGGCGTGCGTGCATAAGCGGGGCCGTCGGCCCTCGCCACTATCTAGAGCTTGCCGCCATGGGACTTTGGCATTGTTCAAGAATAAATCGACCAGCAGGTATCTTTAGTGCTGCCAGCCTTTTTACGCAAACGACTTACCTATCTTCGCTCACTCAAGGGCCGGCTGCTGCTGGGGCTCTCTTTTACCTTGTTGCTCATGGCCGCGCTCATGCTCGGACTGAGCTGGCAGGTGGGTAAAAAGATGCTGCACGACGCCAACGTAGCGCATCTACGCTATGAGGCCACGCTCATCGCCGACGAGCTCATCCAGCAGGTCGATACGCGGATCGAGGCGCTCGAGCGGCTAAACGTGGCGCTCGGCGCCGCCGACGACGCCGAGTGGGTGCAGTTCGAGCTGATGAAAAACGACTCGCTTCTCTCCTGGTTCGATGGAGTAGTGGTCAGTAACGCCGAGGGGGTGATCATCGCCGACTGGCCTTCGATCGTGGGCCGCGTGGGGCTTGATACAAGCGATAGCGAGCATTTCGGCATGCTGCGGGGTACGCGCAGCCCCTACGTGAGCGAGCCCTTCATCGGCCGGGCGAGCCAGACGCCGCTGGTGCTGGTCAGCGTGCCCAGGCTCGATAGCCGCGGCCAGTTTCAGGGGATCATCGGCGGCGTCGTGCGGCTCGACTCCGGCGGGCTGTTCAACCGATTGGCCAAGATCCGTTTGGGCCAGGGCGGCTACTCGGCGATTTATACCGCCTCCGGTAAGGTGCTTTATCATCCGGAGCGCGAGCGCGTGAATGCACCGATCGAGCGCCGCGACGACTATCCGTGGCTCGATTTGGCGCTGGATGGCTGGAGCGGTGACGGCGTGGGCGAGCTCTTTCGCGGCGAGAACGTCTACCAAGCTTACTCGCAGGTATGGTCGGCGGGCTGGATCGTCGCGCTCTACCTGCCGGTCGGCCAGGCGCAGCTGCCGCTATCGGACTTCATTCGCCGGCTTTCATGGATCTGGTTGGCGTTGGCGCTGTTGATCGTACCGATGCTCGGGTGCCTTCTGGCGCGCATTCTCTCGCCCTTGAATCGGCTGGAGACGCAAATCGACGAAGTGGGGCAGAGCCGACGCTCGAGCATCGAGCTTGACACGAGCATGCACGAGCTCCAGCAGGTGGCGCTGACCTTCAACCGCGTCGAAGACGAGCGTCGCCAGCTGCTCAAGAACCTGCAGGAGCGCGAGGCATTTCTCGACTCGGTGCTGAATTCGAGCCCCCAGGGCATGTTCGTCTCCAACTTCGATGGTGTGATCACCTACATGAACCCGGCGCTTTTGAGCATGCTGGCGATTTCCCGGGACATGCTGATGGAGGTCTGGCTCAAGCAGATTCATCCCGACGACCGCCAGGGCGCGGTGGATCTCTGGCATCACAGCCTGAAAACCGGCCAGGACTATGTTCGCCAGCTGCGTTTTCTGAGAAGCGATGGCGAGACGCTGTGGCTCGATATTCACGCACGGGTGGTCATGCTTTCGCAAAGCGGCCATTCGCTGGGGCTGGTCGGCGTGGTCAAGGACATTACCGAGCGCCGCCAGCAGGAGGCGTTGCAGCGCTGGGAGGCGGAGCACGACCCGCTCACCGGGCTACTCAACCGGCGCGGCTTTCTGCGCCGTTTGGAAGAGGCTTACGCCGACTTCCAGAAAACCAGCACACCCTCGGCGCTTTTACTGTTCGATCTCGACCACTTCAAACCGATCAACGACGAGGGCGGCCACGCCTTGGGCGATGAGATGCTGCGGCGTATTGCTCAGGTCATCGCCTGGGAAGTGCGCCGTAGCGATCACGTGGCTCGTCAGGGGGGCGATGAGTTCGCCGTGCTACTGCCCAGCTGTACGCTGGTGCAGGCCCAGCGCATCGCCGAGGCGCTGCGCAAGGTCGTCAGCGAAGTCACCGTGACCCACGCCGACAAGGTCTATCACGTGACGCTGAGCATGGGCGTGACGCGGTTCAGCGACAGCGACGTCTCGGTCGACGATGCGTTGACCCGCGCCGACGGCGCGAGCTACGAGGCCAAGAACCGCGGGCGCAACGACGTGGTGGTCCACGAGCCCGGCGAGTTCGACCCCATGGCGCTCTTTTGATCGATCAGGGCTTTGCTCGTGCAATAATAGTGATGACTTTCTGACCCAGAGACTCCCGTGAACCTCGTAGAACTCTTTGCGCGTACCCTGGATATTACCCTGCCGGTCTTTGCCATGGTGTTCATCGGCATCGTGCTCAAGCGGCTCAGGCTGATCGACCGCGCGTTCGTCTCGACCGCCTCGGCGCTGGTGTTTCGCGCCACGCTGCCCACGTTGATCTTTCTGAGTTTGATCAAGGCGGATCTTGGGGTGGCGCTCGACGTACCGCTTTTGCTTTTCTTTGCGCTGGCCACGATAGCGCAGTTCTTCTTGAGCTGGCTCTGGGCGCGCTACCGGGTGCCCTACGCCGAGCGCGGTATCTACGTGCAGGGGGCGTTTCGCGGTAATGGCGGCGTGGTGGGGCTGGCGCTGGCCGCGGGCATGTACGGCAACTACGGCCTTTCGGCGGGGAGTCTGCTGCTGGGGCTGGTCATCGTGCTCTACAACGTGCTCTCGGTATGGGTGCTCTCGGTCTATCAGCCCGGCCAGGCCACCCAGTGGCGCAGCATGTTCAAGAAGATCGCGTCCAACCCATTGATCATTGCGGTGCTGCTGGCTGCGCCGTTCACCGCGCTCTCGATCGAACTGCCCAGCTGGGTCATGACCTCGGGCAACTACTTCGCCTCGCTTACGCTACCGCTGGCGCTGATCTGCATTGGCGCCACGCTCTCGGCGGCCAGCCTGCGAAGCGGTCGCGAGGTGGCGATCAGCTCCAGCGTCATGAAGATGGTCACGCTGCCGGCGATCTCTACCGTGGCGGCTTGGCTCTTCGGCTTTTCCGGCGAGGCGCTGGGGCTTCTGTTTCTGTTCTTCGCAAGCCCGACCGCCGCCGCCAGCTTCGTCATGGCCAAAGCGATGAACGCCAACGAAACCCTGGCCGCCAACATCATCGCGATCACCACACTGATGGCGAGCGTGACCATTACGCTAGGGATTTTCCTGCTACGAGTGCTGGGGTGGATTTAGCCCGCCCGGTTGGCCTCACCCGGCGAGCGCGCTATACTACGCGCCGCTTTACCCGCCCCATGTCCCTGTAGCTCAGTAGGATAGAGCAGCCGCCTCCTAAGCGGCAGGTCGCAGGTTCGACTCCTGCCAGGGACGCCAAGGCGATACCCACTCAATGGTTCGTCGTCAGTATCAGTAATACGCCCCCATTCGCTCTTCTCGAAACCATCGAGTATCTTTTATCTTTCAGGTACACGTGTCTTCCCATGGTCGGTATCGATCTCGGGCTGCCGGGTGAAACGGATCGACGGAATTTCGAGGGTATGATGAAACGTTACTATTTACTGCTTTCCGGCGCTTTGCTTTCGAGTTTGCCGGCTCTGGCCATGGCGCAGGACGTTAGCGCCGATGCGCTCTATAGCGCGGCTTATGATACGTGTATGGAGGAGGCTAAAGGCGTGACGGCCGGGATGGTCGAGTGTATTGCCGAGGAGTTCGAGCGTCAGGATACGCAGTTGAACGAGGTTTACGTCGCGCTGAGAGGCGATCTGTCCGGTGAACGGCGTAAGGCGCTGCGCGATGCGCAGCGGCGCTGGATTTCGTACCGGGACGCCAACTGTGGGTTTTATGCCAGCGCGGATGGGACGCTTGCCCGAGTGTCCGGCAATCTGTGTATGCTGCGTGAAACGGCAGAACGCGCTCGTGAGCTCGAGAGCATGCAAGGCGAATAGGCAGCTCTCCAGTGAGCGCTTCTGCAGCGCAACACGATTAACGACCCACGTTCGATGCTCGGAGAGTTCATGATGATGCGACAGTGCTCTTTCATTGTCATATTGGCCTTGCTGGCGGGCTGCGCCGCGTCCGGAGCAAGTGATGTGGACCAGGCGCAGCAAATTGCGGTCGACTACTGCGAGCGGGAAGGCGGCGAGGTCGTCACCCGTCAGGAGGGCACGACTTCGCGGCAGTATTGTCATTTGATCGAGGGGCGTGTCATCGAGGTGAACCGGCTTTATCGGGCTGAGGGGCTTCGCCTGCATTGACGTAGAACGTGATCGTTTAGTCCTGTTTTAAAATGCAAAACGCCAGCGCTCGCTGACGTTTTGCATGATGATAAGGTCGGTTCAGGTCTGCTGGCCGAATTTCTCGTTTTCACCCATATCTGGCGTTTCGTCCTTCTTGATATTCGCCTTGGCGATTTCGTAGAGCTGATAGACCTTGCTCTCGTTGGCTTTCCAGTGCTCGCCCATTTGTATCTTTATCTCGAGCAGCGTTATGTCCGGATCATCCTTGCCGTCCGGGAACCAGGCGGCAACGAAAGGGCTCCAGTATTTTTCGATCAGATCGCGGTCATCGTTCAAACTCGCCGTGCCGGACAGTGAGACGTAGGTGCCGTGCTCCTGATCCGAGAAGCTCAGGCAAACGTCGTGATCCTTCTCGGCTTCGAATACTTTTTCGGCGCTACGGCGCGTGTAGAACCAGAGCGTACCGTCATACTCCTTTTGCACCAAATGCATGGGTCTGGCGCGTGGCATGTCATGGTCGATCGTAACCAACATACCGACCTGAATATCCTTGATCATTTTCCAGATTTTTTGCTTATGCTCGGGGCTCGACATCGCTCACTTCTCCTTGTCATTCACAAACGGCTATCAACGCCTTGATTCCCATCTCGTGTAGCGCTCGTGATTAACTTTAGTCGAGTTTCTCAACTCGTGCTCATTGATGTGAAACCTCCTCTTTCGACACATGATAAGTTGTCTGATAATTAATGCTTTTTAACGAATTTTTAATTCAAGTGCGAAGTAATTGGTCTACTTTCTCGTAAAGAAAAGATACCTTCGATAACCCTTTCGGTAACAACTTTAATAAAATAATAAGATATAAATTTTGATTAATAAGCGCTTTGTTGAGCGATAAATATTCGATAAATTCGAAAAATAAAAACAATTTTATCGATAAATAGCCAACATTATTTTGTAACCCATTGATTCGATCAAATTGTTTCATGATTTTAACATTTGCCGTTTATCGTAAATGTCTAATAAATGAATCGTGAATCACGTTAGGGCGCTAAAAAATCATATTGAAAGTTCAACCTGTAGTGGGCAATAGTGACATTATTCTTTTAATAAAAAGTTGGGGGCTAATCATGTCGTATCAGGCAAAAGTATCTTTTCTTGATAGTGATGTCGCTAATGTTTCTGCCTTTACATTCGATGACCAGGTAGTGCTTTCAAGACCGAGCCAGGTACTTTTGCAGATCGCGCCGGAAGACATTGTATCCATGACCCGCGATGGAAACGACCTGGTGTTCGAGCTCTCCAATGGCGAGACCCTGCGTATCGTCAATTTCTACTCCGCTGCTTCAAGCGATGCCCCAAGCGAGCTTTATCTAACGGGGGCGGAAGATCAGCTGATTCCGGTTGAGTTAACGACGCTCTCCAGCGGGGTGGTAACGTTCATCCCCTTTTATCCCGTGAATGAATATGCAGGTTTCGAGATCGAGCGTGGAACCGGGGCCGTTCTTGACGCGGGTGGCTCTTTAACGCAAAGTCTGCTGGCCCCGTTGGGAGTGGTGGGGGTGGGTGCCGGCGCCATTGCCGCGGGGCGCAATCACTCGTCCAGCGCCAATAACGCGCCGCCGGTCGATGACGATGAGGGTGAGGCGGGTGATCCCGTCGATCCGGAGAATCCGGTCGATGAGGATGAAGACGAAACGGGCGAGCCTATCGATCCCGAGCAGCCCGGCGATCCAACCGATCCAACCGATCCAACCGATCCAACCGATCCAACCGATCCAACCGATCCAACCGATCCAACCGATCCAACCGATCCAACCGATCCAACCGATCCAACCGATCCGACCGACCCGACGGATCCGACGGACCCGACAGATCCGACGGACCCGACGGACCCGACAGATCCAACGGACCCGACCGACCCGACTGATCCGACTGATCCGACCGACCCGACAGATCCGACAGATCCGACAGATCCGACAGATCCGACAGATCCGACTGATCCGACCGATCCGACTGATCCGACAGATCCCACTGATCCGACTGATCCGACTGATCCGACTGATCCGACTGATCCGACCGATCCGACTGACCCGACAGATCCAACGGACCCGACCGACCCGACAGATCCGACTGATCCGACCGACCCGATAGATCCGACAGATCCCACTGATCCTACAGATCCGACAGATCCGACAGATCCGACAGATCCGACAGATCCCACTGATCCTACAGATCCAACTGATCCGACAGATCCGACGGACCCGACCGACCCGACAGATCCGACAGATCCGACAGATCCCACTGATCCAACGGTGCCGGTTGCGCCGGCGCTTGCGCTACTCAACGACACCGGCATCGCTATCGACGGTATCACCAGTGACGGCACCGTGATCGTAAATGGGCTCGAGCCGGACGCCAGCTGGGAGTACAGCCTGGATGGCGGTAGCACCTGGTCGGCGGGAGGGGGTGACCGCTTCGATCTTCCTGAAGGCGAGTATCCCGCCGGGCAGGTGCGCGTTCGTCAGACCAGCGCCAACGGCGCCACCAGCGATACCGGGGTACTTGGCAGCGTGGTCGTTGATCAGACGCCGCCCGACGCGCCAACGCTGAACCTTGCCAACGACACCGGCGAGCTACCGGGCATGACTCGCGACGGAACGCTCGAGGTAGGCAATCTCGAGGAAAGCGCGGGCTGGGAATTCAGTCTCGATGGCGGTGAGACCTGGCAACAAGGCGCTGGTAATCGCTTCATACTCCCCGAGGGCGACTACGCCGAAGGCCAGGTGCAGGTACGCCAGACCGACGCCGCGGGCAACGTAAGCGATATTACCCAGCTTGGTGCGGTAACCGTCGATCTGATCATCGACGAGCCGACTGATCCGGCTGCACCGGCTACCCCCACGCTCAGCCTGGCCAATGACACGGGCAGCAGCGATAGCGATGGCATTACCAGCGACGGTACCGTTCTGGTGGAGGGGTTGGTCGAGGGCGGCAGTTGGGAGTACAGCCTGAATGGTGGCCAGCAGTGGCTGGCCGGAGAAGGCGACAGCTTCAGTTTGCCTGAGGGCGCCTACGCCGCTGGCCAGGTCCTTGTACGCCAGACCGACAGTGCAGGAATCACCAGCGGCACGCGCACGCTCGGTGCCGTGGTCGTCGACCAGACCGACCCCGATACGCCGACATTGACGCTTGCCAATGATACCGGCGCCCCGGATGGCATTACCTCCGACGGTACGCTCCTGATCGGCAACCTGGAACAAGGCGCGCGCTGGGAGTTCTCGCTCGACGGTGGTCAAACGTGGCAACCGGGCAGCGGCAATCAGTTCATCTTGCCCGACGGCCGCTATGCTCAGGGCCAGGTGCAGGTGCGCCAGAGCGACGCCGCCGGTAACGTAAGCCCGGTGGTCGAGCTCGACGCGGTCGTCATCGACCCGAGCCTGTCTCTACCGGGCGACCCGGAAGAGCCAGGCGATCCGGACGCACCAGAGGCGCCGGCATTGACCTTGGCCAACGATACCGGCGAGACCGACGGTATCACCAGCGACGGCACGGTGATCGTAAGTGGGCTCGAGCAGGGCGCTACCTGGGAGTACAGCCTGGACGGCGGTGCGAGCTGGCGGGCAGGGCAGGCGGATCGCTTCGTGCTGGCGGAAGGAGAGTACGCTCAAGGTCAGGTTCAGGTGCGCCAGAGTAATTCGGCGGGTGTGATCAGCCCCGTTGGCGTGCTCGCGCCCGTCGTGGTCGATACCACGCCGCCCGATGCGCCGGTAGTGAGTCTTGCCAACGACACCGGTGACGTGGATGGAATCACCCGCGACGGTACCGTCGAGGTCGATGGCCTCGAACCCGGCGCACGCTGGGAGATAAGCCAGGACGGCGGGCAAACCTGGTTGGCCGGTGTGGGTACTTCCTTCCTGCTCGACGAGGGGGCTTACAGTGCCGGGCAGGTGCTGGTTCGCCAGTTCGATGGGGCGGGTAATGTCAGCGGCTTTGGGCGGCTGGGTGCGGTCACTGTGGATACCACGCCGCCCGCGGCGCCTGTCTTGAGCCTTGCCAACGATACCGGCGCGAACGATGGCGTCACCGCCGACGGCACGGTGCTGGTCGAGTCGCTCGAGCCCAGTGCCGCTTGGGAGTACAGCCTGGACGGCGGGGAAAACTGGATTTCGGGAAGCGGTGATCGATTCATTCTGCCCGAAGGAAGCTATACCGACGGTCAGGTGTTGGCGCGCCAGATCGATGCGGCGGGCAACATCGGTGACACCACCGCGCTTGGGCCGGTCACGGTCGATCTGATCATCGACGAGCCGACTGATCCGGCCGCACCGGCTACCCCCACGCTCAGCCTGGCCAATGACACGGGCAGCAGCGATAGCGACGGTATCACCTCGGATGGCACCGTACTCGTGGGAGGGCTGGTCGACGGAGGAAGCTGGGAGTTCAGTCTTGACGGCGGGGCCACATGGCAGCCCGGCGTTGGCGATCGATTCGTGCTGACCGAAGGGGAATACATTGGAAGCCAGGTGCAGGTGCGTCAAACCGATGCCGAGGATCGGCTCAGCGGTACGCGCGCTTTGGGTAGCGTCATCATCGATACCACTGCCCCGGAATCACCGGCGTTCGCGCTTTTTGAAGATACCGGCAATATTCCGGGTATTACCGCCGATGGCACTGTTCTGATCGGCGCACTCGAACCCGGCGCCTACTGGGAGATCAGCCTGGATGGCGGGCAAAACTGGCAGCGCGGGGTGGGGGATCGCTTCATCCTTGCCGAAGGCGATTACGCCGTGGATCAGGTGCAGGTGCGCCAGACCGACCCCGCCGGCAACGTCAGCGCGCCGACCCAGCTTGGCCCGGTCACCGTCGATCTGACGCCGCCTCAAGCGCCTACGCTGGCGCTTCCCGATGATGGCCCGATCAGCAACGACACCACCGTCACCGTGAGCAACCTGGAGGCGGGGGCCACCTGGGAATATAGCCTCGATGGTGGCCAGACCTGGACGGTCGGCGTTGGCTCGAGTTTCGATCTTCCCGAAGGCGAGTACGTACAAGGCCAGGTGCAAGTACGCCAAAGCGATGGCGCGGGCAATCAAAGCTCCGTCGGCTCTCTGGCGCCCGTCGTCATCGATATCACTGCGCCGCCGGCCCCGAGTGCCACCCTGGCGGGCGATGGCGCGATCACCAACGATGCCACCGTTCTTGTCGATGATCTCGAAGAGGACGCGACCTGGGAGTACAGCCTGAACGGTGGGGTGAGCTGGACCACGGGCACGGGCGCGAGCTTCGAGCTGCCGGAAGGCAGCTATGCGGCGGGCCAAATTCTGGTACGCCAGACCGACCTGGCCGGCAACGTCAGCGTTCCCAGTGGCCTGGCAGCCGTCGTCATCGATCTGACGCCGCCGCCGGCGCCGCTTCTGACCCTTGCCGGTAGCCTCGACGGCGAGGGCGTGACCGCCGATGGCACCGTATTGGTGGGTAATCTCGATCCGCAGGCGCGCTGGGAATACAGCCTCGATGGCGGTACTACCTGGCGGCCGGGCACCGGTGATCGTTTCGTGCTGCCCGAGGGTACCTACGAACAGGGGCAGGTGGTGGCGCGTCAAATCGATGCGGCAGGTAACGAAAGCCCGGCAACCGCCCTCGGGCCGATCACGGTGGATCTTACCATCGACCCACCGGCCGACCCGAATGCTCCGGCCACCCCTACGCTTGTGTTGGCCGAAGATACCGGCGGCGTCGATGGCATTACCTCGAATGGCACCGTACTGGTCAATGGTCTGGTGGCCGGCAATACCTGGGAGTACAGCCTGGATGGCGGAAATAGCTGGCTTGCCGGTGAGGGCGAGAGCTTCGAGCTCGCCGAGGGTACCTATGCTGCCGGCCAAGTGCTGGTACGCCAGACCGATCCGGAAGGGCTGACCAGCGGCACTTCGACTCTGGGCGCGGTCACGGTCGACCAGACGGCGCCGGGAGCACCGAGCGTTGCGCTTGCCAACGATACCGGCGGCTTGGACGGCGTGAGCGCCGATGGCACCGTGGTGATCGGTAATCTCGACCCCACGGCGTTCTGGGAAATCAGCCTGGATAACGGTACGAGCTGGCAGCGGGGCACCGGGGATCGCCTCGTGCTGCCCGAGGGCGAGTACGCGGCTGGTGACATTCAAGTACGCCAGACCGACGTCGCCGGTAACGTCAGCGAGGTAGCGCCGTTGGGGGCGGTGACCATCGTGACACAGCCGCCTCAGGCGCCCACCGTCGAGCGCGCCGAGGGCGATATCACCAACGATGCCACGGTCACGGTCAGCGACCTGCAGCCGGGGGCTACCTGGGAGTACAGCCTGGACCGCGGCCAGAGCTGGCAGCCCGGCACCGGCGACCGTTTTACGCTGCCTGAAGGCCGCTACGGCGATGGCCAGATCCAGGTGCGCCAGATCGATGGCGCCGGTAATGTCGGCCTGCCTGCGCTGGTCGACGGCGTCATCATCGATATCACCCCGCCGGCGGCCCCTACGGCGACACCCGCTGGTAATGGCGGTATTACCAACGACGGCACCGTCGACGTCGGCAATCTCGAAGCGGGGGCGACTTGGGAGGTCAGTCTCGACGGCGGTCGTAACTGGCTCGACGGCGAAGGCGAAAGTTTTGAGCTGAGCGAAGGGGTATATTCGGCCGGGCAGGTTCTGGTGCGCCAGACAGACGCCGCCGGCAATACCGGCAAGCCCGTTGCGCTGGGGGCGCTCGAGGTGGATACCACCGCGCCCGCCACACCCACGCTCACCCTGGCGGACCAGGACGGCCCGGTTCAGGGCGTCATCGCTGATGGCACTGTGCTGATCGGCAACCTTGAACCCAACGCCGTTTGGCAGGTCAGCTTCGACGGTGGCCAAACCTGGCAAACCGGCGCCGGCGATCGTTTTGTCATCCCGGAAGGCAGCTACGGCGCTGGTGATATTCTGGCCCGCCAGATCGACGCGGCAGGCAACGAAAGCTTGCTTGCTTCCCTGGGGCCGATCACCGTCGACCCCTCCAGCGGCCTGCCGGTAGACCCCGAGGCGCCGCCCGCGCCGATTATCGCCCTGTTGGTCGACACCGGGCAGGTGGATGGCATCACCAACGACGGTATCGTACAGGTCAGCGGCCTTCTCGAAGGCGCCACGTGGCAGTACAGCTTGAATGGTGGCCTCAGCTGGTTCAACGGGATCGGCACGACCTTCAACCTGCCCGAAGGCAGTTATCCGGCGGGGCAGGTGCTGGCGCGCCAGAGCGTCGACGGCGTCACCAGCAACCTGGCAACGCTAGGCTCGGTCATCGTCGATACCACCGCACCGGACACACCGACTCTCAGCCTGATCAACGACACCGGTGAGATTGCCGGTCTAACCAGCGATGGCACGCTGGCCATCGGCAATATCGAAGCTGGCGCGCGCTGGGAAATCAGCCTCGATGGCGGGGCCAGCTGGACTTTCGGCGCGGGCAGCCAATTCGTTCTGCCGCCGGGGCAGTACGCGGCGGGCGACGTGCGCCTGCGTCAAACCGATGCCGCCGGGAACGTCAGCGAATCCGCCCAGCTGGGCGCTGTGGAAGTGGATATCGCGCTTCCCGACGCCCCGACGCTCGAGCTGGTCGGCGGTGCACTCACCAATGACGGCGTGGTTCGGGTCGGCAATCTGGAAGAGGGGGCGCGCTGGGAATACAGCCTGGATGGCGGCGATAGCTGGCTGCCAGGGCGCGGCACGAGCTTTATCGTACCCGAAGGCAATTACGATCAGGGCAGCGTGCTCGCTCGCCAGACCGATGGCGCGGGCAACGTAAGCGCCACGGCTCAGCTTCCGGCCTTCGAGATCGACCTGACGGCACCCGAACCG
>NZ_JBIFXR010000011.1:0-77867 GCF_043558675.1 Halomonas sp. HNIBRBA4712 | reverse complement strand
GCCGATTGGCTGGTGCGTTTGACCCACAACCAGCGCAACTGGGGCTTTGGTCTGTGTTACTTGTACCTGCACAATGTAAAGGGCTTTGGCTGGAACCATAAGCGCATCTACCGAATTTACTGGGAGCTGGAGCTGAACTTGCGGATCAAACCCAAAAAGCGACTGGTGCGGCAAAAGCCGGCCCCTTTGTCGGTACCGCAGACTCTGAATGGCTGTTGGTCCATGGATTTCATGCATGAACAGTTGGCAGACGGCCGAACGTATCGGTTGTTCAACGTGATCGATGACTACAACCGGGAAGGTCTGATCATCGATGCAGACTTCTTGCTGCCGGCGGAGCGCGTAATACGCTCTCTTGTGCAGTTGATCGAATGGCGCGGCAGGCCAAAAGCAATTCGCTGTGACAACGGCCCGGAGTACATCAGCGGTAAACTCGTCACCTGGGCAAAGCAGGAAGGCATTGAACATCAATACATCCAGCCGGGCAATCCGCAGCAGAATGCTTATTTCGAACGTTATAACCGAACAGTACGCCATGACTGGCTGAGCCATTATCTGTTCGACTCGATCAGTGAGGTTCAGGACTTTGCCACGCGCTGGCTTTGGACTTACAACCACGAACGACCGAATATGGCATTGGGTGGTATGACATCGAAACAGAAGGTAGCCATGGCTGCCTGAGCGACTCTACTTATCGCCCCGGTTATAAATGGTGGATTACTCGATGACGATTCACAATTGATGTATTATATAGGGTCGAACAATGGGGGCGGCTTTAAGTGTTGTTTCAAAACCGTTGAAATCGATCTCACCATTTTCTCTACGACCGCTATCTCCTGTCAGGTAGTCACACCTTTTAAGGATGATAATTCTCCTGAGCTTTTCTTCGGTCGTAAAAAAATAAGTTGTGCCGTTTATAGGGTTCACTATTTGAACGGTATTTGCATCAAAGGGGCTCCACAACAGGTAAAGCAAGAGGCTGTCCCTGTCATCTGGTTCTGCATCGCAAAGATTCATTTAGCTCGTGATCCATTGCACAAGCTGTTGAGCGGTGACGGAGCCTTGATCGAGCCCGTGGCTGACCAAGCGAGTAGTGAGTTGCTTCAATCCCTCCTCTTTCATGTTCTTGAGCGCTTCACGCAAAGCTGGTTTTTCTTTCTCTGGAATAGTGTTGCTCAGTAGAATTTTGGCATCTATCAACTGTTGAATAGTAGTGGCATCCAATCGAATGACCTGAACATTCAATTCACTGGTCAAACCACCGTCATCTTTCAGGTAGTCAAGCCCTTTGGTCGTGATAGATCCGTAAATCTGGTTCTCAATATCCCCTCCAACCATATCTACATGGCTAGCTGCGTTTTTAGAAGGAATGATTCCTCTAAATTCAGCGAGTTCGTGGTCTTGAAGGTAATGAGCCGTCGAATTGATATCGTTAAATCTCATATTCAATTCATGAGGCTTCAAACATTTTATACACATGTAGCTATCGCTAAGAAAATCCAGAATTTTCATATATTTTTTGCGTTCCATACTCGTCCTTTCCTGATGCCGGCACTGATCTGGGGCCGCTTGATGAGCTTTCTGTGGAGGCCCTGTTATGACTGATGCTACTTAGCATGGATGTCGGGTCCCGCGTGATCGACTACTCGTTTAGTAAATCACGCTGGTCGTTTGGCCTGCCACTCTTTCATCGCCATGAACGGTGATTGATGATGCAGCGCCTTCCGAGAGATATGGTGATTGTACACCCAAGCATAGCGTTTGAGCGTCTGTTCTAGGTCCTCACCTGAGGTATAGCGCCGGGTCGCCAGCACGTCGCTGATGCGACCGTTGAACCGCTCCACCATACCGTTCGTCTGTGGCCTTCCCGGCTTGATCAGGCGATGTTAAATACCATGGGCCTGGTACTCCTTATCGAAGGGATGGCAGCCAGTAGGCTTGCGCTCGCCTGCCCGCGTGAAGCGATCGGTGAACGACTTGCCGTTGTCAGTGAGCACCGTCCGGATCGTAAAGGGCGCCCTCTCCTTCGCGCGCTTCATGAACGCTTTGGCATTTCTGGCAGACTGACTGCGCCTGACCTCCAGATAAACCCAGCGTGTGGCACGGTCGATGGCGACGTAGAGGTAGCGCTGCTGCTGCTCATCCGGCATACGGGGCAGGTGCTTGATGTCGATATGCACATACCCGGGCTCATAGTCCTTGAAGGGCTTGTAGCGGGGCTTGCCATCATCTCCGGCGTCCTGACGGGCGAGCTCTGTCAGTGTCGGCACCTCGCGCCGCTTGAGCATGCGATGCAGGCCCGAGCGGGACAATCGAGGGTTCAGGAACTCGCGTGCCACGACGAGCAGATCAACCAAGCCGAGGCGCAGGAATTCGCGAGCGGCGATCAGCACCTCTTCCTGCTCGGACGTGAGGGTGGCCAGCAGGTTGTGACGCGTGTGTGGTCGGTCATGGACATCGTTGCGATACCGCCAGCGTCGAATGGTCGCGGGTGATACGCCATGCTGGCGCGCCAGTTCGCTATCCGTCATGCTGGAAGGCGCTGCCTGGATCTCCGCACCGCACGGATCTTCGGTGTCGTCGCTTGTTTATGCAGATTGATTTTCATGAACCTGCTCCCGAATGAAGTGCTTTAGAAGCTCTTTCGCTGTCAGCAGAGGATAACTTCTGAAGCTCATTTGATCATCCCGAACCCTACATATTATCAAAGAGAAGCCTCGGCTAGGGGCTTTTCAAACTAATCGTCCTCAAAGTCCAAATCGTTCAAATGCCTATCTATAAAAACGTCTGATAATAAACTTTTATTATATTTTTCAAAAAACCCCGCGTCATAAAGAAGGTTAACTATAATTCTGTGGCGATATTTTATTGGATTTATTAGCATGTGTATATTTAATTTATCTTCCTCGTTATTCTGGTTATTTGTAGCTTGTATTAATAACATGTACTGATCTGTGAACGCCTTGGCATCCATTTGGTTTTTAATATGCATGAAAAAGGTGTCTTCAAACCCATTTTCATCAATAAACAGATCTAGCTTTTGATAAATTTTGTTCAAGTTATCTTCGATAGATTTAATGTAGTAATAGTTTCTTTGTATATTATGGGACGACTTATTTATTTTAGCCTGCTTTACATGTGCTTCCGTAGTTCGTTGCATCTCCTCTCTAGTGAGTTCTAGCTCTCTTCGTGTAAGACCTAGCTCTTCTCGCTGTAATTTTAGAGTGTCTGCTAACATCCAAACTGTAGCAAGTGCCATTGAAACACCTACTGTGCCGGCCATGTAACTTCCAAACTGTCCCCATACTTCGGGGGATTTGGAAAGGGGGAGATCAAGTGCGACGAAAAACCATCCAAAGTAAGCTGATAACGAAATTCCTACGGATATACCCGCCAAAAGTAATGATTTTAGAGCAATGTCTTTCATGCTGACCACGCTAGTGACTATTTTTATGTGCTTACAGTAACAAGTTCATCCCATTTCGTAGTATACCTAGGCGTTCGATGCTCGCAACGCAATTCCTAAGAGTTCCTCTGGCGAGTGATCTCAACGCAGTTCTGTGATTGAACGCGAGGACTACCAACGGCTCGCTACACACTCTGGATCAGTTGTTCATACGTTGACATGCGCGCCTCTTTTTGACTGGATATATATGCAGTATTTAGGGCGGAGTATAGGCACGTCAGAATCGAAGGGAAGGCATGGACAGGGCTAAATGGTCGAAGATAGCTGACTCAAAAGCTGACATAGCTATGCCTAAATGGGCCATTTCCAGACTACAGGCACAAAAAAAGCACCACTAGGTGCTTGATTTGCTGGGGTGTCTGGTGGAGGCGGCGGGAATTGAACCCGCGTCCGCCAGCACTCGCCCATTGGCTCTACATGCTTAGATTTCGTCTTTTGCTTTAGCGCGACCGGCTCCGACGATCAGGATCCGGCTACGCGAGCCTTCTAAGGTTTAACGGTTGACGAGAAGACACCGCCAACCGCGGTCCTATCAGCTTTAGCTCATATCCCCTTGGCGATGAATAGGCACATCACCGCAGGGCCAGACAAGAAGCTAGCAGGGTTTAAGCTGCCAGCGCGCCTTGAGCGTAGTTTTCGTCGTTTGCGACTATTTTTCGTGATGTGGTATTAACGAGATACATCACGCTCTCGGCATGCACCGCAGGGTTTGTCACCGGCGTCGAAACCATGTCGCCCCCAAGGTCAGAGCGGTATTCTAACGCGCTCAACCGGAATTGACCAGCTACGCGCGGTTATGTTCCCGCATGATTCTGCCTTTTTGACGATTCCAGTCGCGATCCTTCTCGGTGGCGCGCTTGTCGTGCAGCTGCTTGCCGGTCACAAGCGCCAGTTCGCACTTGACCATGTTGCGCTTCCAGTAGAGCTTGAGCGGCACGCAGGTGTGGCCCTTGTCCTGGGTGACCGAAAAGATCTTTGCGATCTCCTTGCGGTGAAGCAGCAGCTTGCGCGTGCGCGTCGGGTCGGCGATTTCGTGGGTGCTGGCGGTGTTCAGCGGCATGATATGGCTGCCGAGCAAGAACGCTTCGCCGTTGCGCACCAGAATGTAGGTGTCGGTGAGCTGGGCCTTGCCCGCGCGCAGGCTCTTGACCTCCCAGCCGGCCAGTGAAAGGCCGGCCTCGAAGGTTTCGTCGATATGGTACTCGAAGCGTGCCTTCTTGTTCTGGGCGATCGTGTTGTTGACTGGGCCCTTGGTCTTGCCTTTCTTAGTGGCCATGAAACCTCATCGTTAATCTGTCGGTAGCGCCTCCTGCGTCGAAGGGGAGGCGTGATACCATGTAAAGACTGAAATAATGTTTCCCATGATACGCTGTGGGCACTGTGAAGTCAGCGGAGAGGTCAATGCCAACCGTGAATCGTTCCGCCCTGGTGCGGCACACTCCTCAACAGATGTTCGAGTTGGTCAACGACTTCGAGCATTATCCCGAGTTTTTGCCCGGGTGTCGCCGTGCCCGGCTGATCGAGCGCGACGAGACGCACCTGATCGGCGAGATGACCCTGGGCCGCGCCGGCGTCGAGCAAACCATTACCACGCGCAACGATCTTTTCGCGCCGGAGCGCATCGAAATGTCGCTGGTGAAGGGGCCTTTCAAACGGCTCAAGGGGCGGTGGCTGTTTACTCCCATGGGGGAAAACACCTGCAAGGTTAGCCTGGAAATGGAGTTCGAGTTCGCCAATCGGCTGCTCAGCATGGCGTTTGGCAAGCTGTTTCAGCAGATCGCCGGTCAGCTGGTCGATGCGTTCACCCGGCGCGCGGATGAACTCTATGGCCGCTGAGTCGCTGTTCGCCGTCGAAGTGGCGTTCGCCACGCCTATGCGTCAGCACCTGGTCGTGGTCGAGGTCACGCCGCAGACCACCGCCCGCGAGGCCGTAGCGCTGGCAAATCTGCCCGCGCTGTTTCCCGAGCAACCAGAAGAAACATTCAGCCAGGCCCCGCTGGGAATTTTCGGCAAGGCGCTGCGCGAGCCACAGCGCCAGACTCTGAGTCCAGGCGATCGTATCGAAGTGTACCGTCCGCTGAAGATCGACCCCAAGGCGGCTCGCCTGGCGCGTGCCAAACGCCAGGCGAGCCGCTAACCCGCTTTATTCCGGCAGCGTGACCGGGCGCGGGTCGGGAGTGTTTTGCGGGGTCGAGGCCGGGGCGTTTTCCGGCGTCGGTGTCGGCGTTTGCTGATTGGGCGTCAAAAGCGGCATCACCGGGTCCATGGTTTCGGTTGCCGGCCCCGCGCCGCGGTTAGTGCTGATCGACGGCGCACGCGACAGATCGCCCTGCTGCTCGACGTTCACCAGCCGCCCAAGGTCGTCGAAGGTCAGGGTGACGCGGCGCTGTTCGACCCCGGCGTAGGCCTTGTCCAGCCGGTAGACGTAGTCCCACTCGCGTGAGTCGAAGGGCGCTTCCAGAAGCGGGCGACCCATGACGTAGCTGACCTGCTCCTGGGTCATGCCGGGCTGGAGCTGGTTGACCATTTCCTGGGTGACCAGGTTGCCCTGGGGGATGTCGCGCTTGTAGACGCCAACGTAGCTACAGCCACTGATAACGGTCAGGGCAACGGAGAGCGTCATGATACGTGTCAATTTTTGCATTTGAGCCTGTTCTTCACTATCGTGGTTTCGGTCGATCATACCCGACCTAACCTGTTACTGCGAAGAGCAACCATGGCCGATCAGAACCATGAACTACGCAAAGCCGGGCTGAAAGTGACCCTGCCGCGCGTCAAGATCCTGCAGATTCTCGAAAATGCTTCGGGCCAACACCACCTTAGCGCAGAAGAAGTGTACAAGACACTGATCGATGCGGGCGAGGATGTCGGGCTTGCAACCGTTTACCGCGTGCTGACCCAGTTCGAGTCGGCGGGCCTCGTGATTCGCCACAATTTCGATGGCGGCCATGCGGTGTTCGAGATGACCCAGGAAGACCATCACGATCACATGGTGTGTCTGGAAAGCGGTGAGATCATCGAGTTCGTCGATGAGATCATCGAGCGGCGTCAGCAGGAGATCGCCGAGGAGCATGGCTTCGAGCTGATCGACCACGCGCTGGTGCTGTACGTACGTCCCAAGGCGTGAAGCCCTGTAGTGCGCTTTAAAAGCGCTCACGCGCTTGGTTAGAGCGCTCCTGATTAGAATAAAACCCGGGAACAACAGGGCATGCCATTGAAAACGCCCCGGCCGCGAAAGCGGCCGGGGCGTTTTGGTTTGGGGCAGGCACCGGCGAACGCCTGCGTGCCTTGTGGCGCCGTCAGTGAGGCCGGCGCTGGCTGGCGTCGAGCATTTCGCGGGCGTGGGCCAGGGTCTGCTCGGAAAGCGTGACCCCGCCCAGCATGCGCGCCAGCTCGCTCACCCGGCCCTGTTCGTCGAGTAACGCCATGTGAGTCAGGGTGCTGTCGCGTTTGGCCTGCTTTTCGATGTGAAGGTGCTGGTGCGCCTGAGCGGCGACCTGGGGCAGGTGGGTCACGGTCATCACCTGGCCGTTCTCGCCCAGCTTGCGCAGAAGCTGGCCAACGATTTCCGCCGTGGCGCCGGAGATGCCCACGTCGACTTCGTCGAACACCAGGCTCGGGATGGTGGAGTGGCTCGCCGCGACCACCTGAATCGCCAGGCTGATGCGCGAAAGCTCGCCACCGGAGGCCACGCGGGTCAACGGGCGGGCTGGCTGGCCCGGGTTGGCGCTGATCAGAAACTGCACCTGGTCCAGGCCGTCCTGGCTTGGCGTTTCGCGGCTCGAAACCGCGACCTCGAAACGCGCCTTGCCCATGGCCAGAAAGGCCAGCTGCTGTTGCACTTCCTTGCCAAGCTTGCCGGCCGCTTTCTGGCGCGCCTTCGAAAGCGCTTTGGCCTGCTCGCGGTAGCGCTCGCGGCACTCGGCGACCCGGCTGCTCAGTGCCTCCAGATCCTCGTCGCTGGCCTCGAGCTGGGCCACCTCGCGGGAAAGCGACTGATGCAGCGCGTAGAGCTCTTCCGGGGCGACGTGATGCTTGCGCGCGATACGGTGTACGTCGCCCAGCCGTTCGTCGACCCAGGCCAGGCGCTCCGGGTCGAGCTCGGTGGCGCTGGCGAAGCGGGCGAGCTCGCCGGTGGCCTCTTCGACCTGAATGCGGGCGTCCGAGAGTATTGCCAGAGTGTTGGCCAACACGCCCTTGTCGCTGCCGGGCAGCGCGCTCAGCCGGGCGTAGGCCTGATTGAGCAGCGACAGCGCGCCGCCGTCGTCGCTTTCGCAGCACTCGACGGCGAACTGGGTTTCGCGCAGCGTCTCCTCGGCGTGGGCCAGGGTGTGCTGCTCCTGTTCGAGCACCTCGAGCTCGGCTTCGCCCAGGGCGAGCTGGTCGAGCTCCTCGACCTGGTAGCGCAGAAGCTGACGGCGCGCTTCGACTTCGCTGCCGGCTTCGCTGCGCTTTTTCAGTTTGGAGCGGGTGGCGCGCCACTCCTTGAAGGTCTCCCCCAACGCCTGGCGCTTGCCCTTGAGCCCGGCGTAATCATCGAGCAGGGCCAGGTGGGTCTCTTCGCGCATCAGCGCCTGATGGGCGTGCTGACCGTGTACTTGAATAAGGAGCTCGCCGAGCGCTTTCAGATCGGCGACGGTGGCCGGCTGGCCGTTGATCCAGGCTTTCGAGCGTCCATTGGCGGTGACCACGCGGCGCAGAAGACACTCCTCCGCGCCGAGTTCCCGCGCCTCGAGCCACTCGACGGCGGCGGGCAGGCGGGCGATCTCGAAACTCGCCGAAAGATCGGTGCGCTCGCAGCCGTGGCGCACGCTTCCGGCCTCGGCGCGCTCGCCAAGGCAGAGCCCCAGCGCCCCCAGCAGAATGGATTTACCCGCGCCGGTCTCGCCGGTGATCGCGGTCATGCCGCCGCTCAAATCGAGCTCGAGGCGGTCAACGATGGCGTAATCCTGAATCACTAGCTGCGTCAGCATGGGGCCTCCCGGGCAGGGCGCTACAAGAACTGGATGCTTATACAATGATTGGTGTTTTATACAGTAGTCGATAACTCACTTCAACGCCCCTCTTGAGATGGACGACAAGGCCCCCATATAGCGTGCATACGCGAAAGCAATGCTTACTCAACAGGCCGCCGCTTGAGGTGGCGCTATCTCATTACAGGAGCACGGCATGGCAAAAGAACCGCAAACCCCGTTGGATGACGAGCTGGCCCGCCAGGAGCAGGAAGCCGAAGTGACCGAGCAGACCGACGAGGAGCGCCTGGTCGAAGGCGACCTGGAAGGCGTGCTCGACGACGAGTCGCCGCTGGGCGCCGATGAAACCATCGACACCGTGGGCGGCGTCGACAACCCGGAAGCCGAAGTGCTGGCCGCGCGGGTCGAGGAGCTCGAGCAGAGCCTGGCCGAGGCGAAGGATCAGTCGCTGCGCGCCTCCGCCGAAGCCCAGAACGTGCGCCGTCGCGCCGAAGCCGAAGCGGAAAAAGCGCGCAAGTTTGCGCTGGAGAAGTTCGTCAAGGAGCTGCTGCCGGTCGTCGATAGCCTCGAAAAAGCGCTCGAGAGCATGGAAGAGGGCGCCTCTGATGCGCACCGCGAAGGCGTCTCCATGACGCTCAAGATGCAGCTCGACGTGCTCCACAAGTTCGGCGTCGAAAGCGTCGAGCCTGGCGGCGAGCCCTTCGACCCGCAGGTACACGAGGCGATGGCCATGGTGCCCAACCCGGAGCTCGAGCCCAACACGGTGATGGACGTCATGCAGAAGGGTTATCTGCTCAACGGCCGTTTGGTGCGCCCGGCGATGGTCGTGGTCAGCCAGAAAGCGAGCTGATCGAGCGGGGGATTATGCAAATTTCCCCTTGAAAAGCGGCTGGCGGCCCCCAGATAAAGGCCAACCCCGCGGCGATGCCGCAGACCGATTACATCTTTTGTCACCACCGAATTCGAGGTTTTTGCTATGGGACGCATTATTGGTATTGACCTGGGCACCACCAACTCTTGCGTGGCGGTTCTCGACGGCGATAGCGCCAAGGTCATCGAAAACGCCGAAGGCGGCCGCACCACGCCGTCGATCATCGCCTACACCGATGACGGCGAAACGCTGGTCGGCCAGTCCGCCAAGCGCCAAGCGGTCACCAACCCGGAAAACACCCTGTACGCCATCAAGCGTCTGATCGGCCGTCGCTTCAAGGACGACGTCGTTCAAAAGGACATCAAGATGGTGCCCTACAAGATCGCCGAAGCCGACAACGGCGACGCTTGGGTGGAAGTGAAGGGCAAGAAGATGGCGCCGCCCCAGGTCAGCGCCGAAGTGCTCAAGAAGATGAAGAAGACCGCCGAAGACTACCTCGGCGAAACGGTTTCTGAGGCGGTCATCACGGTGCCGGCTTACTTCAACGATAGCCAGCGCCAGGCGACCAAGGACGCCGGCCGCATCGCCGGTCTCGACGTCAAGCGCATCATCAACGAGCCGACCGCTGCGGCACTGGCCTACGGTATGGACAAGTCGCGCGGTGACAAGACTATCGCGGTTTACGATTTGGGTGGCGGTACCTTCGATATTTCGATCATCGAAGTGGCCGACGTCGACGGCGAAACCCAGTTCGAAGTGCTCGCCACCAACGGCGATACCTTCCTGGGCGGTGAAGACTTCGACCTGTCGCTGATCAACTACCTGGTCGACCAGTTCAAGTCCGACAGCGGCATCGACCTCTCCGGCGACAACTTGGCCATGCAGCGCCTGAAGGAAGCCGCCGAGAAGGCCAAGATCGAGCTTTCAAGCGCCCAGCAGACCGATGTGAACCTGCCCTATATCACCGCAGACAACACCGGTCCCAAGCACTTGAACGTGAAAGTGACCCGCGCCAAGCTCGAGTCGCTGGTCGAAGAGCTGGTTCAGCGCTCGCTCGAGCCCTGCAAGATGGCGCTGAAAGACGCCGGTCTTTCCGCCTCTGAAATCGACGACGTGATTCTCGTCGGGGGCCAGACGCGTATGCCGATGGTCCAGCAGAAGGCGGCCGAGTTCTTCGGCAAGGAAGCGCGCAAGGACGTCAACCCGGACGAAGCCGTGGCCGTGGGTGCCGCGATTCAGGGCGGCGTACTCGGCGGCGATGTCAAGGACGTGCTGCTGCTCGACGTCACTCCGCTGACCCTGGGTATCGAAACCCTCGGTGGCGTGATGACCCCACTGATCGACAAGAACACCACCATCCCGACGAAGAAGACACAAACCTTCTCCACCGCGGATGACAATCAGACCGCCGTGACCATTCACGTGGTTCAGGGTGAGCGCAAGCAGGTCGCGCAGAACAAGTCGCTCGGTCGTTTCGATCTTGCCGACATTCCGCCGGCGCCGCGCGGCGTGCCGCAGATCGAAGTAGCCTTCGATCTGGACGCCAACGGTATTCTGAACGTCTCGGCGAAGGACAAGGCGACCAACAAGGAGCAGTCCATCGTCATCAAGGCTTCGAGCGGCCTGTCGGACGAAGAAGTCGAGCAGATGGTACGCGACGCCGAGGCCCACGCCGACGAAGACAAGAAGTTCGAAGCGCTGGTCCAGCTGCGCAACCAGGCCGATGGCATGATCCACGCCACCCGCAAGACGCTGGAAGAGGCCGGCGACAAGGCGACCGATGAAGAGAAGCAGAACATCGAAACCGCCATCAGCGACCTGGAAGCCGCGGTCAAGACCGACGACCAGGACGACATCCAGAAGAAACTGGATGCGCTGACCGAAGCCTCCGGCCAGCTGGCCCAGAAGATGTACGCCGAGCAGGCTGACGCTTCAGCGGCGGAAGGTCAGGAAGGCGAGCAGACCCAGGCCAAGCCGGACGAGGACGTGGTCGACGCCGAGTACGAGGAAGTCAACGACGAGCAGAAGAAGCAGTAAGCGCTTTTTTTGCCAGCCACGCAGCAACGCGGGAGCCAGCTCCCGCGTTGCTGTTTCCAGGAACAAAACGTTGCCTTTCCCGATGAGCATCATTAACCAGGAGGCGTAGGACCCATGTCCAAGCGCGATTATTACGAAGTCCTGGGTGTCGAAAAAGGGGCCGATCAGAAAGAGATCAAGAAGGCCTATCGCCGTTTGGCGCAAAAATTCCACCCTGACCGCAACCCGGATGACGAGACCGCCGCGGAGAAATTCCGCGAGGTTTCCGACGCCTACGAAGTACTCAGCGACGAGCAGAAGCGCGCCGCCTATGATCAGTTCGGCCACGCCGGCGTGGACGGTCAGGCCGGGGGCGGCTTCGGCGGTGGCGGCGCCGGGGCGGGGGATTTCAGCGATATCTTCGGCGACGTCTTCGGCGACATCTTCGGCGGTGGCGGCGGGCGCCGGCGTGGGCCCAACGCGCCGGCGCGCGGCTCGGATCTGCGCTACAACCTGGAGCTGGATCTCGAGAGCGCGGTCGCCGGCACCACGGTCGATATCCGCGTGCCGCGCCACGTCACCTGCGACCGCTGCGACGGCGACGGCGCCGAGCCCGGCACCACCAAGGACACCTGTCCGACCTGCCAGGGCATGGGCCAGGTACGCATGCAGCAGGGCTTTTTCGCCGTGCAGCAGACCTGCCCGACCTGTCACGGCACCGGCGTGCAGATCAAGGTGCCGTGCCACAAGTGCAACGCCGAAGGCCGCGTGCGTGAAACCCGCACGCTCTCGGTCAAGATTCCGCCCGGCGTGGATACCGGCGACCGCATTCGCTTGAACGGCGAAGGCGAATCCGGCATCAACAACGGCCCGGCGGGCGATCTCTACGTGCAGGTCGCGATCAAAACGCACCCGATCTTCAAGCGCGACGGCAAGCACCTGCAGTGCGACGTACCGATCAACTTCGTCGATGCCGCCCTGGGCGGCGAGCTGGAAGTACCCACACTCGACGGCCGCGTGAAGCTCAAGATTCCGCCGGAAACCCAAACCGGCAAGCTCTTCCGCCTGCGCGGCAAGGGCGTCAAGCCGGTACGCGGCGGCGCCCCGGGCGATCTGCTCTGCAAGGTAGTGATCGAAACCCCGGTCAACCTCAACGACGAGCAGCGCGACCTGCTGCGCCAGCTCCAGAAAAGCTTCGACGACAGCAACAGCCACAGCCACTCGCCGAAGAAAACCGGCTTCTTCGACAGCGTGAAGAAGTTCTTCGAAGAGATGAAGCCGTAGATACGGCAAGGCAGGTCCGCCGCGTTAGCGTCACGGTTTAGGTAGCGCGGCAGAACGTCAGCCATTAGCGTACAAGGTCCCCGGTGCCCGCCGGGGACTTTTTTGTGTTCAAGGACGTCGACCATGACCGGACTACAGGATCGCCCGTCTCTGGGTATTTTTCTTCGCGTGCTCTCCGGGGTGATGTTCACCGGTATGTTCGTGTGCATCAAGGCGGTGAGCGAGACGGTGCCGGTGGGCCAGTCGATCTTCTTTCGCTCGCTGTTCGCGCTGATTCCGATCGTGATCTTTCTGATGATTCGCCGGGAGTTTCCCGGGGCGCTGGCGACCCGGCGGCCGCTTGGGCATCTCTTGCGTTCGGGGCTGGGGGCGGCGGCGATGTTCTTCTCGTTCTCGGCGGTGGCGTTTTTGCCGGTCGCCGAAGCGACGCTTTTGGTGCAGCTTTCACCGATCTTCATGGCCGTGGGCGGCGTGCTGCTATTAGGCGAGAAATTCTCGTTCTACCGCGCCGGGGCGATTTTGCTGGCGCTTCTCGGGATGGCGGTGCTGGTGGTGCCTCAGCTCGGTGCGGGCAGCGGCGACGGGCGGCTTCTGGGCTACGCGCTCGGCACTGCCGGGGCGCTTCTGACCGCCGGCGCCTTGCTCACCATTCGCCATATTTCGCGCACCGAAACCGCCGGCTCCATTGCGTTCTACTTCATCGTGGTGTCGTCGTTGGCGGGGCTGGCCACCTGGCCGCTGGGTTGGGCGTCGCTCAACAGCGCCGAGTTCGCTCTTTTGGTGCTTTCGGGGCTGTTCGGCGGGGCGGGGCACATTGCCATGACGCTGGCGTTTCGCTACGCCGAGGTGTCGAAGCTCGCACCCTTCGAGTACGTGGCGCTCATCTGGCCGATCGCCGCCGACTGGGTGCTGTTCGGTATTCCCATCTCCACCGGTTTCCTTCTGGCGCTGCCGCTGATGCTCGCAGGCGTGGCGCTGGCCTCGCTCGAAGGGCGGCGTTTCAAACGCGCGGCCAAGCCCTGATGACCGGGCGCGCGGGCTCTCCGCGCGCCTTTTTCCGTTAGCGTGCCTCTCGCTCCTTCCTTCTCTTTTCCCTCTCGTACCTGCCGGTTTTTATCCAATTGGAGCGCAAGCATGGCAGGGGATGCTTATTTAGCCTACGCTTGATGAAAAGTTAGCCTGTTACTTATTGCCACGCCTCGGTAAGCGCTGGGCCGAAGGCTCGGCGCTTACCGAGGCGTGGCGCAGGCACAATAAAGTAAGGGAACCGTGATGAAAAAGAGAGACGAGGCCGCCGCCCCGAGCGGCCTGACCCGAAGGGAGCTTCTGGGCTCCTCGGCGGCGCTGCTGGTGGGTGCCGCCGCCCCCGGCGCCGCCCAGGCGCTGACCTTTCAAGGCACCCCCGAATGGAAGCCGATGGCCAATGTGGCCGTCGAGCCGGTGGACGAAAGCGCCGGCTGGCAGTTCTTCACCGACGAGGAGGCGGCGACCGTCGAGGCGATCGTCGAACGCCTGATTCCCGGCGATGACCTGAGTATCAGCGGCAAGGAGGCGGGCTGCGCGGTGTTCATCGACCGCCAGCTGGCCGGAGCCTACGGCGGGTTCGAGCGCCTTTACATGCACGGCCCCTTTCAGGAGGGCACGCCGGAGCAGGGCGACCAGTCTCCTCTCACGCCGGGCCAGCGCTACCGCATTGGCCTTGCTGCCCTCGACGATCACTGCCGAAACGCCCACGGCGCGGCCTTTGCCGAGCTTGATGACGCGCGGCGCGACCAGCTGCTCGGCCAGCTCGAGCAGAATGAGATCGCGCTGGGCGACATCGACTCCCAGGCGTTTTTCGAGATCGTGCTACAGAACACCATGGAAGGCTTCTTCGCTGACCCCCTGTACGGCGGCAATCGCGACATGGTGTCCTGGAAGATGCTCGGCTTTCCCGGCGCCCGCTACGACTACCGCGACTACATCGAGCGACACAACGAAGACCTGGAGTTCACGCCGGTAAGTATCGGCGGGCGTTCCGACTGGCAAGCGCAGGGATAAGCGAACATGGCAACCAAACTACCTCCTACGGACGCGGTGGTGGTCGGGCTCGGCTGGGCCGGGGCGATCATCGCCAACGAACTCGTCGATGCCGGCCTCAGGGTCGTCGGCGTCGAACGCGGCCCCTGGCGCGATACCGCAAAGGATTTCAACATCGCCTCGGTCACCGACGAGCTGCGCTATGCCCAGCGTCAGGAGCTGATGCTGCGCACCGCCCAGAACACCATCACCATGCGCAACACGCCCTCGCAGACGGCGCTGCCGATGCGCCAGTGGGGCTCATTTCACCCGGGCAACGGCACCGGTGGGGCGGGCAACCACTGGGCGGGCATCACCTTTCGTTTCCAGCCCGAAGAGTTTCGCCTGCGAAGCCACCTCGAGGAGCGCTACGGCGCGGATGCGATTCCCGACGAGCTCTCCTTGCAGGATTGGGGCACCGACTGGGACGAGATGGAGCCCTTCTACGACGCCTTCGAGAAGGTGGCCGGCACCTCCGGCCGGGCAGGCCAGCTCACAAGCGGCCAGCAGCCGGGCGGCAACCCCTTCGAGGGCGTGCGCTCCAGCGACTACCCGACCCCGCCGCTCAAGCAGCCCTACTCGCCGACGCTGTTCGCCGACACCGCCCGCGAAATGGGCTACAGCCCGTTTCCGGTACCGTCATCGCTGGTCTCCGAGACCTACACCAATCCGCTCGGCGTGACCATGGGGCCGTGCACCTTCTGCGGTTTCTGTACCAACTACGGCTGCGCCAACTACTCCAAGGCGAGTGCGATCACCACGGTGCTGCCGGCGCTGATCCGCAAGGAGAACTTCGAGGCGCGCACCCACTGCGAGGTGCTCGAGGTCACCACCGATTCAAGCGGGCGCCGCGCCACCGGCATCATCTACGTCGACTCCGCCGGGCGACGCTGGGAGCAGCCTGCCGAGATCGTCGTCGTTGCCGCCTTCACCTTCGAAAACGTGCGCCTGATGCTCACCTCGAACATCGGCCAGGCGTATGACCCGGCCACGCGCCAGGGCACCACCGGGCGCAACTACGCCTACCAGACCGCCAACAACGTGCAGCTGTTCTTCGATGACAAGAACTTCAACCCGTTCATCGGCGCCGGCGCGGTGGGTATGGGCATCGACGACTTCAACAACGATAACTTCGACCACGCGGGCCTCGGTTTCTTCGGCGGCGGCAGCACTCGGGTGACGCCGATCGGCGCGGCGCCGATCAACGCGCGCCCAACGCCGCCGGGCACGCCGCGCTGGGGCTCGAACTGGAAGCGCGCCACCGTCGACAACTACAAGAGCACCATGTCGATCGGCTGCGAGGCGAGCAACTACTCCTCGCCCAACAATTACCTGTCGCTGGACCCCACCTACCGGGACCGGCTGGGGCGCCCGCTTCTGCGCATCACCTTCGATTTCACCGACAACGACCTGCGCATGGCGCAGTACGTCACCGACAAGACCGCAGAGATCGCCCGGCGGATGAATCCGCGCCAGATCGTCGCCAACCCGCGTACCGGCCCCTGGGACGGGCGGCCCTACCAGTCCTCCCACGTGGTGGGCGGCTTCGTCATGGGGGCGGACCCGAGCAACAGCTCGGTGAACAAGCACCTGCAGGTATGGGGCGTGCCCAACCTGTTCGTGGTCGGCGCCTCGGCGTTTCCCCAGAACCCGGGCTACAACCCTACCGGCACCGTCGGGGCGCTCGCCTTCAAGGCCGCCCACGGCATCGTCAACCGCTACCTGAGAAACCCCGGGGAGATGATGTCATGAAAACGCTCACCGGGGTCGCCCTTTGGCTTCTGCCGCTGTCGGCGCTGGCCGCCAGCACCGAGTACCAGGACATCGAACGCGGCCGCTACATCAGCGTGCTGGGCGACTGCGCCGCCTGTCATACCGTCGACGACGACCGGCCTCTGGCCGGGGGCGTACCGCTCGAAACGCCTTTCGGCACGCTGATCGCCCCCAACATCACGCCGGACGACTCAACCGGCCTGGGCCGCTGGAGCCTCGAGGAGTTCAAGGCAGCGATGACCGAAGGCGTGGGCAAGGGCGGCTATCATCTTTATCCTGCCATGCCGTACCCCTCCTACACCTTGATGACGGATCGGGACATTCACGATCTCTGGGCGTTTTTGCAGACCGTCACGCCGGTGGAGAACGAGATCGAGGCCAACCAGCTGCCGTTCCCGTTCAGCATTCGCGGCGTCATGCGCGGCTGGAACTGGCTCAACTTCGACGAGCGCACCTTCGAGCCCGACCCGGAGCAGTCCGACGAGATCAATCGCGGGGCCTATCTGGTCGAGAGCCTGGGGCACTGCGGTACCTGCCACACGCCGCGCAATTTCATGGGCGGTGAAGGTGGCGACAAATTCGCCGGGGCCACGGTGGAGGGGTGGTACGCGCCGAACATCACGCCGAACCGGCACTTGGGTATCGGCAGCTGGAGCGAGGGCGAGCTGGTCGAGTACCTGAAAACCGGCGGCAACCGGTTCGGTTTCGCCTCGGGGCCGATGGCCGATGAAGTACATCACTCCTCGCAACACTGGCGCGATGAAGACCTCACCGCCGTGGCGCGTTACCTGCTCTCGGGTGCGGCGCTCGACTCAGACGACTGGGATAGCGAGCCGCCAGAGCCGCTTGCCGAGGACAACCCGCAGGTGCGCGCCGGTAGTCATATCTACTTCGACCGCTGCTCGGGCTGCCATACCCCCAATGGCGGCGGCGAGGAGGGCATCTTTCCGCAACTGGCAAGCAATCCGCTGGTCAACGGCGACAACACCACCTCGCTGATCCGCGTGGTGCTGGCGGGCAGCCGTCCGGTGGCTACCGACGCCAAGCCCACCGCCCCGGCGATGCCGGCCTTTGCCTGGAACCTGAGCGATGAAGAAGTGGCAAGCGTGCTGACCTACGTGCGCAACAGCTGGGGCAACGCGGCGCCAGCGGTTTCGGCCGGTGACGTGGCGGATATTCGCGAAGCGCTGGAGGAGTAAGGCGGTCGCGGGGAGCCTTGCATTAGCGCGTTGAGGCACATTTACGCTAATGTAAGGCATTTCTATCGCCAGTATCTTTCCCCAGGAGAGCCAACATGCCGATATCCCGCGCTGAAATCCCAACGCCGTCCGGTGGGCGTTTGATCAACCGTCTGTGCAAGCACTGGTCCCACAAGCTGGAGGTCGAGTACACCGAAAGCGATGCCAGAATCGTCTTTTCCGAGAAGGGCACCTGCCTGATGCACGCTGATGCGGACAAGCTCTCGGTGTCGATCGAAACCCTCGACGAGGAGACCCTTGACCAACTCGAAGGCGTGGTCGAGAGTCACCTGGTACGCATGGCCGCGAAAGACGAAACCCTCGATATCGTCTGGGAGAACTGAGCCGCCGACCACGCCCCGGTCTCTGGTATACTCGCGCCATTTCATTGATACGGGCCGCCGCAGGCGCCCTTCAGGAGATCGCATGACTCGAGTAGCCATCGTGGGCGTGGCCGGGCGCATGGGCCGCACCCTGGTCAGCGCCGTGAATCAGGATGAAACCGCAACGCTTGCCGGCGGCATCGTCGAGCCGGGGAGTTCGCTCGCCGGCGCCGATATCGGGGAGTTGGCCGGTACCGGCAGGAGCGGCGTGGCCGCCGTGGATTCGCTGGCGGCGATCAAGGATGACTTCGACGTGCTAATCGACTTCACCGCTCCGCAGGTGACGCTTGCCAATCTCGCCTTCTGCGCCGAGCACGGCAAGGCGATCGTGATCGGCACCACCGGCATGAGCGACGACGAGATCGAAAAGCTCGATGGCTACCGCGACCGCGTGCCCATGGTGTTTGCCCCGAACATGAGCGTGGGCGTGAACCTTACGCTGAAGCTTCTGGAAACCGCCGCCCGGGCGCTGGGCGATGAAGGCTACGATATCGAGGTGATCGAAGCGCACCACCGCCACAAGGTCGACGCGCCGTCCGGCACCGCGATCCGTATGGGCGAAGTAATCGCCAAAAGCCTCGATCGCACGCTGAAAGAGCACGGCGTGTTCGAGCGCGTCGGCCAGTGCGGGCCGCGCACCGATAAAGAGATCGGCTTTGCCACCGTGCGCGCCGGCGACATCGTCGGCGAGCACACGGTGATGTTCGCCACCGAAGGCGAGCGTATCGAGATCACCCACAAGGCCTCGAGCCGCATGACCTTTGCCAAGGGCGCGGTGCGCGCGGCGCGCTGGGTAGCAACAAAACCGGCCGGGCGCTACGACATGCAGGACGTGCTGGCGCTCAGCGAAGCAAAATGAGCCGCGTGCGGGGCATTCGGGCTAGCCTGGGTGGCGAAAATGCTGTAACATTCCAAAAATTTTGGCCGGGCGGTGGCATGTGAGCAGAAAATAAACGGCGAAGCTTTGCTTGTTGCACTGGCCTCACTTGAAATGCCGTTCGCTCCACCAGGCCCCGTCACGCAAGAACAACAAGCGGGATGAAACCGATTTTTCTTATCGGCTTCGTCCCGCTTTTTTACGACCCGACGTTTGCCCGCAAACGCCGACACCGGATCGCCGAGCCTGCGCCCACAGGCTCCCACCAGCATGGGAGAACTTGCCTTGAATAACCCCGCATTGAGCAAACCCGCGATATTGGCCCTGGAAGATGGCAGCGTGTTCCACGGCATCGCCATCGGCGCTGACGGCGTCACCAGCGGGGAGGTGGTGTTCAATACGGCCATGACCGGCTACCAGGAAATCCTCACCGACCCCTCCTACACCCGCCAGATCGTCACCCTCACCTACCCGCACATCGGCAACACCGGTATCAACCCGGAAGACGTGGAGTCCGCCTCCATCGCCGCGGCGGGGCTGGTGATTCGCGATTTGCCGCTGATGGCGAGCAGCTTTAGAAGCCGCCAGAGCCTTTCCGAGTATCTGGAAAGCCAGAACGTGCTGGGCATTGCCGATATCGACACCCGCCGCCTGACGCGCATCCTGCGTGACAAGGGCGCGCAGAATGGCGCGATTCTGGCAGGCGCTGAGGCCGAAGGCGACGACGCCGTCGAGCGGGCGCTGGAAGCGGCGCGAGCGTTCCCCGGGCTCAAGGGAATGGACCTGGCCAAGGAGGTCTCCTGCAAAGAGGCCTATGAGTGGAGCGAAGGCGAGTGGACCCTGGGCGCGGGCTACGCTGATACCACCCAGGGCGAGCGCCCCTACCACGTGGTGGCGTATGACTACGGGGTGAAGTTCAACATCCTGCGCATGCTGGCCGCCCGCGGCTGCCGCCTGACGGTGGTGCCGGCGCAGACGGAGGCACACGAGGTGCTGGCGATGAACCCGGACGGCGTGTTTTTGGCCAACGGCCCCGGCGACCCGGAGCCCTGCGACTACGCCATCAAGGCGATTGGCGAAATTCTCGAAACCGAGACGCCGGTGTTCGGCATCTGCCTGGGCCATCAGCTGCTGGCGCTGGCAAGCGGTGCAAAA
This sequence comes from Halomonas sp. HNIBRBA4712, assembly GCF_043558675.1. NCBI lineage: Bacteria > Pseudomonadati > Pseudomonadota > Gammaproteobacteria > Oceanospirillales > Halomonadaceae > Halomonas > Halomonas sp. HNIBRBA4712. The sequence goes on along the minus strand of NZ_JBIFXR010000011.1, from coordinate 57,773 downwards.
ACGGTGAAGATGAGCCACGGCCACCACGGCGCCAACCACCCGGTGCAGGATCTCGACACCGGCACGGTGATGATCACGAGCCAGAACCACGGCTTCGCCGCCGATGAAGCGACGCTGCCCGCGAACCTGCGCGCCACCCACCGCTCGCTCTTTGATGGCACGCTGCAGGGCATCGAGCGCACCGACCGCCCGGCGTTCAGCTTTCAGGGCCACCCGGAAGCGAGCCCCGGCCCGAAGGACGTATCGCCGCTGTTCGACCGCTTCATTGCCATGATGCAGGCGCGCCGCTGATCCGACCGGCGCTGTAAACGTTCACATCGAGCCCATCGTCACTTTTTTGCGGGAACCGTTATGCCCAAGCGTACCGATATCAACACCATTCTCATCATTGGCGCCGGCCCCATCGTCATCGGCCAGGCCTGCGAATTCGACTACTCCGGCGCCCAGGCGTGCAAGGCGCTGCGTGAGGAAGGCTTTCGCGTCGTACTGGTGAACTCCAACCCGGCCACCATCATGACCGACCCGACCATGGCGGACGCCACCTATATCGAGCCGATCACCTGGCAGGCGGTGGAGAAGATCATCGAGGCGGAGAAGCCCGACGCCATCCTGCCCACCATGGGCGGCCAGACCGCGCTCAACTGCGCTCTCGACCTTGAGAAGCACGGCGTGCTCGAAAAGCACGGCGTGGAGATGATCGGCGCCAATGCCGACGCCATCAACATGGCGGAAGACCGCGACCTGTTCGACCAGGCGATGAAGCGCATTGGTCTCGAGTGCCCGAAGGCGAAGGTTGCGCATACCATGGAGGAGGCCTGGGAGATCCAGGCGGAGCTCGGCTTTCCGACCATCATTCGCCCCTCCTACACCATGGGCGGCTCCGGCGGCGGCGTGGCCTACAACAAGGAGGAGTTCGAGGAGATCTGCACCCGAGGCTTCGAGCTTTCCAACAACCACGAGCTTCTGATCGACGAGTCGCTTTTGGGGTGGAAGGAGTACGAGATGGAGGTCGTTCGGGACAAGAACGACAACTGCATCATCGTCTGCGCGATCGAAAACTTCGACCCGATGGGCGTGCACACCGGCGACTCGATCACCGTGGCCCCGGCGCAAACGCTGACGGACAAGGAGTATCAGATCATGCGCGACGCCTCTTTGGCGGTGCTGCGCGAGATCGGCGTCGAGACCGGCGGCTCCAACGTCCAGTTCGGCATGGACCCGAAGACCGGCCGCCTGGTCGTCATCGAGATGAATCCGCGGGTATCGCGCTCGTCGGCACTCGCCTCCAAGGCGACGGGCTTCCCGATCGCCAAGATCGCCGCCAAGCTTGCCGTCGGCTACACCCTCGACGAGCTGCAAAACGACATCACCGGCGGCGCGACCCCGGCCTCCTTCGAGCCGTCGATCGACTACGTCGTCACCAAGATTCCGCGCTTCACCTTCGAGAAGTTCCCCCAGGCCAACGACCGCCTGACCACCCAGATGAAGTCGGTGGGTGAGGTGATGGCGATCGGCCGCACCTTCCAGGAGTCCCTGCAGAAGGCGCTGCGCGGCATGGAGACCGGCAACGACGGGCTCGACCCGATCGTCACCGACTTCAGCGACGACAACATGGCGCTGATCAAGGGCGAGCTGCAGGCCGCCGGCGCCGAGCGTATCTTTTACGTGGCCGACGCCATGCGCAGCGGCATGAGCGTCGATGACGTCTTCTCGCTGACCAACATCGACCCCTGGTTTTTGGTCCAGCTCGAGGATCTGGTGCTGACCGAGAAGGCGGTTGCCGAGCGCACGCTCTCTGACTTCACCGCCCAGGAGCTCTACCGCTTGAAGCGCAAGGGCTTCGGCGATGCGCGGCTTTCAAAGCTTCTCGGCGTCTCGGAAAAGGCGTTCCGCCAGACCCGCCAGAAAGCCGGCATTCGCCCGGTTTACAAGCGGGTCGACACCTGCGCCGCCGAGTTCGCCTCCAGCACCGCCTACATGTACTCCACCTACGAGGAGGAGTGCGAGGCGGACGTGTCCGATCGTCAGAAGATCATGGTGCTCGGCGGCGGGCCGAACCGCATCGGCCAGGGCATCGAGTTCGACTACTGCTGCGTTCACGCCGCCTTCGCCATGCGCGACGACGGTTACGAGACCATCATGGTCAACTGCAACCCGGAAACCGTCTCCACCGACTACGACACCTCGGATCGGCTCTACTTCGAGCCGGTGACCCTCGAGGACGTGCTCGAAATCGCGGATAAAGAGAAGCCGGTCGGCGTGATCGTCCAGTTCGGCGGCCAGACCCCGCTCAAGCTCGCCCGCGAGCTCGAAGCGGCGGGCGTGCCGATCATCGGCACCACGCCGGACGCCATCGACCGCGCCGAGGACCGCGAGCGCTTCCAGCAGATGATCGACAAGCTGGGCCTCAAGCAGCCGCCCAACGCCACCGCGCGCAGCTTCGACGAGGCCTTTGCCAAGGCCGAGACCATCGGCTACCCGCTGGTGGTGCGCCCGAGCTACGTGCTCGGCGGCCGGGCCATGGAGATCGTCTATGACGCCTCCGAGCTCGAAAACTACATGACCAACGCGGTGAAGGTCTCCAACGACTCACCGGTGCTGCTGGATCATTTCCTGAGCGCGGCGGTCGAGGTCGATATCGACGCGGTGTCCGACGGCGAGCAGGTGGTGATCGGCGGCATCATGCAGCACGTCGAGCAGGCCGGCGTTCACTCCGGTGACTCCGCCTGCGCGCTGCCGCCGTACTCATTGCCGGCGGATGTGCAGGACGAGATGCGCGACCAGGTCAAACGCATGGCGGTGGAGCTCGGCGTGAAGGGGCTGATGAACGTCCAGCTCGCCTGGCAGGACGGCGAGATCTACGTCATCGAGGTCAACCCGCGCGCCTCGCGCACCGTGCCCTTCGTTTCCAAGTGCATCGGCACCTCGCTCGCCCAGGTGGCGGCGCGCTGCATGGCGGGCGTCACGCTTGCCGCCCAGGGCTTCGAGCGCGAAATCGTGCCGCACTTCTATAGCGTGAAAGAGGCGGTGTTCCCGTTCAACAAGTTCCAGGGGGTCGACCCGATCCTTTCGCCGGAGATGAAATCCACCGGTGAGGTGATGGGCTCTGGCGACACCTTCGCCGAGGCGTTCTTCAAGGCGCAGCTCGGCGCCGGCGAGGCGATTCCGGCCCTCGATGGCCCGCGCAAGGCGTTTCTTTCCGTGCGCGAGCCGGACAAGGAAGGGATTATCGAAGTCGGGCGTTCTCTGCTAACATTGGGCTTTACGCTATGTGCCACTCGTGGAACGGCTGCGGCGCTGGAAGCTGCGGGCCTCGAGGTCGAGCACGTCAACAAGGTATATGAAGGCCGCCCCCATATCGTCGATTCGCTCAAGAACGACGAGATCGCCTATATCGTGAATACCACCGAAGGTCGTCAAGCCATCAACGACTCTTCGATCATTCGCCGTACTGCCCTCGCGCGCAAGGTGCCCTATGCGACCACCCTGGCGGGCGCCAATGCCGTTTGCATGGCGCTGGAGTACGGCCGGGAGATCACGGTGCGGCGCCTTCAGGATCTGCACGCAGGAGCAAGTCAATGAACAAGGTCCCGATGACCGTCGCGGGCGAGAGAAGCCTTCGCGAAGAGCTCAATCACTTGAAGGGCGAAGCGCGCCCCACGGTGATTGCGGCGATCGCCGAGGCGCGGGAGCACGGTGATCTCAAGGAGAACGCCGAGTATCACGCCGCCCGCGAGCAGCAGGGTTTCATCGAAGGGCGAATCCAGGAGATCGAAAGCAAGCTCTCCGGCGCCCAGGTGATCGATGTCACCAAGCTGCCGAAGACCGGCAAGGTGATCTTCGGGGTCACGGTGTCGCTTCTCAATCTGGATAGCGACGCCGAAGTGACCTACCGCATCGTCGGCGAAGACGAAGCCGACATCAAGGCCGGGCGCATCTCGGTCACCTCCCCCATTGCCCGCGCGCTGATCGGCAAGGAAGAGGGCGACGTGGTGGTGGTCAAGACCCCCGGCGGCGACGTCGAGTACGAGATCGAAAGCGTCGAGCACGTCTAAAGCGCGATCGATCGCGCATGAAAAAGCCCGGGTAGCGCTGCTACCCGGGCTTTTTCGATGCCGACGGCTTGGCAGATTGACTCTGCGTCGAACTCAGTGGCGGCCGTGGTGGTTCTCGAAGCGGGTCACGTTGGAGAGCTTCGGGTTGGCCTTCGGGTTACGGCGGTAGAGCAGCGCCATTTTGCCGATGGTCTGGATGAGTTCGGCGCCGCTTTCGTTGGTCAGTTCCTGAACCGCCGCCGCGCGGTCGTCGCGCTCGGTCAGGGCGAGCTTGATCTTGATCAGCTCGTGGTCTCTGAGCGCGCGGTCGAGCTCGGCGAGCAGGGTCTCTGAGAGACCGTTCTCGGACACCGTGACAACGGGGTTCAGGTGGTGGCCGATGCTGCGAAATGCTTTCTTTTGTGCCTGTGACAAGCTCATGGTATCTTGCGGTATCCCGGTTTGCGCTTAACGCTCCATCTTACGGCGAAACGCCGTCGAGTGAAAGCGCCGCGCCCGGCCCTTTCGCACAATTACCTCCACACCCCAGATGTAGACGCCCCATGCAGCAAAAGCCCCCAGGTTCCAAGCGCTCGGTGAGTAAAACCAGCGCCAGCTGGATGAAAGAGCACTTCGACGACCAGTACGTCAAGCAGAGCTGGCAGGATGGCTACCGCTCGCGGGCAAGCTACAAGCTGCTGGAGCTCGATGAAAAGGACAGGCTCTTTCGCCCCAACATGACGGTGATCGACCTGGGCGCCGCCCCCGGCGGCTGGAGCCAAGTGGCCGCCGAAAAGGTCGGCATCGAGGGCGTGGTGATCGCCTCGGATATTCTCGAAATGGACGCGCTGGCCGGGGTCGACTTCGTCCAGGGCGACTTCACCGAGGAGAGCGTATTGAACGCGATTCTCGAAAAGCTGGGTAATCGCCCGGTCGACCTTGTGATGTCGGACATGGCCCCCAATATGAGCGGTATGGCCGCCATCGACCAGCCCCAGGCGATGTATCTGGTCGAGCTCGCCCTCGAGCTTGCGCGGGAAACGCTGCCCAAGGGCGGCACCTTTCTGGCCAAGGTGTTTCAGGGCGAGGGGTTCGACGCCTACCTCAAGGAGCTCAAGGGCTCGTTCGATCGCGTGGTGACGCGCAAACCCGGCGCCTCGCGCGCTCGCTCGCGGGAGGTCTACTTTCTGGCCCAGGGGTTTCGCGGCCAGCGCTAGCGAGTAAAAGTTATGCTCAAGGCGATTGCCGTTTCGGCAGGCGCAGGGCGTGTCATGCGGGCTCCTGGCCGCTACGACACGGATGGCCCAAAGTCAAACGTGCTTTGGCAATGGTTGAACGGAGTGCTCTAGTGTAAGGTCTGAGTAACGACGGTTAACTGACGGATTCTTGTAATGAGGGTAGCCCCTTGAACGATATGGCGAAGAACCTGATTCTGTGGCTGGTCATTGCGGCCGTGCTGCTGACAGTGTTCAACAATTTCAGTACGGAAAGCGCACCGCAGTCCACCAACTACTCCCAGTTCGTGCAGCAGGTGCAAAATCAACAGGTCCGCAGCGTGACCATCGACGGCTACACCATTCAGGGTGAGCGTACCGACGGCTCTCAGTTCCAGACCATTCGGCCGGCGGCGGAAGACCCTAAGCTGATGGATGACCTGTTGAGCAACAACGTCACCGTGGTGGGCAAGGAGCCGGAGCAGCAGAGCATCTGGATGCGCCTGCTGATCGCCAGTTTCCCGATTCTCTTGATACTGGCCATCTTCATGTTCTTCATGCGTCAGATGCAGGGCGGTGCCGGCGGCGGTAAAGGTGGGCCGATGAGCTTTGGCAAGTCCAAGGCCAAACTGCTCTCCCAGGATCAGATCAAGACCACCTTCGCCGATGTCGCCGGCTGTGACGAGGCGAAAGAGGAGGTCGAGGAGCTGGTCGACTTTTTGCGCGACCCGACCAAATTCCAGCGCCTGGGCGGTACCATTCCGCGCGGCGTGCTGATGGTGGGGCCTCCGGGTACCGGTAAGACGCTGCTGGCCAAATCCATCGCCGGTGAGGCGAAGGTGCCGTTCTTCTCCATCTCAGGCTCTGATTTCGTCGAGATGTTCGTCGGCGTGGGCGCCTCGCGGGTGCGCGACATGTTCGAGCAGGCCAAGAAGCAGGCACCCTGCATCATCTTCATCGACGAGATCGATGCCGTTGGCCGTTCGCGCGGCGCCGGCATGGGCGGCGGCAACGACGAACGCGAGCAGACGCTGAACCAATTGCTGGTCGAGATGGACGGCTTCGAAGCCAACGAAGGCATCATCGTCATCGCTGCAACCAACCGCCCGGACGTGCTCGACCCCGCGCTCCTGCGCCCGGGCCGCTTCGATCGTCAGGTGACCGTTGGCCTGCCGGACATTCGTGGCCGCGAGCACATCCTCGGCGTGCACCTGCGCAAGGTGCCGCTGGCCGATGACGTCAAGCCGGTGCTGATCGCCCGCGGCACACCCGGCTTCTCCGGCGCGGACCTGGCCAACCTGGTCAACGAAGCAGCGCTCTTTGCCGCGCGGCGCAACAAGCGTCTGGTCGGCATGGAGGAGCTCGAGCTCGCCAAGGACAAGATCATGATGGGCGCCGAGCGCAAATCCATGGTCATGACCGACAAGGAGAAGCTCAACACGGCCTACCACGAATCCGGCCACGCGATCATCGGTCTGGTCATGCCCGAGCATGACCCGGTCTACAAGGTGACGATCATTCCGCGCGGCCGCGCGCTCGGCGTGACCATGTTCCTGCCTGAAGAGGATCGCTACAGCCTCTCGCGCCAGCAGATTCTGAGCCAGATCTGCTCGCTGTTCGGTGGCCGTATCGCCGAGGAGATGACGCTCGGCGCCAACGGCGTCACCACCGGGGCTTCCAACGACATCAAGCGGGCTACGGAGCTTGCCCACAACATGGTCGCCAAGTGGGGGCTCTCTGACGAGATGGGCCCGATCATGTACGACGAGGACGAGTCGCACCAGTTCCTCGGCGGCCCGGGTCAAGGCGGCGGTAAGCTCAAATCCGGCGAAACCACCACGCGCCTGGACAAGGAAGTGCGCAAGATCATCGACGACTGCTACGAGCAGGCGCGCCAGATCCTGCACGACAACCGCGACAAGCTCGACGCCATGACCGAAGCGCTGATGAAGTACGAAACCATCGACGCCAATCAGCTCAAGGACATCATGGAAGGCAAGGAGCCGCGCCCGCCGGAAGGCTGGGATGACGGCGACTCCTCCGGCGGCGGCACCCCGGTTGGCGGCGACAAGCCTCGGCCGAAAGCCGACGAGCCGGATACCCACGAATCAAACGACGATGGCGAAGAGGACGACGACGAGCCGCGCCGTCGCCCGTCCGATCCGCTGGGCGGCCCGGCCGGTCCCTGAACGGATAGTAAAGACCATCATCGAGGCGCCCCGCGGGGCGCCTTTTTTTTGGTATGCTGGGCGCCATCGAGCCGCAATGCTTTTACCTTCTGGGCTTTTTCATGACATCGATCGCTACCCCCGACCCGACCCCGGAGCGGGCCGCCTCTCTTCAGTGTGGCCGCCACCGGCTGGATCTCTCCTTTCCCCGCGTGATGGGCATTCTGAACGTTACCCCGGACTCCTTTTCCGACGGCGGCCGCCACGTGGCGCTGGACGATGCGCTGCGCCGCGCCGAGCAGATGCTCGCTGAAGGCGCCGCGGTGATCGACGTTGGCGGCGAATCGACCCGCCCCGGTGCCGACGCGGTGCCCGAACAGCAGGAGCTCGACCGGGTCGCGCCGGTGGTCGAGGCGCTGGTGCGCGAACTCGACGCGCTGGTCTCGGTGGATACCAGTAGCGCTCGGGTGATGCGCGAGTGTGCCGTGCGCGGGGCGAGCATGATCAACGACGTGCGCGGTCTCGAGCGTGAAGGGGCGCTTTCGGCGGCGGCATCGAGCGGTCTGCCGGTGTGCCTGATGCACCGCCAGGGCGAGCCTCAGGACATGCAGCACGCCCCGCGCTACGACGTGCCCATCGAGTCCGCGGTCGCCGAGTATCTTGGCGAGCGCGTGAGCGCCTGTGAGGCCGCCGGCATCAGCCGTCAGCAGCTGCTGCTCGACCCTGGCTTCGGCTTTGGCAAGAGCGTGGAGCACAACCTGCGCCTTCTGAATCGAATGCGTTCGCTCGAGGCGCTGGGCTTGCCGCTGCTGGTCGGCATGTCGCGCAAGAGCATGATCGGCAAGGTGCTGGGGCGCCCGGTCGAGGAGCGCCTGGCCGGCGGCCTGGCGCTATCGGCGATAGCGGTCGAGCGCGGCGCGAAAATACTCCGGGTACATGATGTCGGCGCTACGGTCGATGCCGTGACCATGGCCTGGGCGGTACTGCAGGAAGGCTGCGAACCATCGAATTACAAGGAATCTCTCTCATGACACGACGTTATTTCGGCACCGATGGTATTCGCGGCACGGTCGGGCAGGCGCCCATCACCGCGGACTTCATGCTCAAGCTGGGCTGGGCGGCGGGCAAGGTGCTGCGCCGGGAGAAGGGCCGCACCCGCGTGCTGATCGGCAAGGACACGCGCATCTCGGGCTACATGTTCGAGTCTGCGCTGGAAGCGGGGCTCTCCGCTGCCGGGGTCGACGTCTCGCTACTTGGCCCCATGCCGACCCCGGGCATCGCCTATCTCACCCGCACCTTCCGCGCCGATGCGGGTATCGTCATCTCCGCCTCGCACAACCCGTTCGCCGATAACGGCATCAAGTTCTTCTCCGCCGAAGGCAAGAAGCTCGCCGATGAAGTGGAGGATGAGATCGAGGCGATGCTCGAGGCACCACTCGATACCGTCGAGGCCGACCGCTTGGGCAAGGCGTCGCGTATCGACGACGCCGCCGGCCGCTATATCGAATTCTGCAAATCGACGCTGCCGGACCGGCTCAGCCTGCACGGGCTCTCGGTAGTGCTCGACTGCGCCCACGGCGCGACCTACCACATCGCCCCGAGCGTGTTCCGCGAGCTGGGCGCCGAGGTGAGCGTGATCGGCGCCTCGCCCAACGGGCTCAACATCAACCAGCAGGTGGGCTCGACCCACCCGGCGGCGCTGCGCGCGGCGGTCATTCAGCAGGGCGCGGATCTCGGGGTCGCCTTCGACGGCGACGGCGACCGGGTGCTGCTGGTCGATGCCGACGGCCGTGAAGTCGACGGCGACGACATTCTCTACCTGATCGCCCGCGACCGCTTCGACCGCGGCCTGTTGCAGGGCGGCGTGGTTGGCACGCTGATGAGCAACTTCGGCCTGGCCATGGCGCTGGACAATCTCGGCATTCCCTTCGAGCGCGCCAAGGTGGGAGATCGCTTCGTGATGGAGAAGATGGCCGCCAACGACTGGGATCTGGGCGGCGAATCCTCCGGCCACATCGTCTGCGCCCACGTGCAGACCACCGGCGACGGCGTGGTCTCGGCGCTTCAGGTGCTGGCGCTGATGATGCGCGAGCAGAAAACCCTGGCCGCACTGCTCAAGGGGTTCGAGAAGGTGCCCCAGGCGCTGGTCAACGTGCGCCTGCCAAGCGGCACCGATGCGAAAGCGGTCATGGACGCGCCGGCGCTGAACGAGGCGGTCAGCGAGCTCGAGGCCGAGCTTGGCGATCAGGGCCGGGTGCTGCTGCGCCCCTCGGGTACCGAGCCACTGATTCGAGTGATGGTCGAAGGCCGTGCGCACCTGGACGTCCAGGCGCTGGCGCATCGGCTGGCCGAGCGCGTCGAAGCGCTGCTCGGCTAGCGCTGGAGCGGTCCTTCGCGCGTCGACGGCCATTGTTCTGGCGATTGTTCTGGCGGTTGTCTTGACAGGGCCGCTCCTATACCATTTCGCTCCACCTTGAACGAGGATACCCATGCGCACACCACTGATTGCCGGTAACTGGAAGATGAACGGCTCCCGGGCACTTCTGGAGGCGTTTGCGGAGACCTTCACCGCCGAGGCGCTGCCCGAGGGCGTGAAGGCGGCGCTGATCGTGCCGTTCCCTTATCTGGACGCCGCGCAGCGCACGCTCGAGACCACGCCACTTGCGCTCGGCGCGCAGACGCTCAACGTCGAGGTCTCCGGGGCGCATACCGGCGAGGTCAGCGCGCCGATGCTCAACGAGTTCGGCGTTCGCTACGTGCTGGTGGGTCACTCCGAGCGCCGCGCGCTCTACGGCGATAGCGACGAAATGATCCTTGGGCGCGTCAACACCGCGCTCGGCCACGATCTCACGCCGATTCTGTGCGTCGGTGAAACGCTCGAAGAGCGTGAGGCCGATCGCACCATGACGGTGGTGCTCGCTCAGGTCGACGCGGTGTTCGATGCTCTCGACGCCGCGGCGCGAGAGCGTGTCGTCATCGCCTACGAGCCGGTATGGGCGATCGGCACCGGGCGCACCGCCAGCCCCGAACAGGCTCAGGAGGTGATGGCCGGGATTCGCGCGCACCTCTCGCGTCACGGCGCTCGGCTTGGCGAGTCGCTGGTACTTCTCTACGGCGGTAGCATGAACGCGGCCAACGCGGCCGAGCTTCTTGCCAAGCCGGATATCGACGGCGGTCTGGTGGGCGGCGCTTCGCTCAAGACCGACGATTTTCTCACTATTTGTCAGTCAGCAGGATAACGTCATGCAGGTTGCAATTTTAATGGTTCACGTGATCATCGCGATCGCGCTGGTCGTGCTCATCCTGCTTCAGCAGGGCAAGGGCGCCGATGCCGGGGCCTCCTTCGGCGGCGGCGCCTCGCAAACGGTGTTCGGCTCCCGCGGCAGCGGTAACTTCCTTTCGCGCACTACCGGCGTACTGGCGGCGGGTTTTTTCGTCACCTCCATGGCGCTGGCGTACTTCGCCACGCAAGCGGGGCAGTCGCCGGAGGCCGGTATTCCGGACTCGCAGCTGATCGAACAACAACAGAGCGTACCAACGCTTGACGAAGGGTCGGATAGTGTGGATAATACTGCGCCAGTGCTAGAGGGAAACGGCGAGTAAGTGATTGACGCCGCTTTCATTTAGCCTCCCCTGATGCCGAAGTGGTGGAATTGGTAGACACGCTATCTTGAGGGGGTAGTGACCTTACGGTCGTGCGGGTTCAAGTCCCGCCTTCGGCACCACTGATCAATCCAGGCAGTTGCTGGGTCAATCAGTAAAGCGTTCAGGAGTTCGAGCCGGTAACGGCGCTTGACGAAAGTCGAATAAAGCGCTAATATCGCTCATCTAGATTGATGCGGGGTGGAGCAGTCTGGTAGCTCGTCGGGCTCATAACCCGAAGGTCATCGGTTCAAATCCGGTCCCCGCTACCATCTTCTACAATCGGTGATTGCACGGCATGAAGAGTTTCAGGCTCGCTGGCAATAACGTTCACCGCTTTGTCGAAATGGTGTTACAGGTTTCTTTGAAAAGCCCCTTCCTGTGAAGGGGCTTTTTGTTAGTAGCGTCTACTGACAGATTCAAGAGTAGCTTTTTGCGAGCCAAGCGTGTCCTGCGCGCCGGCATCCGCCGACGGCCCGGGCACATTTTCAGGTAACGCCAATCAGCCACCTAGCTTTTCTCACGACTCCTGGCCAGGTGCCTGATGCAACGGCTAAAGGAGCTTCGTCTGTGGCCACGAAACATGCAGCGCTGCACGCGCTGATCGAGCCTGTTGTTGCCGCCATGGGCTTCGAGCTTTGGGGCATCGACCATCTTTCCCAGGGCAAGCATTCACGGCTTGTGATCTATATCGAGCGCGAAAGCGGCGTTAGCGTCGAAGACTGCGCCGATATCAGCCGCCAGGTCAGCGCCGTGCTGGATGTCGAAGACCCGATCCCCGGCGAGTATCGCCTCGAAGTCTCGTCACCGGGCATGGCGCGTCCGCTTTACACCCTGGACCACTTCACCCGCTTTCAGGGCCATCACGTGGCGCTCAAGCTGCGCAGCGCCTTTGATGGCCGGCGCAAGTTCCAGGGGCTGCTCGCGGGCGTGGAGGGCGACGAGGTGCTGCTCCAGATCGACGGCGAAGAGTACTGCTTTCCGATCGAAAGTATCGACGCTGCACACATTGTCCCGCAGTTCGACGACTAAAAAAACGGCGGCCCCCCCGGCTTGGGCGAGGCACAAAGGACAGGTTTACTGGCGAGGCATACGCATGAGTAAAGAAATCTTGATGGTCGTGGACGCGATCTCCAATGAAAAAGGCGTTTCACGCGATGTGATCTTCGAGGCGGTCGAGGCGGCGCTGGCAAGCGCCTCGCGCAAGCGCTTCGATCGGGAAGAAGCCAATGTGCGCGTCGCCATCGACCGCCGCAGCGGCGACTACGACACCTTCCGCTACTGGACGGTGGTCGAGGATGACGAGTTCGAAACGCCGGACTACGAAATCAAGCAGAGCATCGCCGAGCAGCGCGACCCGCCGCTGGCGCTCGGTGACGTGGTCGAAGAGAAGATCGAGAACGCCGTGTTCGGGCGTATCGCCGCGCAAACCGCCAAACAGGTCATCGTGCAGAAAGTGCGCGAAGCCGAGCGCGCCGAAGTGGTTCGCCAGTACGCCGACCGCGAAGGCGAGCTGGTCGCCGGTATCGTCAAGAAGACCACCCGCGACGGCCTGATCATCGACCTTGGCGAGAACGCCGAGGCGTTTCTGGCGCGCAGCGAGATGATCCACGGCGAGCGCTACCGCATGAACGAGCGGGTCCGGGCGCTTTTGGTCACGGTCGACGCGGAGGCCCGCGGCGCTCAGCTGCAGCTTTCGCGCACCAATCCGCAGTTCATCATCGAGCTGTTCAAGATCGAGGTGCCGGAGATCGCCGAGCAGCTCATCGAAATCAAGGGCGCGGCGCGCGACCCGGGCTCACGTGCCAAGATCGCGGTCAAGACCAACGACCGGCGTATCGACCCGGTCGGCGCCTGTGTCGGCATGCGCGGCTCGCGGGTGCAGGCGGTCTCCTCCGAGCTTCAAAACGAGCGGGTCGACATCGTGCTGTGGGACGACAATCCGGCGCAGCTGGTCATCAACGCCATGGCGCCGGCGGACGTCGCCTCGATTCTGGTCGATGAAGACGCCCACGCCATGGACGTCGCCGTCGCCCAGGACAATCTCGCCCAGGCGATCGGCCGCAGCGGTCAGAACGTGCGCCTGGCCTCGGAACTCACCGGCTGGCGGATCAACGTCATGACCGAGGACGAGGCCGAGTCCAAGCGCGAGCAGGAGATCGATAGTCTCGTCGACTCCTTCGTTGCGCATCTTGGCGTGGACGAAGACGTGGCACGCCTATTGGTGGAAGAAGGGTTCACCACCCTGGAAGAAGTCGCCTACGTGCCGCTCGACGAAATGCTCGAAATCGAAGAGTTCGATGAAGAGCTGGTCGAAGAGCTGCGCGCACGCGCCAAGGACGAACTGCTGACGATGGCGATCGCCTCGGAAGAGGCGCTCGACGGCGCCCAACCGGCGGACGACCTTCTGGAAATGGAGGGTATGGAGCGCCATCTGGCCTTCAAACTGGCCAGCCGCGGCATCGTCACCATGGAAGATCTCGCCGAGCAGTCTGTCGACGATCTGGTCGATATCGAGGAGTTGGACGAAGCGCGCGCAGCGGCACTGATCATGACTGCCCGTGCGCCCTGGTTCGAAGACGACAGTGAAGCGTCCTCGAACACACAGTAAACAGGTCACGGGCTTTGGAGGGTCACAATGTCAGATATGACGGTTAAGGATTTTGCAGCGAAAGTGGGCCGCGATGTACCCCGCCTGCTGGAGCAGATGAAAGAGGCGGGCCTCAAGCACGCCTCGGAAAGCGACGCGGTCTCCGAAGAGGACAAGCAGACGCTTTTGAGCTTTTTGAAGAAAAGCCACGGCGGAAGCGACGCCGCCGATGCGGGCAAGAACCGCATCACGTTGACGCGCAAGACGCGCAGCCGGATCAAGACCGGCGAGCGCGGCAAGACGATCGAGGTGCAGGTTCGCAAGAAGCGCACCTACGTCAAGCGTGAAGAAGAAGAGAAGCCCAAGGCGCCGGAGCCCACGCACAGCGGCCCGCGCCAACTGGTAGGCGATATGGCCGAGGCGGAAGCCGAGCGCAAGGCGCGCGAAGCCGAAGAGCGCGCCACCGCCGAGAAGACCAAAGCCGCCGAAGAGGCCGCGCGCAAGGAGGCACAAGCCAACGCCGCCGCGCCGAACCTCGAGGTGCCGGATTTCGACATCGACGAAGCGCCCGCTCCCGACGACATGCCGCCGGCACCGCCGAAGGAAGGCCGTAGCGACCGTCGCACCGCGCCGCCCAAGAAGGCCGCAGCGAAGAAGAAAGGACGCGACGATGACGACGACCGCGGCGATCGCGAAGAGCGTAAGCGCGGCGGTGGCGCCAAGAAGGCCAAGCGCGCCGAGCGTCGCGGTGGCCGTCGTGGCGCGAGCACCGGTGGCGGCAAGCATGGCTTCCAGAAGCCGACCCAGCCGATCGTGCGCGAAGTCTCGATCCCCGAGTCGATCAGCGTGGCCGAGCTCGCCGACAAGATGTCGATCAAGGCCAACGAAGTGATCAAGGCGATGTTCACCATGGGTGCCGCGGTGACCATCAACCAGACCATCGACCAGGACACCGCGGCGATCGTCGTCGAGGAGATGGGTCATAAGGTCAAGCTGGTGAAGGACGATGCGCTCGAGACCGAAATGCTCGAAGGCATCTCCTACGAAGGCGAAGAGATCACCCGATCGCCGGTCGTGACCGTCATGGGTCACGTCGACCACGGTAAAACCTCGCTTCTCGACTACGTGCGTCGTGCCAAGGTCGCCACCGGCGAAGCCGGCGGTATCACCCAGCACATCGGCGCCTACCACGTGGAAGACGAGCACGGCGGCGTGACCTTCCTCGACACCCCTGGCCACGCGGCGTTTACCGCCATGCGTGCCCGCGGTGCCAAGGCCACCGACGTGGTCATTCTGGTGGTCGCGGCGGACGACGGCGTCATGCCCCAGACCATCGAGGCGATCGAGCACTCCAAGGCGGCCGAAGTTCCGATGGTCGTCGCGGTCAACAAGATCGACAAGCCCGAAGCCGACCCGGACCGGGTCAAGAACGAATTGTCGCAGTACGGCGTCATCTCCGAGGAGTGGGGCGGCGATACCCAGTTCGTCCACGTCTCGGCGAAAAGCGGTGAAGGCATCGAGGATTTGCTCGAAGCGATCCAGCTGGTCTCCGAGGTACTCGAGCTCAAGGCCGTGCCGTCCGCGCCGGGTAAGGGCGTAGTGGTCGAGTCGCGTCTCGACAAGGGCCGCGGGCCGGTGGCCACCGTGCTGGTGCAAAACGGTACTCTGAAGAAGGGCGATATCGTGCTGGCGGGCCTGCACTACGGCCGCGTGCGCGCGCTGACCAACGAGCTCGGCAAGCAGGTCGACGAGGTTGGCCCCGCCATGCCCGTGGAAATCCAGGGCCTGGATGGCACGCCGGACGCCGGTGACGACTTCATGGTCGTCGCCGACGAGCGCAAGGCGCGTGAAGTCGCCAACTTCCGTCAGGGCAAGTACCGCGAAGTGCGCCTGGCGCGTCAGCAGAAAGCCAAGCTCGAAAACATGTTCAGCCAGATGGGTCAGGACGAAGTCGCCAAGGTCAACATCGTGCTGAAGGCCGACGTGCAGGGCTCGCTGGAAGCGATCCGCGGCGCACTCGAAGAGCTCTCCACCGACGAAGTCGAAGTGGCGGTCGTCTCTTCCGGCGTGGGCGGTATCACCGGTACCGACGCCAACCTGGCGCTGGCCTCCGAGGCCATCGTGGTCGGCTTCAACGTGCGTGCCGACGCCGCTGCTCGCGAGATCATCGAGCGTGAAGGGCTGGATCTGCGCTACTACAGCGTCATCTACCACTTGATCGACGAGGTCAAGCAGGCGATGAGCGGTATGCTCGCGCCGGAGTGGAAAGAAGAGATCGTCGGCGTGGCCGAGGTTCGCGACGTCTTCCGCGCGCCGAAGATCGGTGCGGTGGCCGGCTGTATGGTCGTCGAGGGTACCGTGCATCGCAACAAGCGTATCCGCGTACTGCGCGAAAACGTGGTGATCTACGAGGGCGAGCTCGAGTCGCTGCGCCGCTTCAAGGACGACGTCCAGGAAGTTCGTAACGGCGTCGAGTGTGGTATCGGCGTCAAGAACTACAACGACGTCCAGGTCGGCGACAAGATCGAAGTCTTCGACCAGGTCAAGGTCGAGCGCACCCTGTAAGGGGCGCGAGGAGCAACCATGCGCGAATTCAAGCGTACCGACCGGGTGGCCGACCAGCTCCAGAAGGAGCTGGCGGTCCTCATCCAGCGCGAGGTCAAGGACCCGCGGCTGGGCATGATCACCGTTAGCGGCGCCACCGTCAGCCGTGATCTGGGCTACGCCGATATCTACGTCACCCTGCTGGGTGAACAGGAGCCCGAGCGTATCAAGGAGAACCTGCAGGTATTGAAGCGCGCCAGCGGGTTTCTGAGAAGCCAGATCGCCAAGCGGATCAAGCTTCGCCACGTGCCGGAGCTGCGCTTTCATTTCGATGAAAGCGTGGTGCGCGGTCAGCAGCTTTCGTCGCTGATCGACGAGGCGGTTTCAACGGACCGCGCGCGTCAGAACGATGACGAGGATGACGCCGAGCAGGGCGGAGAGCCGCGCTGATGGCCCGGCGCCGCAAGGGTCTGCCGGTCAACGGCGTGGTGCTGCTGGACAAGCCGAAGGGCCTTTCCAGCAACCACGCCCTGCAGCGCGTGCGCCGGTTGTTCGAAGCGCAAAAGGCGGGGCATACCGGCACCCTCGACCCCATGGCGACCGGGCTTCTGCCGATCTGCCTGGGCGAGGCGACCAAGTTCTCGGCGCACCTGCTCGAAGCCGACAAGATGTACCGCACCCGGATCGAGCTCGGGGTGATCACCGATACTGGCGACGCCGAGGGCGAGGTGATCGAGTGCCGCGCGGTGCCCGCGCTTACCAGGCAAGACGTGGAAGCCGCCATCGCGCGCTTTCGCGGTGAGATCGACCAGGTGCCGCCGATGTACTCGGCCCTCAAGCACCAGGGCAAGAAGCTCTACGAGCTTGCCCGGGAAGGCAAGGAGGTCGAGCGCAAGGCGCGCCGGGTGTGCATTCATGAGGCGCGGCTGATCGGCTTCGAGGACACCGCTTTCGAGCTCGAAGTAAGCTGTAGCAAGGGTACCTACATCCGAACGCTCGCCGAGGATATCGGCGCGGCGCTCGGCTGTGGGGCGCACATTAGCGCGCTGAGAAGGCTCAAAACCGGGCCTTTCGACAGTGACGCGATGTGGACGCTCGAGGCGCTCGAAGCGCTCAAGGATCAGCCCACCCGCGAGGCGCAGCTGATGCCCGCGGACGTGCTGGTCGAGCATCTGCCCGCACTGGCCGTCAATGACACCGCCCAGGCGCGGCTGGCTCACGGCCAAAGCGCCACGGCGGACGTGTCGGCGCTTGATGTCGAGGCGCTGACAAGACTCTACCACGCCGAGACCTTCATCGGCCTTGGCGTGGTGACGGGCCCACGGGAAGTGGCGCCCAAGCGACTTTTGAGTACGGTCGCTATTTCGTAAGAGATCGCGGTAAAACGTTGCAAGGAGGCGGCGTATTACGCGAAAATAGCTCGTGAGACTGCAAATATGCGTGGTCTCTCCCATTCATTGTTAAGCATATTGCTGACTGGAGAAACAGATGGCATTAACCGCTGAGAAAAAGGCCGAGATCGTCAACGAATACGGCCGCGGCGATAACGACACCGGATCCCCCGAGGTGCAGGTCGCTCTGCTGAGCGCCAACATCAACGGCCTGCAGGACCACTTCAAGACCAACAAGCAGGATCACCACTCCCGTCGTGGCCTGATCCGCATGGTCAACCAGCGTCGTAAACTGCTGGACTACCTCAAGCGCAAGGATTTCGAGCGCTACCAGTCGCTGATCCAGCGTCTGGGCCTGCGTCGCTAAGACGCCTTGCCGGGCGGGCGTTGGTCCGACCGGCAAAGGGATGCACTTCTCGAAAAGCGCTGGCAGCGATGCCAGCGCTTTTTTTTGCGCCGCTGTCAGGCCTGGCCACCCGCCTTGTAGCGCTGGGCGGTAGCGCTGGGTGTCTCGCCAAAACGCTGCCGATAGACGCGGGTGAAGTGCGCCGGATGGGTGAAACCGCAGGCCAGGGCCGCCTCGGTGACCTGGCAGTGGCTATCGGTGAGCAGCTGGCGGGCGCGGTCCAGACGCATCCCCAGGTAGCACTGCTGCGGTGTTTCACCGAAGTGGCGCTGGAACAGCCGCGTCAGCTGGCGCTGGGACTGCCCCGCCAGGCGGCAGATTTCAGGGATCGGCAGCGCCTGAGTAAGATTCGCCTCCATGACCGCCAGGCCGCGTACCACACTGCGCGAAAGACCGCTATAGCGCCCGGAGCGGGCGCTGCCTTCGTGGCCGCCGGGGCGCTCGTGCACCAGCTGCCGGCCGACCGCATCCGCCAGCGCCGGGCCGTGGGTCTGTTCGATCCATTCGAGCATCATGTCGATACCGGCCACGCCGCCAGAGCCGGTCAGGCGGGTCGCGCTTTGCTCGTAGAGCGCGGGGCTGACCTCGAGCTCGGGAAACTCCTGCTGAAAGGCCGGCACGCTCTCCCAGTGTAGCGCCACGCGGTGACCGGCGAGCACCCCCGCGCGGGCCAGAATGAAGGGCGCGGTATCGAGCCCGCCGAGCCAGCCGCCGTGGGCCGCGATCCCGCGCAGCACCGCGCGCTCCTTGAAACCCACCGTGGCTTCCGCGTCGTAGGAGGAGACCACCATCAGCCGTGCGCTGTGGTCGAGCGAATCCAGCGCGCCGTCGACGTCGATGCGCACGCCGTTGCTGGCCACCACCGCGCGGCCGTCAATCGAGAGCAGCTCCCAGGCAAATAGATCACGCCCAAAGCGGTTGGCGACCCGCAGCGGCTCGAGCAGGCAAAAGAGCGTCAGCATCGAAAAGCGCGGTACCAGCCAAACGCTCAGGGTATAGGCGGCCTGATCGGGAGTGAGCAGGGGCGGCGAGTCGGGCCGGGGATAGGGCCAGTGCGGGAGAGTTTCAGTCGTCATGGCGAATATAGTCAACTCTATGGCGATTTATATCAAGTCGACCGGTTGGCAGGCGAGCTAAGGTAATGCGTTTCCTGGCATACCCGTGGGAGGTACTACCATGACCCAAGTTACTGTCGAGCCCAATCATCGCCGTTTGCGGATCGAAAACGAGGCAAAAAGTCTCGAGCTGAGCGCGCTGTGGCTGCGTGAACGAAGCCCGGACGAGGCGACGCTGGACGCCTACACCGGGCAGCGATTGATCGAGGCCGCCGAGCTTCCGCTCACGCTTGCCATCGACGCCGCCGACTCGCAAGGCGATGCGCTTTCACTGCGCTTCAGTGACGGCCATCAGGGCCAGTTTTCCATCGCCGCGCTGCTCGACGAGGCTCCCGCCGAGGCGCCGCGGCGGCTCTGGAGTGCCAGCGATGCGCCGCGCTTCGATGTCGATTTCAAGCAGGCCTGCGCTGACGATGCGGCGCTTCTGGCCATGCTCGAGGCGCTGCACCGCGACGGCTTCGTTGTCGTCTCCAACGTGCCCGCCCGTGAGGACGGCATGCAGGCGCTGATCGACCGCATCGGCCCGCTAAGACGCACCAACTGGGGCGGCATCGCGGACGTGAAGTCGGTGGCCAATGCCTATGACCTGACCATGACCCAGCGCGGGCTCGAGCCGCACACGGATAACCCCTACCGCGACCCTATCCCCGGCTACATCTGGCTGCACTGCCTGACCAACGCCGCCGACGGTGGCGACAGCACCCTGGCCGATGGCTTCAAGGCGGCTGAGCTGCTGCGAGCGCGCGACCCGGATGCCTACGCCTGCCTGACCCGGGTGACGCCGCGCTTTCGCTACCAGGACGCGGACACGCATCTCGAGAGCGAAGGCCCGCTGATCGAGCTCGACAGCGCCGGTGAACCGGTGCGGGTACGCTACTCCAACCGCACCGAGGATATCCCGGCGCTAGCCCCGGACGAACTCGACGCCTACTACGCCGCGCGCCAGGCCTTCTATCGGCTGATCACCGGCGAGGAGCTTACGCACCATCTCAAGCTCGGCGCCGGTCAGATGATTATCATGGACAACTACCGCCTGCTTCACGGGCGCAGCGCCTTCCAGCTCGCCGGTGGCGTGCGCCACATGCGCCAGGGCTACGTCGACCGCGACAGCACCGCCAGCCGCCGCCGCGTGCTGCAAAAACAGCGCGCTCACCAGAGCGCAGGAGAGATCGCATGAACCAGGCGCGTTTTCGCTATTTCACCGAGGCCCGGCGTGAAGACTGGGTGCTGATCGACGCTTACTTTCGTGATTACGTCAACGATGCGCCGCGGCGGGTGCTCGAGCATTTGAAGAATCTGTCCGGCGACCACCACGGTTATCCGGTAGACCGCTACGAGCACTGCCTGCAAACCGCCACCCGGGCGCTGCGCGACGGCGCCGACGAGGAGATGGTGGTGTGCGCGCTGCTCCACGACATTGGCGACGACCTGACGCCGGCCAACCACGCCGAAATCGCCGCCGCGATCCTCGAGCCCTACGTCGACCCGCTCAACCTCTGGATGATTCGTCACCACGAGATTTTCCAGGGCTATCATTACCGGCGCTATTTCGGCCAGGATCCGCACCTTCGCGAGCAGTACCGCGACCACCCGGCCTACGAGCGCACCGTGCGTTTTTGCGACGAGTGGGACCAGGCGAGCTTCGATCCGGATTACGACACGCTGCCGCTTTCGTACTTCGTGCCCATGGTCGAGCGGGTTCTGCGGCGCACGCCGCACGGCGGGCTACCCGATCCGGTTCCCGAGGAGGCGCTTAAATGAAAAAGACCTGCGCCGAGCTTCTGCTGGAGCTGCTCACCGCGTACCGGGTCGATACCGTCTTCGGCATTCCTGGCGTGCACACCATCGAGCTCTACCGCTCGGTGGGCCAATACCCGCTGCGCCACGTGACGCCGCGCCACGAGCAGGGCGCCGGCTTCATGGCCGACGGCTACGCCCGTGCCAGCGGTCGCCCGGCGGCCTGTTTCATCATCACCGGCCCCGGCATGACCAATATCGCCACCGCCATGGGCCAGGCGCTGGCGGACTCCATCCCGATGCTGGTGATCTCGAGCGTCAACCGCCGCGCCACGCTGGGTCGCGGGCAGGGCAGGCTGCACGAGCTGCCCAACCAGCAGCAGACGTTGGCCGGGGTGAGCGTGTTCAGCCATACCCTGCACGAGCCGGCCGCGCTCCCGGAAATCTTCGCCCGCGCCTTTGCCGTGTTTCAGGGCGCGCGCCCGGGGCCAGTGCATATCGAGATTCCTATCGACCTGTTCGATGCCCCGGTGGACGTGGGCGAGGTGCGCCCGGTCGAGGTGTTCCCGCCAGCACCAGCGCCCCAAGCGGTGGCTCGCGCCGCCGAGTGGCTGGATAAGGCAAGCCGCCCGCTGATCCTGCTCGGTGGCGGCTGCGTGGCCGCGCCGGATGCCGCCCGGGCGCTCGTCGAGCGGCTACAGGCCCCGGCGCTGACCACCATCAACGCCAAGGGCGTGCTCGGGCGCGATCACCCGCTCGATCTGGGCGCGACCATGAGCCTGCCCGCCGCCAGGCGGCTGGCCGCCGAGGCGGACGTGGTGCTGGCACTGGGTACCGAGCTCGGCGAAACCGACTATGACCTGGTGTTCGACGACGGCTTTACGCTGGCCGGCCGCCTGATTCGGGTGGATATCGACCCGGAGCAGCTCGGGCGCAACCAGCGCGCCGACCTCGCCCTGGTGGCAGACGCCGGCCAGACGCTGGAGGCGCTGCTCGCTGCGCTGCCGGAGAAGCCGTCTTCGCCGCGTGCTGGCGATGACCGCGCCGCGGAGACCCGAAAGGCGCTGGCGCTCGAGCGCGACCCGGATCTTGTGCCCTACGTTCCGCTCTACGCCGCGCTCGACGCGGCGCTGCCCGAGGCGATCATCGTCGGCGACTCGACCGGCCCGGTCTACGCGGGTAATTTCCTTGCGTCCAGATCCGCGCCGCGCTGCTACTTCAACGCCGCCACCGGCTACGGCACCCTCGGCTACGGGCTGCCCGCTGCGCTCGGTGCGGCCATCGCCTGCCCAAAGCGCCCGGTCGTTGCGCTGGTCGGCGACGGCGGGCTGCAGTTCGTGCTGGGCGAGCTCGCCACCGCCCGGGACCTCGACCAGCCGGTGGCGCTTGTGATCTGGAACAACCAGGGCTACGACGAGATTCGTCGCTATATGGCGATGAACGAGGTGGACAAGCTTGGCGTCGATTTGACCGCGCCGCACTTCGAGGCGCTGGCCGAGGCGTTCGAGTGCCGCTACCAGGCGGTGGGTGAGCCTGCCGCGCTCGAAAAAGCGCTGGGCCACCTGAATGAAGCGGCCTCGCCACTGATGATCGAGATCGACGCGCTGAACTGGATGAACGCCATCGCAGAGTAATTCGACAATTACATAAAAGGATCCTGACATGTTCAAGAAGACCGTACTGACCACCTTGACCCTAGCCGCGCTCGCTCCGCTGACCGGCCAGGCCGACCAGGACGAAAGCGACACGCTGCGCCTGGTGGTACCGCCCTGGCCTGGGGTAACGGTGAAAAGCGAGATCCTTGCCCAGCTGGTCGAACCGCTGGGGTATCGCGTCTCGCGCCAGGAACTGAGTTCGACGGTGGGTTATAGCACGCTGCAAAGTGGCGACAGCGACGCCTTTCTCGCCGGCTGGCTACCCGCCCAGCAGGAGAGCTATGACGCCGCCATGGCGGCGGGCGGAATCGTCGATCTTGGCAACAACGTCGAGGGGGCTCGAATGGGCTTCGCCGTGCCCGGCTACGTGGCCGAGGCGGGCATCACCCGCGCCGAGCAGCTCGCCGACCCGGAAATCGCCGAGCGCTTCGATCGGCGTATCTACAGTATCGAGAATGGCTCGACGATCACCGACATGATCGAGGCCGCCATCGACGACGATACCTACGGCTTGGGCGACTGGTCGATCATGCCTTCCTCCACGCCGGGCATGCTCAGCGAGGTGGCTGGCGCGGTCAGAGACGAGCGCTGGATCCTGTTCTACGGCTGGACGCCGCACTGGATGATTCCCGCCTACGACGTGCATCTGCTCGAGGATCCCGAGGGCGTGTTCGGTGCCGACAACGGCAGCAGCGACGTCAAGACCATCGTGGCCCGAGCCTATGCCGAGGCGAACCCCAACATGCTGCGGCTTCTGGAGCAGTTTCGCTTCACCGCCGACGAGCAGAGCGACTTCATCAGCGCCTACAGCCGCGATAACCAGGACCTGGAAGTGGCGGCGCGCGAGTGGCTGGCCGAACACCCCGAGCGGGTCAGCGCATTTCTCGACGGCGTGACCACCCGCGACGGTCAATCGGCATCACACCCCTTGGAGTCTGCACCATGAGCCTTTCAAATCGCAGCTCAAGCGGCGATGAGCGTCTGATCCGCGAAAACCTGGCCGCGGCCTACCGGCTGGTCGCGCTGGACGGCATGGACGACGGCATCGACACGCATATCTCCGCCCGCCTGCCGGGTGAGCGCCTTCTGCTCAACCCCTACGGCCTGCGCTTTTCCGAGGTGCGCGCCGAGCAGCTGGTGACCGTCGACGGCGACGGTCGGGTGCTCGACGATCCCACCGGGCTTGGCATCAATCCGGCAGGCTTCACCATCCACAGCGCTCTTCACGCCGCGCGCCCCGAGGTCGAGTGCGTGCTGCATACGCACACCGTGGCGGGCGTGGCGCTTTCCAGCCTGGAGGAGGGGCTTTTACCGCTCAACCAGTGGTCGCTGGAGTTCTACCAACGCCTGGGCTACCACGATTTCGAAGGCATCGCGCTGTCGCTTTCCGAGCGCGAGCGCCTGACCCGGGATCTGGGCGGCCACTGGGCGATGGTGCTGCGCCAGCACGGGCTTCTAACCTGCGGCAAAAGCGTAGGGGAGGCATTTTTGCGTATGCGCAATTTGGAGCGCAGCTGCCAGGCGCAGCTGGCCGCCCAGGCCACCGGGCGGCCGCTGCGCCCGGTCTCCTCGGAAATGGCCGAGCACGTCGCCACCCAGTACGAGAAGTGGGCCAAAAGCCCGCAGGGGATCGATCTTGCCTGGCAGGCCGAGGTGCGACGCCTGGGCGGTTCATCATCCAACGCTTGCCCCGTTTAACCTTCCACCTGCCGATGTTTCACCGAGTCGACGACGTGCTCGGTTGACGATTTCTTGAGTCAAAAATGGAGCCTTCATGCACTTTTCACGACTGACCCAGCGCATCGCCGGCGAAGGGGCGGCGGCCTGGGACATTCACTACCGGGCGCTGGCGCGCCAGGCCGCCGGAGAGGAAATCACCGTGCTCTCCGTCGGCGATCCGGACTTTGCCACCCCAGCGCCGATCATCGAAAGCGCGGTGTCGAGCCTCAGGGCCGGCGCCACCCACTACTCGGACGTGCAGGGCAAGGCGGCGCTGCGCGAGGCGATCGCCGAGGGCTATCGCCGTCAGGGACTTGCGGTCGGCGCCGATAACGTGATCGTCATGGCCGGCGCCCAGTGCGGGCTCTACGCCACCGCCCAGTGTTTGCTGGATGCCGGCGACGAAGTGCTGGTGTGCGAGCCCAACTACGTCACTTATGAGGCGGTGCTGCGCGCCACCGGCGCCGAGATGGTGCGCGTGCCGCTGGATCGCGACGCAGCCTTTCGCCTTGATGTCGAGGCGCTTGCGAACGCGGTAACGCCGCGCACCCGGGCGATTCTGCTCAACAGCCCCCACAACCCCACCGGCCAGTTGATCGACGCGCCCACCTGGGAGGCGGTCGCCGCGCTTTGCCGCCAGCACGACCTGTGGCTGATCTGCGACGAGGTCTACGCCGAGCTGATTTTCGAGGGCGAACATGTCAGCCCCGCTGCTCTCGAGGGCATGGCCAGCCGCTGCGTGGTGGTCAGCAGCCTGTCGAAATCCCACGCCATGACCGGCTGGCGGCTGGGCTGGGTGGTCGGGCCCGAAGCGCTGATAAAGCATCTATCGAATCTGGCGCTGTGCATGCTCTACGGCTGCCCGGACTTCATTCAGGACGCCGCCCACGCCGCGCTCACCGCGCCGCCCACTGGTCTCGAGGCGATGCGAGACGCCTACCGCGAACGCCGCGACGCGGTTTGCCAGGCGCTCGAGGCAAGCTCGGCGGTAGCGGCGATTCGCCCGCCGGCGGGGATGTTCCTGATGGTCGACATTCGTGCCACCGGTCTCTCTTCGCAAGCCTTCGCCGACCGGCTGCTCTTTGAGGAGCGCGTCTCGGTGCTCTCCGGCGAAGCCTTCGGCCCCTCGGCAGCGGGCTTCGTGCGCCTGAGTTTGACCGTCGATGTCGACACGCTGGTGGCGGCGAGCCAGCGACTGGTGGCCTGCGCCGAACGGGCGCTGGCCGAACGTTCCACCCACCGGGCCTCGGAGGCCATTCGCCTATGACATCATCATCGCCCACGTTTTCTCAGCACACGCCTTCCTCTACTCCCAGCGCGCCGGCGGTGTCGGCGCACAACCTCATCAAACGCTTCGGCGATCTCGACGTGCTCAAGGGCGTGTCGCTATCGGTGTCCGAAGGCAGCGTCACTTCCATCATCGGCGCCAGCGGCTCGGGCAAGAGCACGCTGCTGCGCTGCATGAATCTGCTCGAACGGCCCGACCAGGGCGAGCTGAGGATTGCGGATGAGGCGATTCGCTTCTCCCGTAATCCCCAGGGCGACATCATCGGGTTCGACCGACGCCAGCTGCAGCGGCTGCGCGCGAAGGTGGCGATGGTCTTTCAGCAGTTCAATCTCTGGCCGCACTTGACGGTGCTGGGCAACGTCATCGAAGCGCCGATGCGGGTCAAGAACCTGTCCCGCAAGAAGGCCGTGGCGCTCGGCGAGCACTATCTCGAGCGGGTCGGTATGGCGGAGCGCCGCGACGCCTATCCCGCCTTTCTTTCCGGCGGCCAGCAGCAGCGCGTGGCGATCGCCCGGGCGCTTGCGATGGAGCCGCGCATCCTGCTGTTCGACGAGCCGACCTCAGCGCTCGACCCGGAGCGGGTCAACGAAGTGCTGGGCGTGATCCGGGGGCTGGCCGACGAAGGGCGCACGATGCTCATGGTCACTCACGAGATGCACTTCGCTCGTGAGGTCTCCGACCAGTTGGTCTACCTCGATCAAGGCTACATCGCCGCCGAGGGGAGCCCGGACGAGGTATTCGACGACCCGCGCTGCCAGCGTTTCATCGCCCCCGCCGCTTGAGCGCATTCAGCAATAGCCGTTCATCAATCGCTGTTTACTAATGGCTGTTTACTAATAGCTGTTTATCAATAACAAGGGAGAACTTCATGCACACATCGATCAAGGCCGCCCTGGCGCTACTCGCTTTCACTCCTGCCGTTAACGCCCTTGCCGAGACGCCGCTGAAGATCGGCATTTCCGGTGAACCCTACCCACCTTTCACCTATAAGGCCGCCAGCGGCGAGTGGACCGGCTTCGAAGTCGAGCTTGCCCACGCGATCTGCGCGGAGCTCGAGCGCGAGTGTGAGATCGCGCCCACCGGCTGGAGCGGTATTATCCCGTCGCTGCAGGCCGGGCGCATCGACATGATCATGAACTCGATGTCGATCACCGAGCAGCGTCAGCGCGTCATCGCCTTCACCCGCCCTTACTACTTCACCCCCGGCGCCTACGTGGCGGCGAGCGAGCGCGAGCTAACGGTGCCGGACGACCTCGATGGGCTAGTGATGGGCGTGCAGTCGGCGACCACCAACGCCACCTACGCCCGCCGCGCGCTGCGCGACAGCGGCGTCGACGTACGTCTTTACGACCAGGCGGAGCAGGTCAACAGCGACCTGCTGGCGGGGCGCCTCGACGTGGTACTGGCCGATGAGGTCGCGATGCTTCAGTTTCTCGAGCGCTCCGAGGCAGAGGGCTTCGAGATCAAGGCAACGGCTCCCCACCACTCAGCCTACGGCGAGGGCATCGGCATCGGCCTGCGCCAGGAGGACGAGGCGCTCAACGCCGCGCTTGACGAGGCGATTGCCGCGGTCGTCGAAAAGGGCACCTGTGGCGAGCTCTCCGAGCAGTTTCTGGGCACCGACGTCTGCGTCTACCCTTGAGCGGGCTCTGTCGCCCGGTGCCGAGCACCGGGGGATTCGTTGAGTCGCGCCTTCTTTTCAAGCTGGACCGAGGACATCGTCGAACATGACTCCCATGATGTCGCAAGGGCTTGCCGACTGGGCCGGCCCGATTTTTCATGGCGCGCTGGCTACGGTGCAGATCGCCGTGCTGGCCTACGCAATCGGCCTTTTGCTGGGTCTTCTGGGCGCGGCGGCCAAGTTGAGCCCCTGGGCGCCGCTTCGCGGTTTGGCCACCGCCTACTCGACCGCCATTCGCGCCGTGCCGGAGCTTTTGCTGATTCTGCTGCTCTACTACGCCGGCAGCGAAGCGCTGGGAGCGCTGCTCGCCCTGCTGGGCGTCGACGGCGTGCGCTTGACCGGCTTCGCCACCGCCGTAGGCGTACTTGCTTTCGTGCAGGGCGCCTACATGACCGAGGTATTTCGCGGCGCGATCCTGGCGATTCCCAGGGGCCAGCTCGAGGCGGCCGACGCTTTTGGCTTCTCGCGCTGGACGCGCTTTCACCGCTTCGTGCTGCCGGCCATGCTGCCCAATGCCTTGCCAGGGATGTCGAATCTCTGGCTGATCCTGATCAAGGACACGGCGCTGATTAGCGTGATCGGGTTCAACGAGCTCTTCTTCACCATTCAGCAGGCGGCCGCCAGCAGCCGCGCCTATTTTCTCTTCTACGCGGCAGCGGGCGTCATTTACCTTGCGATCACGCTGAGCTCCACCGCTCTGTTCGCGCAGCTGGAGCGCCGCGTGCGCCGCACTCAACCGGTGGAGGCTTGAATGGATTTTTCCTGGCTAAGCGATCCGTTCTATCAGGAGTATCTGTGGGAAGGCTTCGTCAACACGCTGTGGCTGCTGCTGGTCTCCGCGGTGGGCGGGCAGCTTCTGGCCGTGGGGGTGGCGCTTGCGCGCCTGCGCGGGCCGCGTCCGCTGGCCTGGCTCGCCGCGGCTTTCACCAGCGTGATTCGCGGCACCCCTTTGCTGGTGCAGCTGTTCTTCTTCTACTACGGCGTGGGGCATCTGATCGAAGGGGTGCCGGGGCTTCGCGATACCTGGCTCTGGCCCATGATGCGCGACCCGTTCTTCTTCGGGGCGGTGACCTTCATCTGCAGCGTCGGCGCTTACTCCGGCGAGGTGATACGCGGGGCCATGCTGAGCGTTCCCTCCGGCGAGCTGGAGGCCGGGCGGGCCTTCGGGCTCTCCGGTCGGCAGGTGCTGGTGCGGCTTTGGCTGCCGCGGGCGATCCAGCTCTGCCTGCCCACCCTCACCGGCGAGATGATTCTACTGCTCAAGTCGATTCCGCTGGTCTCGACTATCGCGCTGATGGATCTCTTGCAGGCCGCCAATATCATCCGTGACGAAACCTTTCTGGTCTACGAGCCGCTGCTGCTGATCGCCGGTATCTATCTCGCCACCACCGTGGTGCTGACGGTGACGCTGCGTCTGGTGGAGCTCAATTTTCCCGGCATGCGGTCGCACAAGCGCCGCTGGCTGCCGCTTCGCTGAAAAGGCCTAACGATGGATGCAATGAACGCTTTTTCGACCCCCGGTTTTCCCCACACCCTGGACGAGCAGTTTATCGACAACGCCTGGCAGTCAGGCCGGGGCGAGGCGCTTCTGGAGGTCACCAATCCCTTCGAGGGTCGCGTTATCGCCCGGGTCACCCGTGGCGCTGCAGAGGACGTCGATGCCGCCGTGGCGGCGGCGCGCCGGGCGCTGCCCGGCTGGCGAGCCACGCCCGAAGCGCGCCGAGGGGAGTACCTGGCCGCCATCGCCGACGGGCTAGAGGCGCGACGCGAGTCGCTGGTGGCGCTGTCGAGCCTCAATAACGGCAAGCCGCTTGCCGAGGCGCGCCAGGATCTCGACGATGCCATCGCGTGCTACCGCTATTACGCCGAGGCCGCCCGAGCGCTGGGCGAGCGTCAGGGGCAGCACGAACCCGGTGAATTGGAGGGGCTTTCGGTGCGCCGCTACTGGGAGCCGGTCGGGGTGGCGGGGCTGATCACGCCCTGGAACTTCCCGCTGGTGAGCAGCGCCTGGAAAATCGCCCCGGCGCTGGCCGCGGGCTGCACCGTAGTGTTCAAGCCCTCGGAGGTGACCCCGCTGCCCGAGCGGGTGCTCGCCGAGGTCGTCCTCGAGGCGGGCGTGCCGGCGGGGGTGTTCAACCTGCTGTTTGGCGATGGCGCCAACGTCGGCGCCGCACTCGGCGATCACCCGGGCGTCGACAAGCTCTCCTTCACCGGCAGTAACGCCGTGGGCGAGGCGGTGATGCGCGCCGCGGCAAGCGGCACCCGCCCGGTATCGCTGGAACTCGGCGGCAAGTCGCCGATCATCGTCACCGACGATGCCGATCTCGACCGCGCCTGCGAGCTGGTGATCAACGGCATCTGCTATAACGCGGGGCAGATGTGCTCGGCCACCAGCCGGCTGCTGGTTCACGAGCGCATAAGCGAGGCGCTGTTCGAGCGAATCGATTGCGCCATGCAGGCGCTGCGTCTGGGCGACCCAAGCGCCCCGGAGACCGATATGGGGCCGGTGGTCAGCGCCGCCCAGCGCGAACGCATCGAGGCCTTCATCGCCCGTGCCGGCGAGGCCGGGCTCGAAAGCCAAACGACACTTGCACCGCACCCGGCCAACGGCTTTTTCGTCGCACCAAGGCTTTATCGCGACGTGCCGCTGGAGAGCGCTTTATGGCGCGAGGAGATTTTCGGGCCGCTACTCTGCGCACGGCGGGTGACGAGCGACGACGAAGCGGTGGCGCTTGCCAACGACAGCGACTTTGGCCTGGCGGCGACGGTGGTGGCAGGTAGCGACGAGCGCGGCGAGGCGATCGCGCGGTGGCTGGAGGCGGGTAACGTGTGGTGCAATACCGACCAGATCGCGCCGCCCCAGGGGAGCTGGGGCGGCATGAAGCGCAGCGGCATCGGCCGGGAGCTCGGCCCGGCCGGGCTCGAGGCTTATCTGGAGCTCAAGCGCATCTCGCGCTCGCGGCGCTGGCACATCCGGTAGCGCGAGCGCACTTCGTCGCGCTCCATGTAGCAGCCCTGTAGCCAGCGGTGGCCGTTGCTGCCCTCGAAAGCGTCGCGGGCGTGGAGCAGTCGGCGGTTGTCGAAGATCACCAGGTCCCCCGGCGCGTAGGTGAAGCGCAGCGCGAATTCGGGCTCGCGCAGCAGCCGCTGCAGCGCCATCAGCGCTTCATAAGCCGGCTCGACCTCGTCGAACGGCGCCTGCAGTGGCCCGCGTAGAAAGTCGGCGATGCGCACTTCCAGAAGCTCGCCGCGGGCGTTCTGGCGAATCATCGGCGAGTACCAGACGTAGTCGGTGACTTTGGCGGTGTTGGCGTAGCACCAGTGCACCCGAGTCAGCGTCTCGAACGCATTCGGATCTCGCTCGCGCAGCGCCTCGGCGACGGCGAAGCCGTCGAGCATTACCGCCTGGCCGCCCTCGACGCTGTTTTCCAGACAGTGCAGCATCTGCAGTCCCGGATGGTACTCGCGGGTCGGCAGGTCCGTGTGCGGCGGCAGCGCGATGGAGGTGTAGGCGTTGGAGTCCGGGTCGGGCTTGGCCTTCACGTCGAACAGCTGGCCGAAATTGGTCGGACGCACCGGGCCGATGCGCCGGGCGATCGCCTCGAGCGAGCCAGGCTCGGTGGGCAGACCGCGAAGGCGCACCAACCCTTTGCCCAGCACGCTTTCAAGCGCCGGCTTCAGAATCTTCTCCTCTTCGTCGCTACCCGCGTCGCTTTCGAGCAGCCGTGAGGCGTCGAGAGTGTCCGGTGTGGTGCCGGGCCCGCCGTGCCAGAGCGAGATCGGTACCAGCGGCGCCTCCGGGTCGTCGGCGTTGTCGTAGTCGTGGGCGCGCAGCCAGCCCGGATGAAAGCACAGCCGGATGTTTTCCGGAGCGAAGGTCACTGCCAGCGCGCCCGCGTCGTCGACCTCGGCCTGGGTCACTTCGGGCCAGCCGGAAAGCTGTGATAGATCGAGAATACGCTCGCGGGTCGCCGGGTTGATGGTGGTGTCGTCGGCGGCGTTCTCGCGCAGCCAGATGCTGTGGTAGCGGCTTTCGCGGCCGTCGCTCCAGTAAAGGGTCACGATGCGCGGCGAGGCGCTCACTGAGGCGATATGCGCCTCCACCGGCCAGGCGTCGTAGTCCGGCGTGCGCGGTAGATCGAGATAAGCGGTGGCGGTCGACATGAATCCTCCTTGGCGTTGTGTGATCCGCCGAGTATGGCGCCCGAGGATCAAGCTAACGCGACCGGATTCGACGCCGACTATGCCGGATTCGACACGGCCATTCGACGCAGCTGGCTGGGCGTCACGCCGTGCTGGCGGCGAAAGGCGCGGGCGAAGCTCGACGGCGAGGTGAAGCCGCAGGCAAGCCCAATCTGCACGACGCTGTGGGAGGTAGTGGTCAGCAGCTGGTGGGCGTGCTCGAGGCGCATGGCCTGGTAGGCGCGCTGGGGCGAGGTGTCCAGATGCTGCGAGAAAAGCCGCTCGAGCCGACGCCAGGAAACGCCGAGCTCCCGGGCCAGGGCGCCGATCGGCAGCGGCGACTCGAGCCGGCTCTCCATCAGCGTAATCGCCCGTTCGAGCAGCGGATCCGCCGGCGTGACCGGGTCGCGCTGGCGGCTGGCGGGCAGCCGGCCCTGATCGTGAACCAGCTGTTCGCGCACCCGGGTACACAGCGCCTCGC
This sequence comes from Halomonas sp. HNIBRBA4712, assembly GCF_043558675.1. Lineage (NCBI taxonomy): Bacteria > Pseudomonadati > Pseudomonadota > Gammaproteobacteria > Oceanospirillales > Halomonadaceae > Halomonas > Halomonas sp. HNIBRBA4712. The sequence continues at coordinate 25,926 of NZ_JBIFXR010000011.1, read as the reverse complement.
CGTGGCGGCGACGAATCAAATCCAGGCTCATGTCGATCGCCGCACTGCCGCCAGCGCAGGAGAAGCTCGAACGGTCGACCTCGAACACCGACTCGACCGCGTCGATATGAGGAAAGCGCTGGCGAAAGTCCGGCAGGCACTCCCAGTGTAGCGTTACCGTCGAGTCGGCAAGAAGCCCGGCGGCGGCCAGCGCGTAGCAGCCGGTATCGACGCCGCCCAGCACACAGCCGCTTTGCTCCCGGGCGCGCAGCCACTCGAGCAGGGCGTCGTCGATGGCCCGGCGCGGCTCGAAACTGGCGCACACCGCCAGGCTCGTGACATCGCCAGCGTCTTCCAGCGCGGTATCGACCTCGAGGGACATGCCGTTGGAGGCGATTACCGGATGACCGTCGCGGCTGATGACCTGCCACTGGAACAGCGTCTTGCCGCCCAAGCGGTTGGCGATGCGCAGCGGCTCGATGGCCGAGAAGAAGGCCACCATGGCGAAGCGCGGCAGCAGCAGAAAACCGATCTTTTCAGGCGTGGTCGCCGGGGGCTCTCGTCTCATGGGCGAGAAGAATACACCACCGGCGTTGGCCGGGGCAGGGGTGGGCCGGGAGGATTCCGGGTTTCTGGTGGCTCTTGAAAGCCACAGCGCCTAGAATGGTGGCGAGTCAAACGACCAAAATCGGACAAGTAACCATCAATGTCAAAGGAAGTCGCCGTGAATCCGGTAAAAAAGACGTTTCAATACGGGCGTAGCACCGTCACCCTGGAAACCGGGCGTATCGCCCGTCAGGCCACCGGTGCGGTCATGGTCACCATGGACGACACCGTGGTGCTGTGTACCGTGGTGGCGAAAAAGGAGGTCAACCCCGGCCAGCCTTTCTTCCCGCTCTCGGTGCACTACCAGGAGAAGACCTACGCGGTCGGCAAGATTCCCGGCGGCTTCTTCAAGCGCGAAGGGCGCCCCACCGAGAAAGAGACCCTCACCTCGCGGCTGATCGACCGGCCCATTCGCCCGCTCTTCCCCAAGGGCTTCATGAACGAAGTGCAGGTGATCTGTACCGTTCTCTCCACCGATCGTAACCACGACCCGGACATCGCGGCGATGCTCGGCACTTCGGCAGCGCTCGCCGTCTCCGGCGTGCCCTTCAACGGCCCGATTGGCGCCGCGCGGGTCGGCTTCAACGAAGAGCAGGGCTACTTCCTCAACCCCACTGTCGAAGAGCTCACTACCTCCGAGCTGAACATGGTCGTGGCCGGTACCCGGAGCGCCGTGCTGATGGTCGAGTCCGAAGCTCAGGAGCTTCTGGAAGACGAGATGCTGGGTGCGGTGCTCTACGGTCACCAGGAGATGCAGGCCGCCATCGCCGCCATCGACGAGCTGGCTAAAGAGGCCGGCAAGCCGCGCTGGGAGTGGCAGGCCGCTGAAGAGAACGCCGCGCTCAAGAGTGCCATGGCCGAGCAGTTCGAGGCCAAAGTGGGCGAGGCCTACCGCATCACCGACAAGATGCAGCGCCAGGACGCGCTCGCCGCGCTGAAAGAACAGGCCGTGGAAGCGCTGGGTGCCGTCGACGGCGAGCCGGTCAACGACAAGTTCGACGCAGGCGAGGTGAAGAGCGCCTTTGCCGCACTCGAGAAGCGTGTGGTGCGCTCGCGGGTAGTGAAAGGCGAACCGCGCATCGATGGCCGCGACAACACCACCGTGCGCCCCCTCGATATCGAGGTCGGCGTACTGCCCAAGACCCACGGCTCGGCGGTCTTCACCCGTGGCGAGACCCAGGCGATCGCCGTGGCGACCCTCGGCACGCTGCGCGACTCGCAGTTGATCGAGTCGCTCGAGGGCGAGCGCAAGGACCGCTTCATGCTGCACTACAACTTCCCCCCCTACTCGGTGGGTGAAGCTGGCTTCATGGGCGGGCCCAAGCGCCGCGAGATCGGCCACGGGCGTCTGGCGCGCCGCGGCGTGCAGGCGATGCTGCCCTCCGAAGACGCCTTCCCCTACACCATTCGCGTGGTCTCCGAGATCACCGAATCCAACGGCTCGAGCTCCATGGCCTCGGTGTGCGGCTCTTCGCTGGCGCTGATGGACGCCGGCGTGCCGCTCAAGGCGCCGGTTGCCGGTATCGCCATGGGCCTGGTCAAGGACCCGGAAGGTTACGCGGTGCTGACCGATATCCTCGGTGACGAGGATCACCTTGGCGACATGGATTTCAAGGTCGCGGGCTCCGAAGAAGGCGTGACCGCGCTGCAGATGGACATCAAGATCGAGGGCATCAACGAGGAGATCATGGAGACCGCGCTGCAGCAGGCCCACCACGCGCGCATCACCATCCTCGAGCAGATGAACGCGGTGATCAACCAGAGCCGTACCGAGGTCTCCGAGAACGCGCCGTCGATGGCCACCATCAAGATCGACCCGGACAAGATCCGCGACGTCATCGGCAAGGGCGGCGCCACCATCCGCAAGATCTGCGAAGACACCGGCGCCTCGATCGATCTCGACGACGACGGCACCGTGCGCATCTACGCCGAGGACAAGAAAGCCGCCAAGGCGGCGATCGACACGGTGCTGGCGATCACCGCCGAAGCCGAGATCGGCAAGCTCTACAACGGCAAGGTAGTGCGCATCGCCGACTTCGGTGCGTTCGTCAACATCATGCCGGGCACCGACGGCCTCGTGCACATCTCCCAGATCGTGCCGGAGCGGGTCAACAACGTGCGTGACTTCCTCAACGAAGGCGACGACGTGGTGGTCAAGGTGCTCGACATCGACAACCGCAACCGGGTGAAGCTCTCGATCAAGGAGATCACCGAAGAAGAGAAAGCGGCCTTCGCCGCGCAGAGCGAAAGCGCCGACGACTGATCGAGTCCCAGGTGCTGCCTCCGCCCCCGTAGCCACGGTTACGGGGGCGGTGTCGTTTGAACAGAGGGGAAGGCATGGAGCAGCAAGCAAGGTGGGGGGCGGTCATCGCCGTCATGTGCGGTATCTTTCTACTGGTGACCGCCGAGCAGTTGCCGATCGGGTTACTCTCCCAGGTGGCGCAGGAGCTGGGCGTGACCGAAGGCACCGCCGGGCTGATGGTCACGGTGCCCGGCGTGATTGCGGCGCTCTCCGCGCCGCTTTTGCCGGTGGCGGTGGGCCGGCTCGACCGGCGGGTGATGCTCGCCGGTTTGATGATCGTCATGACGCTTGGAAGCGTGCTCTCGGCGCTGGCCCAAAGCTTTACCCTGCTGCTGGCCGCCCGCGCGCTGGTCGGCATGAGCATCGGCGGATTCTGGGCGATCGCCGGTAGTATCGCACCAAGGCTGGTGCCCGAGGAGAAGGTCGCCCGGGCGATGACGGTCATTTTCGGCGGCGTGACCGCCGCCTCGGTGCTCGGCGTGCCGCTGGGCACGCTGCTGGGCGATCTCGGCAGCTGGCGCTGGGTCTTCGGCGGGCTGGGTGGCTTCAGCCTTTTGACCGCCGGGCTGATCTGGCTGTGGCTGCCGGCACTGGCGCCCCGGGAGCCGGTGCGCCTCTCCATGCTGTTTCGCCAGGTGGCCAATCGCGGCGTGCGCGTCGCGGTGCTCACCACTGGCTGCGTGGTGGTGGGCCACTTCGTCGCTTACACCTTCATCAGCCCCATTCTGCAGAGTATCAGCGGTATCGAGCAGCGCAACGTGGGCAGCCTACTGCTGCTCTACGGCGCGGCGGGTATCATCGGCAACGTGGTAGCAGGCATGAAGGCGGCGCGTAACCCTTACGCTGCCGTGCTGGCGATTCCGGTGCTGCTAACGCTGGTGGTCGGGAGCTACCCGCTGCTGGGTACCCAGCCGGTCAGTGGCGTTGCGCTTCTAATGGTGTGGGGAGCAATATTTGGCAGTATCTCGGTGAGTATCCAGACCTGGATACTGCGCACCGCACCGAACACCGAAGCGGCCACCGCGCTGATGGCGTTCGTGTTCAACATGTCGCTCGGCCTGGGCGCGCTGATTGGCGGGCGGGTGGTCGACGCCACCAGCCTGACCACCACCCTATGGGCCGCCGCGGCGCTGTTTCTGGTGGGCGTGGTGCTGGTCGGGCGCACGCCGTCACGGCTGGTCAACGGCGGGCGGATTCGCTGAGGTCAAACCCGCACGTGCCGGGTTTCAAGGACTGGGTCGGGGAACATACACCTGGCACGATCGAATGCAGCTGACGTTATCACTGTAAACCTGAGCAAGCCAGAATATCCGGTAGGCCGGAATCCAGGCATTCAATGCGCATCGCTCGAGAAATCGTTCATAACGGCCCGCCAGAATGAAAAATCGTAGAATGCTATTTTTCTGCACGGCGGTGAAAATGAACTGCAAGGGTGCAAATGGTTGCATGTAATGACTTTTCTGCCATGGTGCCCGGATGACGGTAGACATAGGGTCCTGAATGATAGTTTTCACAACATTGTCAAACACCAAAAAAGGTTGCTTGAAAAGCATGTGTTGCGTATCTTGAACAAGTCATTTGCAAGTCCGTAACGAACTCGTTGCGGGCTTTTTCGTCAAATGGACACGCATATTTGGAGGTTGCCATGACTGCACTGTTGAAAAAAGAACGCCTGATCATTCCTGCACGTAAGGAAGGAGAGAGTGTGAAAGCGCGCCCGTGCCTTGGTAACCATCAGGCTCAGTTTAAAAAAGCTGGCGAAATGTCGATGGAGCGTTACGAAAACGCGTACCGCGAGCTTGCTAAGGTGTAACATTAATGAGTGGTTGTGGCTCAGATAATGACGGTATTCGATACATCGTTGTACCCGAGCTAGTCGAAATAAATAAGGAAATGCTGAGGCTCACCCCGGGTGAGCCTTTTGGTGTCCGCGACCAGGGCGGCCTTGAAAGCGCTCAACAAAAGCCGTGCATGCACCGCTACTATACTCAGACCGAAGATCTAGCGATGCTGGCAAGTGTATTAGGGTTTGGCATCGTACAGAATCACCCTTTCTTGAATGCTAACAAACGCACCGCAGCGGATGCTGTTTATCGATTCCTTCTGCTGAATGGTTATGAACTGACTATGCCCGAGCAGGATATAGTTTTGCTCTGGGAGGGTGTGGCGATGCACGACTATGAAGAGGATGAGGTGGCTAGTTTGCTGGCTTACTGGTCACGAGAATTTGATACATCCACTCTGAACGACTAACCCCGCTCCGGCTGGGTCAGCGGCCTGAAAGGCCTCGGTAATCACCGAGGCCTTTTACGTTTAATCAAACTGATTTATGGACGCTCGATCGCCAGCGCCACCCCCTGGCCGCCGCCGATGCAGAGTGTAGCGAGGCCCTTTTTGGCGTCGCGGGCGATCATTTCGTGGATCAGCGAGACCAGCACGCGACAGCCCGAGGCGCCGATGGGGTGGCCAAGGGCAATGGCGCCGCCGTTGACGTTCACTTTCGAGACATCCCAGCCAAGCTCTTTATTGACCGACAGCGCCTGGGCGGCGAAGGCTTCGTTGGCCTCGGCCAGATCCAGCTCGTCGATACTCCAGCCCGCCTTCTCCAGGCAGCGCCGGGTGGCCGGGGCCGGGCCGATGCCCATGATCGCCGGGTCCACGCCGGCGTTGGCGTAGGCCTTGATGCGCACCAGGGGTTCGAGACCCAGTGCTTTCGCCTTCTCGGCGGAGCAGACCATGACCACCGCGGCGCCGTCGTTGAGCGAGGAGGCGTTACCGGCGGTCACGGTGCCATCCTTCTTGAACGCGGGCTTCATGCCGGCGAGCTTGTCGGCGGTGACTTCCCGCGGGTTCTCGTCGGTGTCGAAGACGATCGGGTCGCCCTTGCGCTGGGGAATCTCGACCGGCACGATTTGGCTCTTGAACTTGCCCTCCTTGATCGCGCGGGCGGCATTCTGCTGCGACTGGGCGGAAAACTCGTCCATCTGCTCGCGGGTAATGCCGTACTTCTCGGCCAGGTTCTCGGCGGTAATGCCCATGTGGTAGTCGTTGAAGGCGTCCCACAGGCCGTCGTGAACCATCGTGTCGATCGCCTTCCAGTCGCCCATGCGTTGGCCTTGGCGCGAGTGCGGCAGTACGTGGGGCGAGGCGGACATGTTCTCCTGACCGCCAGCGATGATCAGGTCGGCGTCGCCGCACAGAATCGCCTGGGTTGCCAGATGCACCGCCTTGAGCCCGGAGCCGCACACCTTGTTGATGGTCATTGCCGGCACGGCGTCCGGCAGGCCCGCCTTGATCGAGGCCTGGCGCGCCGGGTTCTGGCCCACGCCCGCGGTCAGCACCTGGCCGAGCAGCACCTCGTCGACCTGGTCCGGCGAGACGCCGGTGGAGGCGAGGATGTCCTTGATGACGAGCGCGCCGAGATCGCTTGCGGGAATGCCCGCGAGCGACCCGCCGAAGCTACCCACTGCGGTGCGCCGTGCGGCGACAATGACCACTTCTTGCATGACAGAACTCCCGATAAAAAAAGGCGCTGGGCCTGTGAACGAGCGTGGTTGATTCAAGCGCGAGCTTTCAGCATAGGGGAAAGTCGTGCGTCGCGGCAATACGCCTTTGGCCCGCATGCTCGCCTGATTAGCCGCCCAGCCGAACGCGCAGGTTGTCGATCAGCCGCGCCGGGCCGAGTTTGGCCGCAGCCAGCAGCACGGCGTCGACGGTGTCTGGCGTCACCGGGTCAAGTTCAGCGCTCTTGAGTTCGACGTAGTCCGGTGAAAAGCCCGCGGCGCCGAGGGTTGCGATCGCCTGATCGAGTACGGCCGGGGCCGGCTCCCCGGCCTCGAGCGCGGACTTCGCCGCCAACAGGGTGCGATAAAGCGCCGGAGCGGTCGCGCGCTCGGCGTCGTTCAAGTAGCCGTTGCGCGAGGAGAGCGCGAGACCATCCTCGGCCCGCTGGGTCGCCACGCCGACGATTTCGATCGGCAGGTGCAGGTCCGCGGTGAGCTTGCGAATCACCGCCAGCTGCTGGTAATCCTTCTCACCGAACAGGGCGACCTGGGGTTGCACCAGGTTGAACAGCATCGTCACCACGGTGGCCACGCCGTCGAAGTGGCCGGGGCGGGCGCCGCCGCAAAGGCCTTCGGAAACGCCGGGCGCCCGCACACGGGTCTGGGCGTCGAGCCCGTTCGGGTAGAGCGCGGCGGTGTAAGGGGCGAACAGCAGACCGCACCCCGCCTCCACCAGTTTGATCTGGTCCTCTTCAAGGGTGCGCGGGTAGGCGTCGAGGTCCTCGTTCGGGCCGAACTGCATCGGGTTGACGAACAGGCTCGCCACCACGGTATCGGCGCGCTCGCGCGCAGCGGTGACCAGCGCCATGTGGCCGGCGTGCAAATTGCCCATGGTGGGCACCAGGGCGATGCGCCGCCCGGCGCGGCGCTCGCAGTCGAGAGTGTCTCTTAACGTGGCGATATCGTGCAGCGTGCGCATGGTTCGTTCATCTCGAGTGGCAACGAACGTCGATTGTCACCCGAGCGGACAGACAGCGTCGAGGTCAGTTCGAGCCGTTTTCGTCCAGGCGCGCAAGCCCCTGGTCTTCGAGGCGCTCGATCCAGTGGTCCAGGGAGTGATCGAACAGGGTCAGCGGTGCATCAAGCTCGGCCAGCGGTATCAAAGCGAAGGCGCGTTCATAAAGATGCGGGTGGGGTACGACCAGGCGCGGGTGATCGATGTGCTGATCATTGAACAGCAGCAGGTCCAGATCGAGGGTGCGCGGGCCCCAGTGGCGCAGGCGTCGGCGGCGATGGCGCTGCTCGAGGGCCTGGAGCTGATCGAGCAGCGCCAGCGGCGAAAGCGCCGTGTCGATCGCGGCCACCGCGTTGACGAAGTCCGGCTGATCCTGGGGGCCGACCGGGCGGCTGGCGTAGAGCGACGAGGCGCGCTCAAAGCGGGTGAGCGAAAGCTTTCCGAGCTCATTGATCGCCTGGCGCACCTGGGCCAGCGGCTCGTCGAGGTTGCTGCCCAAGCCAATATAGGCGCGGGCGTAGGTCAGAGCGCTCACTGATCGGACTTGCGCGACGGCTTGCGGCGCTTTTTACGCCGCCGGTCGCCCTGGCTTGCCGGGTCGCCGCCGACCTTCTGCAGCAGGCGGCGCTGCTCGTGCTCGTCGCCTTGCTGGAACGCCTCCCACCAATCGCCCAGGCCGCGGGGAATTTCGCCGGCCTGTTCACGCAGCAGCAGCAGATCGAAAGCGGCGCGAAAGCGCGGATGCTCCCGGCTCTGGAAAGCGCGCTTGCCGCGGCGCTGGGGCAGGCGGGCCTGAAGCTCCCAGATTTCGCGCATCGGCATGCCAAAACGCTTGGGGATCGAAACATGCTCCAGCTGGCGCATGACCACCTGCTGGGAAGCGGTTTGCAGCGCCGGTACCGTTGGCATGCCTTCGGCCTCGAGCGCCTCCAGGCGCAGCGCCACCGGCCCCCACAAAAATGCGGCGAAGAGAAACGCCGGCGTGACCGGAAGGTCGTTGGCGATGCGCTGATCGGTGTTGCGCAGCGCCTGCTCGATGAGCCGCTCTACCCAGGCCGCGTCGGCCATCGCCTCTTCGGCCTCGGGGAAGAGCATGCCGAAGAGGCCATAGTGGCTCAACAGCTGGAAGGTGAGTAGGCCGTGGCCGGACATGAACAGCTTGAGCGCTTCGTCGAACAGGCGCGCCGGCGGAATCTGTAAAAGCAGCGGGGCGAGGTCGTACATCGGCGCTTCGGTGTTTGGGGCGATCTCGAAGCCGAGCTTGGCGGCGAAGCGCACCGCGCGCAGCATGCGCACCGGGTCCTCGCGGTAGCGGGTTTCCGGGTCGCCGATCAGGCGCAGCGTGCGCGCGTTGATATCGCCGATGCCGCCGGCGAAGTCGTGAATCGAGAAGTCCGCGATGCTGTAGTAGAGCGCGTTTACGGTGAAATCACGGCGCAGCGCGTCCTCTTCGATGTTGCCCCAGACGTTGTCGCGCAGCAGAAGCCCGGCGTCGGACTGCTGGGCGATATGGTCGCCGTGCTCGTCCTGGGGCTTGCCGCGAAAGGTCGTGACTTCGATGATTTCGCGCCCAAAGCGCACGTGCACGATACGAAAGCGCCGGCCGATCAGCCGCGAGTTACGAAACAGATCGCGCACCTGCTCCGGCGTTGCGTTGGTAGCAACGTCGAAATCCTTTGGCGTCTCGCCCAGCAGCGCATCGCGGATGCAGCCGCCGACCAGATAGGCCTCGAAGCCCGCGCCGTTCAGTCGATAGAGCACTTTCAAGGCGGCATCGCTGATCTGTTGACGCGAAACAGGATGCTCGGAGCGGGGAATGACCTGAGGCGTCGGCGCTTCGACGGCGTTTTCCTGAGAATCAGGCGGGTTTTTCAATGGCTCTCCCGAACCAGGTAAAAAACGGGTAAGTCCTCTAAACATGCAGTGGTATCGACTCGCCGTTAAAACGTAGGCTGTTGAACTGTTGATTTGATAAAAGATAGGCCAACGAGTGTATCCGACCCCCAACGCCTTGCAAAGCATTCCCGCGGGGTTTGACCAAAACGGCGTGGCAAGAGGGCGTAAAACGCCATATCGATAACCGTCGCCAGCGGCATCCGGGCCGTTGCGGGATGCGTTGGCCAGACGCGGAAAGGGGAGGCCAAGTGGGCCTCCCCTGTCAATTGGGTCATTCAGCTTCCGTGCTGCTGTTTTTCTTCATGATGGCGCATCGCCCTGAATACGCACCGCAGTCAGTAAGGAGTGAAATGGCTCCGACCGCCTCGTATTCAAAACAATAATCCAACCGCGAACTTTTCTCTCCCGGCGAATTGTTATTGGCTCCGGGGTGTACAGCTCAAGGCGCTTTTTTATTGTTCGTCGCGCTTGTCGTGTACGTCGCGTCCTTTTCGGGCATTTGCTCTGTTGTTGTTATTGGGCGCCTGATGGCGCTGGCAATGTGCGAGACTCAAGCCGTTTTGTTGTTGTTGAAAACCTTGTCTCACCCTCGTCCTGTTGTTCTTGTTATGGCGAGGTTGTCGCGGCGTGGTTTGTTCTTGTTGTCATGAGTGCTCTATCTCGTAGAGCGCCGCTGCCCGGTTTGTTTTTCTTACCCATCAATAGTGCACCCGCCGTGCCAGTTGTTAAAAAAAAACGCTATTTCATGGGTTTGTAAAATTTGCGCGTGCCAGAGCTGGGCGCGGGACGAAAAGTGTTACCCCAAAAACGGCGTTTTTTAACCCGTGCTGGGTGGGAAGGTAACAGGGCGCACATGCCGAATTTCGGATAATTCTTTTCTAAATCAGGCTATTGGACGTTAGTCTTAAGGCGTGTAGCAAAGCTTCATGGCGTGCGCCAGGGCTAGCCCTGATTCGGGCGCCTGGCGGTTTTCTTGCGCGGTATGCCCAGCCGCTGGCGCCGCTCCCAGAGGTTTTTACGGCTGATGCCCAATTTTTGTGCAAGCTCGGTTTCGCTCATCTGCTCCTGGTGCTCGAGCACGAAGTGCTGGAAATAGTCCTCGAGCGATAGATCCTCTTCGTCCTGAGCCGGCTCGGTTGCTTCCTGAGGGGAAGGCTGCAGTGGCGGGCGGTGGGTCACCGGGCCAAGGCCCAGGTCGTCGGGATGAATCAGGTGGCCCTCGGCGAGTATGACGCCCCGCTCGAGGGCGTTTTCGAGCTCGCGCACGTTGCCGGGCCAGGGGTAGTCCTGCAAATCCTGGCGCGCGGCGCGGGAGAGCTTGAGCCCGGGGCGGTCGTGGCGTTTGCACGCTTTCTCAAGCAGGATATCGGCGATCTTGAGTACATCCGCTTCGCGCTCACGCAGCGGCGGAAGCACGATCTGCATGACGTTGAGACGGTAGTAAAGGTCAAGTCGAAACTCGCCGCTTCTTGAGAGCGCGCGCAGATCGCGGTGGGTGGCGGTGATCAGGCGCACGTCGACGTGGCGCGTCTCCACCGAGCCGATCTTGCGGATCTCGCCTTCCTGCAGCACGCGCAAGAGCCTGGCCTGAGCGTCGAGCGGAAGCTCGCCGATCTCGTCGAGAAACAGCGTGCCGCCGTCGGCGGCCTCGACCAGCCCGGTGCGAGCGGCACTTGCCCCGGTGAAGGCGCCTTTCTCATGGCCGAACAGTTCGGATTCGATCAGCGTCTCGGGGATCGCCGCGCAGTTCACGCAGATCAGGGGCGCCGTAGCGCGCTTGCTCTGCTGGTGAAGCGCCCGGGCCACCAGCTCCTTGCCAGTGCCGGACTCTCCCTGGATCAGCACGCTGACGTCCGCCGGGGCGGTCTTTTTGATACGCGTGTAGACGTGCTGCATGGCGGCGCAGTCGCCGATCATCATCGCACGGGTGCCGCGCTCGTCGGTAATCGAGGGCGGGCTACCCGTGGCCATGGCGCGCTGGTGCAGAATGCCCTCGACGGTTTCCAGAAGCTCGCCGTGATCGAAGGGCTTGGCCACGTAGTCCACCGCACCGAGTTTGAGCGCGTCGATCGCCGAGCGCATGCTGGCATAGCTGGTCATGACCAGCACCGGCGCCGGGGCGGCGGCCTTGATCAGCTCGGTACCGGCGACACCGGGCAGGCGCAGATCGCTGATGATGAGATCGAACTCGGAAATCTCGAACGCCTGGGCCTGCTCGACGCTGCCTGCCTCGGTGACCTCGTGGGCGTGGCGCTCCAAAAGGCGCTTGAGCGCACTGCGAATGATCGCCTCGTCTTCAACAATCAGTATCCTGGCCATGTGCGTCTCGATCGCTGTGTGGGTAACGCGGCAGCCAGAGTGTGATGGCGGTGCCGCAGGGCGCCCCGGCGGGGGGCGAGGCGCACTCGATGCGGCCCTGGTGCTCGCTGATGATCTGGTAGGCCACGGAAAGCCCGAGCCCGGTGCCTTCGCCCGGCGCCTTGGTCGTCGTGAAGGGCTCGAACAAGTGCTGCCGCACGCCCGGCGCGATGCCGTCACCGTCGTCGGTCACCCGCCACCAGAGCTGCCCGCCCTCTTCGCCGGCCTCGATGGTAACGTGCCCGGCCTCGCCGCAGGCGTCGCGGGCATTGCCCAGCAGGTTCACCATCACCTGGGTCAAGCGCTGACGATCGCCCTGTACCACCAGCGCTGGCGGGCAGGCGTTGTCAAAAGTAACATCCTCGCCCGAGCGGGCCAGGTGGATCAAGTGCAGGGCGTCGTCGGTCACCTCAAAAGGCGAGATCGTCTCTTTTGGCGGGGCCAGCGCCTGGCGGCCGCCGTGGGCGAAGCCGACCAGCGCGTTGACGATCTTGCTCACCCGCTGGGTCAGGGTCTGGATGTGGTCGGCGGTTTCAAGCAGGGCCGGGTCGCTGGTGTCGAAGCGCAGGTTCTGCGCCAGCGACGAGATGCCGGTGATCGGGTTGCCGATCTCGTGGGCCACACCGGCGGCGAGCTGGCCGATCGAGGCCAGCCGCGCGGTGTGAACCAACTCCTCCTCGAGCCACTTCATCTCGGTGTGATCCTCGATCAGAATCACGCTGCCGCCGCGGCTGTCGAGCCCGCTCAGCGCAGCCTTGTGCAGGGTCAGAAAGTGCTCGCGCCCGTGCAGCCATACCGGCTGCTTGTAGAGCGGGGCGGTCTCGGCGCTCAGGGCGCTGGCCAGAAGCCCGGGCCAGGGCGGGGGGAGGCTGTCGCGGTGGGCGCCGATCACGCTTTCGCTACTGATGCCGGAAAGCGTACAGAGCGCCTGGTTCCAGAGCGTGAGCTCGTCGTCGTCGCCGAGCACGCAAAGCCCTACCGGCAGGTGGGCAAGCGTCTGGCGGTGGTGGCGGCGCAGCCCGTCGAGCTCGCGGGCAAGGCCGGTCAGCCGCGAGCGGTAGGCTTCCAGGCGGCTTTCGACGAAGTGGATGTCGTCGGTGGCCGAGCTGTCGTCGTGGCGGTAGGGCAGGTAACGGTCGACGATATCGCGGGCCACCGACGGGCCCATCAGCCCGGAAAGATTCGCTTGGATGCGGTCGCGCAGCCGACGAAGGGCGTAGGGGCGGCGCTCCTCCGTGCCCAGGTTGAGCGCGCCAAGCGCCCGCTCGACCTCGCGGCGGGCGGCGTCGTCGCCCAGCGCTCGGGCCAGGTGCGGGGTGAAGTCACCGGCGGTAGTCGCTTCGAGCGGCAGGCGCTTGGAGCGGATCACCGCGTCCACCGAGCACGCCTCGGCGGCGGAGAGCTCGCCTTCCGAGGTGTGGGTGAAAAGCGATAGCACGATCAGCAGCACGATGTTCACCGCCAGCGCAATCAGCGTGGTGGTGTACCAAACCGGTGCCCCTGGCGGCATCAGCTCGATGAAGGGGAGTGCGGGCAGCGGCAGCGAGAAAAGCGGCAGCCACAGCCCCCAGAGCCAGATCAGCGCGCCGCCGGCGAGCCCCGCCACCATGCCGTTGCGGTTGGCGCCGGGCCAGTAGAGCAGTGCCAGCATCCCCGGCAGGCACTGGGCGATGCCGACGAAGGCGGCCAGCCCCCACTCGGTAAGCGAATGGGCGCGTCCGATGCCTTCGGCGAACAGCCAGCCGCTGGCCACTACCGCCACGATCAGTGCGCGGCGAAGCCATAAAAGCCAGCCGTAAAGGTCGCTTCTTGCCTCCGGCGGGCGGGCGACGAGCACCACGTGGTTGAGCACCATGCCGGAAAGCGCCAGCGCCATCACGATCATGGTGCCGCTGGCCGCGGCGAGCCCTGCCAAAAAGGCGAGCGCGCCGACCCACCAGTGGTGCGAGAGCGCATAGGCGGCGTAGGCGGAAAGCGGTACGCCCTCGCCAAGCGACTGGGCCGCCCACCAGATCAGCGGCACCGGTAGCGCTATCAGCAGAAGGTAGAGCGGCAGCGACCAGCTCGCCTGCAGCAGCGTATGGCGCGACAGGTTCTCGGCGAAGGTGACCTGGAAAAGATGCGGCATCATGAAGGCGGCGGCGAAAAAGAGCAGCAGCAGGGTGCGCCACTCGGCGGGGTCGAGCTTCGACGTGGCGGCCTGGGCGGCGGCCCCGGGGCCGTCGAGCCACTGCTGTAGCGCCTCGGGGCCGCTGAACACGCCCCAGAGCGCGAAGGCGCCGAGGCCGAGCATCGCCGCGAGCTTGACCAGCGACTCCAGCGCCAGCGTGCTGAGCAGTGTGTCGTGGCGGTAGCGGTGATGATGGCGCGCGCCGCACAGGATCGCCCCCAGCGCGATCGCCGCGCAGAAGGCGAGCGCCACCAGCGCGCTGTAGCGGCTGCCGGTCAGGTGAAAGATGGCCTCGCCCAGGGTTCGCACCTGAATGCCCAGCAGTGGCAGCACCGCCATAAGGCTCAACAGCGTGACCAGCGTGCCCACCCAGCGCGAGCGAAAGCGAAACGCGAACAGATCGGCCAGCGACGACAGCTGGTAGGTGCGGGTAATGCGCTGGATCGGCACCAGCAGCACCGGCGCGAGTAGAAACGCCCCGGCCGCGCCCAGATAATACGCCAGGTAGCCAAAGCCAACGCTTGCGGCGAACTCGATGCTGCCATAAACCGCCCAGGCGCTGGCATAGAGGCCCAGCGCCAGGGTGTAGATCAAGGGGTGGCGGGTCAGGCGTACCGGGATCAGCCCGCGCTCCACCGCAAGCCCGGCGCCCAGCAGGAGCGCGAAGTAGCCCACCCCCAGCGCCAGCAGCGCGAGAAGCTCAGCGTTCATCGAGCTTCCTTTTCTGTTCAAGCCAAAGCGTCAACGCGATCAAAGCGCCCCAGATCAGAAACGGCCGGTACCAGGCGGTGCCGGGCTCGTTCCAGCCGCCCATCAGCACCGGCGAGAGCAGATAGCCGCCGAAGACCAGAAACAAAAGCAGGCGATAGACGTACATGGCATCTCTCTTCTCAAAACGCCTTTTGGGGGCGCCTTTTCAGGACGATTCCCGGGGCGCTGCGGGCAGGGGCCGCTCTTGGGCGGGGGTAATGCGCTCGACGCGCCAGTTCGCCACCGCCCAGGCGAGCTGCTCGGCCGGCGGCGCCCCTTCGAGCTCCGCCGGCGGCGCCTGGTCGAGCGTGGCGATCGCCTGAAAGAGTTGGCGGGCGATGGCGTTTGGCTCGCTTTCAAGCGCCGGCGCCAGGTTCTGTTTGGAGAGCTTCTGCCCCTCGGTCGACATCACCAGCGGCAGATGCAGGTAGCGCAGTTCCGGGTAGCCTAGCGCGGTCTGAAGCTGGCCCTGCCAGGGGGTGTTGTCGAGCAGGTCCACCCCGCGCACGACGTCGCTTATGCGCTGCTCGGCGTCGTCGACCACCACGGCGAGCTGGTAGGCCCAGAGGCCATCCTTGCGCTTCAATACCACATCGCCAAGCTCGGCGGGATCGAAGCATTGCTCGCCGAACAGCCGGTCGTGCCAGATGACCGGGCGCCGGCCCAAGTCGCTTCGAAGCCGCCAGGCGATGGGCTTACCCGGCTCGCAAAGGCCGTCGCGACACCAGCCGGGGTAGATCGCGTGCGCTTGCCACTGCTTGCGCGAGCAGCTGCAGGGGTAGGCCAGGCCCTGGTCGATCAAGCGCTCGAGCGCCGCCTGGTAGGCGTCGCCCCGCGCGCTTTGCCAAACCACAGCGCCGTCCCACTCGAGGCCGAACGCGTCGAGCTGGCGTAGAATGGTGGTGTCCGTGCCCGGCGGGCAGCGCGGCGGGTCGATGTCTTCGATACGCACGCGCCACTCGCCGCCGGCGGCGCGAGCGTCCAGAAAGCTTCCGAGCGCGGCTACCAGCGAGCCGAAGTGCAGCGGGCCGGAAGGCGTGGGCGCAAAGCGGCCCCGATAACAAGCGGTGTGGGTCATGGCGCCCATGATGGGTCAGGTAAGAGAGGGCGGCAAGTCACGAAAACGGGCACGCGAAGGTGCCCGTTCGAGAAGCGCGAGAAAGTGACGATCAGCCGCCGAGCTGCTTCTCCTTGAGCTCGGCCAGGGTCTTGCAGTCCACGCAGAGCGTGGCGGTGGGGCGCGCTTCGAGGCGGCGAATACCGATCTCGACGCCGCAGGCTTCGCAGAAGCCGTAGTCGTCCTCGTCGATCTTCTCGATGGTCTCGTTGATCTTCTTCAGCAGCTTACGCTCACGGTCGCGGGTGCGCAGCTCCAGGCTGAAGCCCTCTTCCTGAGTCGCGCGGTCGGCCGGATCGGCGTAGTTGTTGGCGTCTTCTTGAAGGTGGCGTACGGTACGATCCACCTCTTCCATGAGATCCTGCTTCCAGTCGAGAAGCAGCTGGCGAAAGTGCGCAAGCTGCTTGTCGTTCATGTACTCTTCACCCGGTGCCGGCTGATACGGAGTGAAGGATGAGGACGCTTCCGGTTTCTTTTCCGCTACTGGCATGGGAGTGCCCCTTACAAGTGTGACTGTGATCCATCGTGATCGCGCCACGATTTCACGCCAAAGGGATGCTTGTTTAGCTTAAAATGTCGCCCCATGCAAGCATAACCGGGCGCCTTCGACGATAGTCTGATTCAAGTCAGCGCTCGCCCCTCTCGAACGACCGAATACGCAAGGAGTTGCCATGGGCTTCAATCCACGCCTGGACCGGGTCGCGCCGTTTCGCGTGATGCATCTGTTGGAAAAAGCCCAGGCCCGCGAGGCCGAGGGCTTCGATGTGATCCATCTGGAAGTGGGGGAGCCTGACTTCGCCACTCCCGCACTAATCACTGCCGCCGGGCAGAAGGCGCTGGCCGACGGGCGCACCCGCTACACCCCGGCGGCGGGGCTGCCCGCGCTTCGCGAGGCGATCAGCGGTCACTACCTCGATCACTTCGGCGCCCGCGTCGACCCTTCGCGCATCATCGTCACGCCCGGCGCATCCGGCGCCCTGATGCTGGCAAGCCAACTGCTGGTAAGCCAGGGCGACCGGGTGCTGATGGCCGATCCCAACTACCCCTGCAACCGCCACTTCATGGCGCTGGCCGGTGCCGAGGTCGACGCGGTGCCGGTCGGGCGCGAAAGCGGCTGGCAGCTCGACGCGAGCTTGGTCGAGCGCCACTGGCAGCCAGCCACAAGGCTTGCCATGCTCGCCTCGCCGTCGAATCCGACCGGCCACACCCTCGACCGCGCCGGGCTTTCTGACGTGAGTGAAGCGGTGGCGGCGCGCGGCGGGGAGCTTCTGGTCGATGAGATCTACCAGGGGCTCAACTTCGACGAGCCGCCGCTGTCGGCAACGGCGATCTCTGCTGATGCCTTTGTCGTCAACAGCTTCTCGAAGTACTTCGGCATGACCGGCTGGCGCCTGGGGTGGCTGGTGGCGCCGGAGCGCGCGGTCGAGCCTTTGACCCGGCTGGCCCAGAACGTTTTTCTGGCGGCGTCCACCCCCGCCCAGCACGCCGCACTTGC
Source organism: Halomonas sp. HNIBRBA4712 (assembly GCF_043558675.1). Taxonomy (NCBI): domain Bacteria; kingdom Pseudomonadati; phylum Pseudomonadota; class Gammaproteobacteria; order Oceanospirillales; family Halomonadaceae; genus Halomonas; species Halomonas sp. HNIBRBA4712. The sequence goes on along the minus strand of NZ_JBIFXR010000011.1, from coordinate 8,735 downwards.
CGCCTTCACTCCCGAGTGTCGCGAGGAGCTGGAGCGCCGCCGCGCCGTATTGAGAGAGCGCCGCCAGGTGCTGCTCGACGGCCTTGCCGAGCTGGGCCTGGCCCCGGATGTCGCGCCCCAGGGCGCGTTCTACGTCTGGCTCGACATCTCCCGCTACAGCCATGGCAGCCAGGCGTTCTGCGAGCGGCTGCTCGAGGAGGAGAACGTGGCGATCACGCCGGGGGTGGATTTCGCCGTGCGCGGCGGCGAGCGCTTCGTGCGGATCGCCTTCACCAACGACATCGCGCGTCTTGAAGAGGCGCTGGTGCGGCTGGCGCGCTTCGTGGCGCGCGCATGATCGCCTACGAGGGGTTGGTGCCCGGCGTGCTGCTGCGCCGCTACAAGCGCTTTTTCGCCGACGTGCGCCTGGACGACGGGCGCGAGGTGACGGCCCATTGCCCCAACACCGGCTCGATGAAGAGCGTCAACGTGCCGGGCTGCCGGGTGTGGCTCTCGCCAAGCGACAACCCCAAACGCAAGCTCGCCTGGACCTGGGAGCTGATCGAGCTGCCGGATGACGACGGCGGAATAGAGCTTGCCTCGATCCACACCGGGCGCGCCAACCGCATCGTCGAAGCCGCGCTCTTTGCCGGCCAGGTCACACCCTTGGCGAACTTCGACACGCTTCGCCGCGAGGTGAAGGTCGACGACTCGCGGCTCGATTTTCTGCTCGAGGAGACGGCGAGCGGGCAGCGCGCCTATCTCGAGGTCAAGCAGGTCACGCTGCGCGAAGACGACGGTCTGGGCTACTTTCCGGCCTCGGTCAGCACCCGCGGGCTCAAGCATCTGCAGTCGCTCGAGGCGCTTGCCCGCCAGGGCGAACGCGCAGTGCTCTTGTTCTGCGTGGCGCGCCAGGGCATCGACAGCGTCGGCCCGGCCACGCACATCGACCCGGCCTACGCCGCGGGGCTTCATGCTGCCGCGGCTCAGGGGGTCGAGGTGCTGGCCTACGCCATCGATGTGGGGTGGGAGGCGGGCGCGCCTTCATCGATTTATCTCGAGCGGCCCGTAAGCGTGCGCCTCTAGCGGCGGCGTACGCGGAACACGGCGATCTCGCCGAACAGGTTGGGCCACCAGCGCGAGGTCCAGTGGCCGCGGTGCTCGCCCACGCCCACGGCGCGGTCGACGATCACCAGCCCCTTCTCACGGCAGAGCTGTTCGAAGTCGTTGAAGGTGGAGAGGTGGATGTTGGGCGTATCGTACCAGGCGTGGGGAAGCGACTTCGATACCGGCATGTAGCCACGCAGGCCCAGATACACCCGATGGCGCCAGTAGGCGAAGTTGGGGAAGGTGATGATGCCCTCGTTGGCGACCCGGAGCATTTCGTCGAGCATCCTGTCCGGGCGGCGCAGCGCCTGCAGCGCCTGGGTCATGATCACCTGGTCGTAGCTCTGATCGCAGAAGTTGCCCAGCCCGTCGTCCAGGTCGTGCTCGATCACCGAGACGCCGCGGGCCACACAGGCGGTGATGCCGTCGGCGTCGATTTCGAGCCCGTAGCCAGTCACCGCCTTTTCGCGGCCCAGGCGTTCGAGTAGCGCGCCGTCGCCGCAGGCCAAATCCAGCACGTGGGCGCCCTCGGGCACCCAATCGACGATCAGCTCGTGGTCGGTGCGCATCATGAAAAGCCCTCCGCGCGGGGCGCACCGAGGCCGAGCTCGCGGGCGGCGCGCGTCATGAAGGCGCCGAACAGCGCTTCATAGCGCGGCTCCGGCAGCAAAAAGGCGTCGTGGCCGTGAGGGGATTCGATATTGGCGTAGCTCACCGGCTTGCCCGCGTGAATCAGCGCGTCGACCAGCTCTTTCGAGCGTGAGGGCGGAAAGCGCCAGTCGGTGGTGAAGCTCACGATCAGAAACGGGCACTGCGCCGGGGCGACCGCGCAGGCCAGATCGCCGCCGCACAGCGCCGAGGGGTCGAAGTAGTCCAGCGCCTTGGTCATCAGCAGATACGTATTGGCATCGAAGGCGGTGGAGAAAGCGTCGCCCTGGTAGCGCAGGTAGGACTCCACCTGAAACTCCACGTCGAAGCCGAAGTTGAGATCTTCGCTTCGCAAATCGCGGCCGAACTTGCTGCCCATGGCGTCTTCGGAGAGATAGGTGATATGGCCCACCATGCGCGCAAGCTTCAGCCCGCGTTTGGGCACCGTGTCGTGCTCGGCGTACCAGCCGTTGAAGAACTCCGGGTCCGAGCGAATCGCCTGGCGGGCGACCTCGTTGAAGGCGATGTTCTGCGCCGACAGCCTGGGGGTCGCGGCGATGATCACCGCATTGGCGACCCGCTCGGGGTGAGTGATCGTCCACTGCAGCACCTGCATGCCGCCGAGGCTCCCACCCACGGCGGCGGCCCAGCGCTCGATCCCTAAATGATCCGCCAGCCGCGCCTGGCTTGCCACCCAGTCGCTCACCGTTACCATGGGGAAATCCGGACCCCACTGGCGCCCGGTCTCCGAGTTGTGGCTCACCGGCCCGGTGCTGCCGTGGCAGCCGCCCAGATTGTTGAGTGAAACCACGAAGAAGCGGTCGGTGTCGATGGGCTTGCCCGGGCCGATGTAGGCATCCCACCAGCCGGGCTTGGTATCCTCCGGATGATGGTAGCCGGCGGCGTGGTGGTGACCCGAGAGCGCGTGACACACCAGCACGGCGTTGCTGCGGGCGTCGTTGAGCGTACCGTAGGTTTCATAGATCAGCTCGTACTCCGGCAGCATGCGCCCGCAGGCGAGCGGCAGCGGCGTATCGAAGCGTGCCACGTGTGGCGTTACCAGGCCCACGGAGTCTGCCGGGTAGTCGAGCCCTGGTCGCGTGGGTGAATCAGGCATCAAGGGCAATCTTCCTGCAAAAACGAGTAGAGACGTTCATAGGCCGACCAGTGCCCCCGGGGCGCCCGCCTGGCGAATCAGCGATCCGACGACCAGGCCATCGATCAGATTGATGGCGATGAACACCACGATGGGGGAGAGATCGATCATGCCCAGCGGCGGAATCACCTTGCGCACCGGCGCCATGATCGGCTCGACCAGTTGCATGACCAGAAGCGCCCCCGGGTGGCTGGCGTTGGGCGCCACCCAGCTCAGAATGATCATCACGATCAGGGCAAAGAAGTAAATCTTCAAAATGGCGTTGGCAAGCGCGGCGATCCCGGCGATCACCAGCGACACCACCGGCGGCATGCCGATACCGAAGAGCATGAAAATGGCGACGATGCTGACCACCTTGAGCACGAAGGCCGCCGCCAGCGTGGCCAGATCGAAGCGCCCGGCGACCGGGCCGAGAAAGCTCTGGAACGGCCCGACCACCGGCTGGGTGATCTTGACCACCGACTGACTCAGCGGGTTGTAGTAATCCGCCCGCGACGCCTGCAGCAGAAAACGCAGCATCAGGATGAATAGATAGATGTTGACCAGGGTGTTGACTAGCATCAACCCGGCGCTGCCCATTTGGCTGCCCATGGCTTGCGTCTCCGTTGCGTTAAATCGTGCTGAAAATTGAGGGTTCGGCGGCGGGTTACTGGCCGCGCAGTTCACGGGCCATTTCGCTGGCGCGCTCGGCGCAGGCCTGCATGGCGCCCTGAATCGTTTCGCGAAGCTTCGCCGACTCCATGTGAGCGATCGCCCGCTCGGTGGTGCCGTTTGGTGACATGACGTTGCGCTTGAGCGTGGCCGGGTCGTGCTCGCTTTGCGCCGCCATGGTCGCCGCGCCCAGCGCGGTCTGGATCGCCAGGCGCCGCGCGGTCGCCGCGGGAAGCCCCTGGGCCACGCCCGCTTCTTCCATCGCTTCGAACATCAAAAAGAAGTAGGCCGGGGCGCTGCCGGAGACCGCGGTCACCGCGTCCAGAAGCGCCTCATCCTCGACCCACTCGACGATACCGACCGCTTCGAGCAGCTCGCCGGCCAGGCGGCGCTGGGCGTCGTTCACCTGTTCGTTGGCATACAGGCCGCTGGCGCCCACGCCGACCAGCGAAGGCGTGTTGGGCATGCAGCGCACCAGTGCGGTGTTGCCGCCGAGCCAGCCGTCGATGGTCGCGGCTTCGAGCCCTGCGGCGATCGATACGATCAGCGGCGTCTTCGTCTGCACCGTGTCGGCGAGCGCCCGGCACACGCCCTGCATGATCTGCGGCTTGACCGCTAGAATCACCACGTCGGCGCTTTTCACCGCCTCGTTGTTGTCGGTATGGGTGTGAACGCCCATCGACTCACGCAGCGGGGCCAGCTCCTCTTCGCTCGGCGCGGCGGCGGTGATCCGGTCGGCGGAAAAGCCGCTATCGAGCAGCCCGCCGATGATCGCCCTGGCCATGTTGCCGGCGCCGATGAAGGTAATGTTGTTCGCCATGAAGAATCCTTTATTGAGCTATTTATTGAACGGTGTTTGCCGTTGCTCGGGCGGTATCTCGCATTGAGCGCTCACGGCGTGCGAGCGCCGAAGATCGCGCTACCCAGGCGCACGATCGTCGCGCCTTCCTGCACCGCCGCCTCCAAATCGTCACTCATGCCCATGGAGAGCGTATCCAGCGGCGCCTCGGGCAGCTCGGCTTGAAGCTCGGTCAGTAGCGCCTTGAGCGCCGCAAAGGGCTCGCGCTGGCGCTCGAATTCGGTTGCCGGCGCCGGAATCGCCATCAGCCCGCGAAGCGAAAGCTTTGGGAGCGCGGCGATCTCTCGAGCAAGCTCCAGCGCCTCGTTGGGGGCGACGCCGGCCTTGCTCGGCTCGCGGCTGATGTTCACCTGCAGGCAAACGTTGAGCGGGGCCAAATGCTCTGGACGCTGCTCGCTCAGACGCCTGGCGATCTTCAAACGCTCGAGGCTGTGCAGCCAGGCGAAGTGTTCGGCCACCGCGCGGGTCTTGTTGGACTGCAGCGGGCCGATGAAATGCCACTCGAGCCCGTCGAGATCGGCAAGCTCGCGCTGCTTGTCGAGCGCCTCCTGCAGGTAGTTCTCGCCGAAGGCGCGCTGGCCAAGCGCGTGCGCCTTTCGAACCATCGCGGCCGGTTTGGTCTTGCTCACCGCCAGCAGCCGAGCGCTGCCAGCGGGGCGGCCCGCGGCGTCAAGGGCGTGCTCTAAACGCGCCTGAACCTTACCGAGCGACTCGCTAAGCGCGATCTCTGCCATACTGAAGCACCTTAAATCGCCAGGGAAGTGGGATGGATATTACCGAACTGCTGGCATTCTCGGCAAAGCAGAATGCCTCCGACCTGCATTTGAGCGCCGGATTGCCGCCGATGATTCGCGTCGATGGCGACATCCATCGGCTCAACGTGCCCGCCATGAGCCACGACCAGGTCATGGCGCTGGTCCACGACATCATGAACGAGCGCCAGCGCAAGGAGTACGAGGAGCAGCTCGAAATCGACTTCTCCTACTCGCTCGAAGGCGTTGCCCGCTTTCGCGTCAACGCCTTTACCCAGGGGCGCGGCGCCGGGGCGGTGTTTCGTACCATCCCGAGCGAAGTGCTATCGATGAAGGCGCTCGGCCTGGGTGAGGTGTTCGAGCGGCTGGCGATGCTGCCGCGCGGGCTGGTGCTGGTGACCGGCCCTACCGGTTCGGGCAAGAGCACGACCCTGGCGGCGCTGATCGACTACATCAACGAGTACCGCTTCGAGCACATTCTCACCATCGAGGACCCGGTGGAGTTCGTCCACGAAAGCAAGAGCTGCCTGATCAACCAGCGCGAGGTGCACCGCGACACCTTGAGCTTCGCCAATGCCCTGAAAAGCGCGCTGCGCGAAGACCCGGACGTGATCATGGTCGGCGAGCTTCGCGATCTCGAAACCATTCGGCTGGCGCTGACCGCGGCGGAAACCGGGCACCTGGTGTTTGCCACGCTGCACACCACCTCGGCGGCGAAAACCATCGACCGGATTATCGACGTCTTCCCTGGCGAGGAGAAGGCGATGGTGCGCTCGATGCTCTCGGAGTCGCTTCAGGCGGTGGTGGCGCAGACGCTTTTAAAGCGCGAAGGCGGCGGACGCGTGGCGGCCCACGAAATCCTGATCGCCACCTCGGCGATACGCAACCTGATTCGCGAGGACAAGGTGGCGCAGATCTACTCGGCGATGCAGACCGGGGTGAATCTAGGCATGCAGACGCTGAACGCCTCGCTGTTGAAGCTGGTCAAGGAGGGCGCGGTCAGCTTCGAAGAGGCCCAGACCCGCGCTCAGGGCGCGCTGACCCCGCCTCGCGACTAGCTCTGGCGCGCCCGGCCTTAGCGCGCGTAGACCCCGCCGAGCACGCGGGAGCCACGCGCGCCGGTCACCGAGGGCAGGTTGCCGGGCAACTCTTGAAGCCGCCGGTGGGCGAGCCAGCCAAAGGCGCCGGCCTCGATCCAGTCTGCCGGCCAGCCGTACGCCTCGGGTGACGTCAGCGTGGCGCCGGGCAGATGGTGGTGAAGCCTCTCCATCAGGTACGTGTTGTGGGCGCCGCCGCCGCCGGTAATCAGGTCGAGCGCGCCGCCGCCGGGTAGAAGATCAATGATCGCGCGGGCCACGCTCACCGCGGTCAGCTCCGCAAGCGTTGCCTGCACGTCCGCCGGGGCTTCGCCGCCTTCGAGCCTTTCCAGCAGCCAGTCGAGGTGAAACAGCTCCCGCCCGGTGCTTCTCGGCGGCGGCTGGTGAAAGAACGGCTCGTCGAGCAGTCGATTCAGCAGCGCGGTGTCGACCCGCCCGCTTTTTGCGAAGGCGCCTCCCTTGTCGAAGCGCTCTGTCGCTCCCGTATCACAGTGGCGGGCGAACCAGGCGTCCATCAATACGTTGGCCGGGCCGGTGTCGAAGCCGACCACCGGCTGCTTTGGCGCGGCAGGTAGCCAGGTGACGTTGGCGATACCGCCCAAGTTCAACACCAGCTGCTCGACGCCGGTTCGACCAAACAGCGCCTGGTGAAAGGCCGGGGCGAGCGGGGCGGCCTGCCCGCCGGCGGCCAGGTCGCGACGGCGAAAATCCGCCACCACGGTAATGCCGCAGTGCTCGGCGAGTAGGCTCGGGTTGTCCAGCTGCAGCGTATAGGCAGCGCCGCCGGCGTGGCCTTGGGGGGCGTGCTCGATGGTCTGGCCGTGGCTGCCGATCGCGCGCACCCGGTCGGCGTCGATGCTCGCTTTCGCCAGCAGCGCCTGTACGGCCTGCGCTTGCAAGGCGCAAAACTGCGCCTCGGCGCTTGCAAGCTCGGCAAAGCGCGCCTGGTCCGCGTGGCAGAGTGTCCAGAGCAACTGGCGCAGCGTCTCGGGCATCGGCTCGGCGTGGGTTTCGAGCAGCCGGGGCGCGGCGCTGGGGCCGATAGCGACCAGGGCGGCGTCGATGCCGTCGAGACTGGTGCCGGACATCAGCCCGACGTAAAGCAGCGTATTGGGCGCCAGGGGCGAGGTCATGGGGGGCTCCGTGGGCGTATCCAGAAGGTGAAGGCTCAACCGTCGCGGGTTGGCGTGATAATATGAGCGGTCATGATCGTTTCCGCCCCGAACGGGCAAAGCTTACCAGTGGAGAGAGGCAATGAGTGAGGTGGATCAGGCGCTGGCGCTGCTGTCGCGCGGCACACACGAAATTCTGGTCGAAGACGAGCTGCGCAAAAAGCTCGAGTCCGGCCGCAAGCTGCGCATCAAGGCGGGCTTCGATCCTACCGCACCGGATCTGCACCTCGGTCACAGCGTTCTGCTCACCAAGATGCGCCAGTTCCAGGACCTGGGCCATACCGTCATCTTTCTGATCGGCGACTTCACCGGGCGCATTGGCGACCCGAGCGGCAAGAACGTGACGCGCAAGCCGCTCACCGAAGCCGACGTCAAGGCCAACGCGGAAACCTACAAGCAGCAGGTGTTCAAGATCCTCGATCCGGACAAGACCGAGGTGCGCTTCAACGCCGAGTGGTTTGGCGAAATGGGGGCGGCGAAGATGATCGAGCTGGCCGCGCAGAGCACCGTGGCGCGCATGCTCGAGCGCGATGATTTCGAGAAGCGCTACAAGGCCAACCAGTCCATCTGCATTCATGAGTTTCTCTACCCGCTGGTCCAGGGCTATGACTCCGTGGCGCTCGAGGCCGACGTGGAGCTGGGCGGCACCGATCAGAAGTTCAACCTGCTGATGGGCCGCGAAATCCAGAAGCACTTCGGCCAGGAACCTCAGGTCGTCATGACCATGCCGCTGCTCGAAGGTCTCGACGGCGTGCAGAAGATGTCGAAGTCGCTGGGCAACTACGTCGGCGTCGACGAGTCACCGGGTTCGATGTTCAACAAGCTGGTCTCGATGCCGGACAGCCTGATGTGGCGCTACTTCGAACTTCTGTCGCTGAAGTCCAACGAAGAACTCGATTCGATCAAGCAAAGCGTCGAGCAGGGCGCCAACCCGCGCGACATCAAGATGGAGCTCGCCCGCGAGCTGATCGCTCGCTACCACGGTGACGAGGCGGCGGCCAACGCGCACAAATCCGCCGGCAATCAGCTGGCCGACGGCGAGCTGCCGGAGGATCTACCGGAAGTCGAGGTCGACTTCGAAGGTGGTGAAGCGCCGATCGCAAGCGTGCTGACACGGGCCGGGCTGACCAAAAACAGCGCCCAGGCGAAGGACATGCTCAAGAACGGCAGCGTGAAAGTCGATGGCGAGGCGGTCGCCCCCAGCACCATGCTGGCTACGAACAAGGCCTACGTCATCCAGGCCGGTAAGAAGCGCTACGCTCGCGTCACCCTTAAATAACGCTTTTTGAAAAAAAGCCCTTGCGCTCCCGGCAC
>NZ_JBIFXR010000010.1:0-104713 GCF_043558675.1 Halomonas sp. HNIBRBA4712 | reverse complement strand
GGTGACGACGTGATCAACGGCGAGGAAGCGAAGGGCAACGTGACCGTCACCGGCGCCGTCGGTGGCGACGCCAAGGCGGGTGACACCGTCACCCTGACCGTGGGTGAAAGCACCTTCGAGGGCGAGGTCGTGGCTGACGGCGAGGGCAACCTCACCTACGCCATCGACGTGCCCGGCTCGGAGCTGGCCAAGCACACCGCCATCACGGCGGAGGTCACCGGTACCGACGCGGCGGGCAATGCCTACAGCGCCGAAACCGACAGGCCCTACACCGTCAACCTCGACGCCAGCGCCACGATCACCATCGACACCATCGCCGGTGACGACGTGATCAACGGCGAGGAAGCGAAGGGCGACGTAACCGTCACCGGCACCGTCGGCGGCGACGCCAAGGCGGGCGACACCGTCACCCTGACCGTGGGCGACGCGACCTACGAAGGCCGGGTCGTGGCTGACGGCGAGGGCAACCTCACCTACGCCATCGACGTGCCCGGCTCGGTACTGGCCGACCACGACAGCATCACGGCCGAAGTCACCGGCACCGACGACGCGGGTAACCCCTACACCGACGACACTCAACGGGAGTATGCGGTGGACCTGGCCCCGACGTCGGAAGGCGGCTACGCCATCGGTAAGGAAGATAGCTCAAGTGCAGGCCATAAGGACTTCCTGCTCAAGTGGTCAGACTTCAATATTACCGATCAGGATTCCTCTGCGGCCGATCTGGGCGTGATGATTACTCGCTTGCCCAGGGATGGAGCGCTTCAATTCCGCGACGGCGACAGCTGGCGAGAAGTCGAAGTGGGCGATCGGTTCAGCAAGGCCCAAGTCGATGCAAATGGGCTGCGTTTCGTACCCGAACCCAACGAGTCAGGCTTCAATGGCTACGGCGGTGACGGTGTGGGTAATAAGCAAACCGACTACGCAAAATTCGGCTTCAAACCGCTGGATAGTCACAATGAGGGCAATGACGCCACGTTCACCGTGGATATCAAACCGGTAGCCGATGCGCCCAAGGTCTCTATTGAGCGCGGAGACACTGTGGCCTCTGAACGTGACTCGACCATCACGGTCAAGCACGGCAAGGTAACGATCAGCGTGCACGGTACGGATATTTCCGCAAGTGGTATCGATGGCAAGATCATCAAGCCGCCCTTTAGTGACGGTAACTTGAATCCGGGGAGTGCTAACAATACTCATGGCGCTGATGTGATCGCCCTGGTGGGTGATTTCAGCAAGCTGGTCAAGGGTGGCCAATCAGTCAATTCAATCGATGGCGGCGACAAGGATTACGTCTATCTGAGCAAGCCTTACAGCAGCTACTCCGTAACGCTTGGAGATCTGCATCAGAACTCTGGTTATGACGGCCGCATCACCGATTTGGATACCGGTCGCACCGTGGTGGTCAACAACATCAAGGGACTGATCTTCGGTGATGGTCACACCGTGATGCCCAGTGATGCCACGACCACGATCAGTCAGGATGGTTTTGACATCGTCGAGCTTCACGTTGAAGCCTCTCTCGTGGATACCGATGGCAGTGAGCGTCTGTCGGGCATAACGTTGAAAGGTATTCCCGAAGGCGCCACGCTTCTCGACAAGAGTGGCTTGAATATCGTCAAGCAGGCCAATGGTAATTGGTTCATTACCAACCCGGATGCCCAGGCGCTCAAGCCGATCGACGTGACGCTGCAGATGAAGGTGCCGGTGAGCGCTGGAGCCTTTGATGTCGTTGCAAGCGCAACGTCCCAGGAAGTGGTGGGACTCGATGAGAAGGGCCAGCCCATCGTAGTGGATGAAGCCACCACTACCGCCAGTACGGGAGTCGAGCAATATAGCGTCATCGTTGGCTCACCGGGTAACGACGGTATCGAGGGCGGAAGTGGCAATGACATCATCATTGGTGATGTCGCGGGGCTCCAGCTCGTTCCGGGTCAGAACTACAACTTGGCGTTCGTAGTGGATACTTCCGGCAGTATGGGGTCGAAGGGGGTCAAGGATGCCACTGACTCGCTGCGAAAAGTCTTTAAAGACCTGAGCGAGAGCGTAGGAACCGACAATGCGGGTTCGGTTAACGTTTACCTGATGAATTTCAGCGATCAAGCCGGTAAAAGCTTGAGCGTTAACCTGGCGGATCCACGGGCTTTGAGCAAGCTCGATGAGATGCTGAAAACGTTTACCAACAAGGGTGGTACCAACTACGAGGACGCTTTCAAGACTACGGCGAACTGGTTCTATACCGATCAGGTAACGTCCAATTCAGGCACCAACTCGACCTATTTCATCACGGATGGTGAGCCCAGCTTCTATCAGAAGAATGAAACCAAAACTGTGGGAGCGGGTAGAAATGGTAGCTACAAGCTCGATTTGAATACGTACAAGTATCAGCCCGATCAACCTCTTTACCAATTGGATGGTGGTTACAAATTCCCGGTTATTACCGAAACGGGAAGCGTGCTCAAATGGTCACAATACGGCGGCGACTATTATTACAAGAACGGTTGGTACTATTCTGAGCTGGGTAAAGTCCAGGCTGACGGTAAAGGCGGCTATGAGATATCCCAGCGGGGTGGTAACGGTTACTTCGATGACACGAAAAACGTCAAGGACAGTTATCAGCAGGCTCAAGACGCATTCAAATTCTTGAGTAAAATGTCAGAAGTTAACGCGGTGGGAATCGGTGCTCAGCTTGACGAAGATCGTTTAAGCAAGTTCGTCTTCGAAGGCACCTTACAGTCCAATATCGATCCGGAAGACCTGGCCGATGCGATTCAGGGTCAAAACACGAACCTGCCGTCTGGGGACGATAGGATTATTGGAGGTGACGGCGACGACATCATCTTCGGCGATCAGGTCAAGTTCGACGGCATTGACGGTAATGGCCTGCCGGCCATGAAGGCCTACATTGCCGGACAGCTGGGAATGAGCGATCCCAATCAGCTAACGCCCGAGCAAATGCATGATTACATCAGCAACAATCATGACGAGTTCGGTCGCTTGGGTGGTGGCGAAGGTGGCAACGATACACTGCTGGGCGGCGAAGGGAACGACATTCTCTTTGGCATGGGCGGTAACGACACACTGATCGGTGGCCCCGGTGACGATATCCTCTACGGCGGCGCCGGCGCGGACACCTTCAAGTGGGAGTTCGGTGACCAGGGAACCGAGAACCGTCCGGCCGAGGATCAGGTGATGGACTTCACTCGCGGCGTGTTCGGTCAGAACGATCAGGCGGATCGGCTGGATCTGGCGGACTTGCTCCAGGGTGAGAACAGCGAGAACCTCGATCAATACATTCACGCCGAACAGGATGGAAACGATACAATTCTGCACATCAAGTCAGACGGTGGCTTATCGTCGGACAACAGTAACGCCGACCAGCGCGTGGTGCTCAAGGATGTGTCGATGCCTCAGGGCGAAAGCTCTTCGGACTTCCTGCAGAGCATGCTGCAGGATCACCAGCTGAAGATCGATCAGTAAGTCGCATCGTGTGATCACCATGCACGACTCAAGGCCGCCGTCAGGCGGCCTTTTTTAACCTTGAATCCCGGATGCAGAAAAGGGCGATGGCCATGTTTTATATCAAACGCAATGCCGCAGGCGAGATCGTGACGTTGAGCAAGGAGGCATCCAACGAGGCCACCGAGCAGATCGCCGTGGATGACCCGCAGGTGCTGGCGTTTCTGGCGAGCGAACCAGGTTCGAAAGCGAACTTTCTCGCCTCGGACCTGGCTTTCGTGCGAGTGGTGGAGGACTTGATGGAGGTGCTGCTGGATAAAGGCGTGATTTCGTTCACGGATTTACCGCAAGCGGCGCAGAACAAGGTGATGCAGCGTAAATCGCTACGCGCCAAGAACAACGTCAATTTGATCGGCGAGGATGGCGGTATTATCTGATGCCGCCATGTTCAAAAGCCGGGGCGAGCGCCGGCTGATTTTAGGCCTGTACGCCCGGGCCGGTCACGCCGTCGATGCCCATGCGGAATAGCTGCTCGAGCTCCTGTTCGGTTTTCACGCCTTCGGCGATTACCACGATGCCCAGCGAGTGGCAAAGCGTGGTCAAGCCGCGCAGGATGCTCTGCTGCTCGAAGGACGTATCAATGTCGCGCACCAGGCTGGCGTCCACCTTCAAATAAGAGAGCCCCAAATCGTGCAGCTCGGCCAGCCGGGTAAACTCTGCCCCCACGTGCTCGATGCCGAACTGGCAGTTCAGGTGCCTGAGCGCCGTGCAGAAGCTTCGCAGGCTCTCGAGCGCGCGCGGGTCGCGGGTCGCGGGCACCTCCAGGCAGAGCCTGGGGGCGTAGGCGGCATTTTTCTCCAGCAGCGCGCGCAGCTCGTTGACGAACGAGGCGTCACTGATGGCGGCGAGCGAGAGATTGATCCCCAATAGCTGGTTCGGATCCTGTTGGAGCTGGGCCAGTGCCTGCCTGATCACCGCCATATCGAGCGTCGGCTCCAGATTGAAGCGCGCAAGCCAGGGAATGAATACGGCCGCGCTCTGCCACTGCTCGGCGAGCTCGAGCCGCGCGGGGCTTTCGTGGTGCAGCACCTGGCGGTCGGCACCGAGTACCGGGAAGCGCCCCAGCTGCGGCCCCTGGTGCAGGGCCGCATCCAGCGCCGTTCGCCACGCCGCGTGGGTGGCGTAAAGCGGCAGTGACTCGCGCTCGCGCACGATGATCTCGGCGTTGCCCGGCGCGCTTTCGGCCTCGGCCAGGGCGGCATCGAGCGTGGCCAGCAGGGCGCTGCGCTCATCCTCCGGCGCGTAACTGGTAATGGCGGCGGGCAGGCGTGTTTCCTGCGGCGCATGCAGGGCGGCCAGCGCCTGCGCCAACCGCGCGCGCAGGTCAGCGCTTTCGGTATTGCCGGGCAGCGCCAGCATGAAGTCACTGCCGTTGAGGCGGCCGACCAGCGTCTCCTCGGATGAAGGGTCGAGGGTTTCGAGCTGCTCCGCCAGCTTCTTCAACAGGCTATCCGTCGCATCGTGACCCAACCGGGCGTTGAGACCGGGCAGATCCTCGACGCGCACCATGGCTAGAAGCCCGGTGGCGCGCGCATCATCGTTGTCCAGAAGTGCTGCCAGCCGTGTCATGAACACGTTACGGTTGAGCGCGCCGGTCAGTCGGTCGTGCTGCAAATCGCGACGCAGCTCGTCGAGCTTATGGCTTTCATGAGTCAGCATCTGGCGCACGTTGTGCGAGAGCTGGTTCATGGCGCGGGCGACCTCGCGAAGCTCCAGCGTGCTGGGTTCCTTGATGGTGGTAAAGCGCCGCGACCCGATATCGCGCGCCTGCTCGATCACGCGGTGGAGCGGGCGCTTGATGGTGCTGACCACCACCGCCGCCACGGCCAGGCTTGCAATGCCCGCGGCGATGAACCAGGCCATCAGCTCCATGAAGTTACGCCACAGCGCCCGGTAGGCGAAGCTGTACTGGCTTTGCAGCGTCAGCGTGCCGAACTGCTGCCAGCCGTCCTGAATGGTGGCGGTGCCTGGCGGGATGTCGAAGTCGATCAGCTGGCGAAACCAGCCCGGCACGTGGCCCTGGTACGCCTGAGCAGAGCGCTCGACCAGCACGTTCCCCTCGACGTCGCGCAGCGTAATCTGCCGGTAGTAGCCGGTATCGAACTGGGCGGACACCAGCAGTTCGAGAATCGTCAGATCCTTATCGAGTTGGCTCATGGAGAGCGCCAGCGCCGTGGCGTTATCCTGGTTCTTGATGCTGATTTCCTGCTCGATATACGCGCGGCTGGAGGTAATGCTGATCGCAAGGCTGCCCAGAAACGAGAGCAGTAAAAGCCCGATGATGGCCAGCCAGAGCTGTTTGATAAGCGACATGACGATAAGTCCTTGTTATAGAAACCCTTGAGACTGCATACGTTCCAGCACGCTGCGCCAGCGCGAGAGCCTGGCCAGCGGGTCCGCGCGCGACTCCGACGAGCCGCCGGCCCAGAGCCCCTGGCTATTGAAACTGAACACCGGGTCCAGGTCGGTGCGCTGAGAGGCCGGCGAGATCGACGGCGCCATGTTGTCCAGAATCAGCGGCACGGCGCTGGGGGTCTCATAATAGCCCAGTACCATGTGCGCCTGGGTGATACTGCTGCGCCCAATGCGGGCGCGTACGTAGATCATGCGAAGGCGCTCGCCGGGTACGCCGAGCTGCTTGAGCGTGATGTACTTGGCGATCGAGTAATCCTCGCAGTCCCCCTGGCCCTTGCCCAGCGCTTCGAGCGGTGTGGCCCAGTAATCTTCCTGCCCCCAGGTGATGATATCGTCGACCCAACGCACGTTGCGGTTGAAGAAGTCGTTGACCTCGCGAAGCTGCGTCTGGATATCCTGGCCGGCGGCGCGCTGCAAGAGCGCAAACCAGCCTTCGAGCCTGGCAAGCCCGGGCTGGCCGTAGAGCGCGCCCATGCGCTCGCGAAGGCGGGTCGGGTTGAAGGCCGATGCCTGAAAAGGGAAGAAGCCGAGCCCAATACCCAGCGCGGCAAGCCCCGCGCTGGTCAAGAACGCGCGCCGGGAAAGCGCGGCTTTGGAAAGGGTAGGGCCTTGAGCCATGCAGACCGCGCCGTCGTCGAATGAAGCCCAAGATTACAAGCTGGCAGGCGCGAGTGCTATATCGCTCATTGTAAATTAAAGTGAATTAATGAGATGGCTCATACGGCGGTAAGGTTTCGTATGAGCCTTGTCTGACTCGAATCAGCGCTCCTCTTCGAGCAGCGGCTCGAGCACGGGCCAGACGTTATCCAGAATGGTCGGCTGCGCCTCGGCGGTGGGGTGAATGCCATCGTCCTGCATCAGCTCGGCGTTGAGCGCGACATCCTCAAGCAGAAAGGGCAGAAGGGGCACCTCGTAAGCCTCGGCCAGATCGCGGTAAACGCCGGTAAAGGCGTCGCGGTAGGCCTGCCCGTAGTTGGGCGGGATATCGATGCCCAGCAGCAGTACCCGGGCGTCGAGCGCCTGGCTCTGCTCGATCATTTGCGCCAGGTTAGCGCGCATCTGGGTTGGCGGCAGCCCGCGCAGCCCGTCGTTGCCCCCCAGCTCCAGCAGCACGATATCCGGCTCGTGGCGATCGAGCAGATCTTTGAGGCGCTCGGCACCGCCGCCGGTGGTTTCGCCGCTGATGCTGGCGTTGACCACGGCCGCTTCGTCATTCAGGCGCTCCTCGAGCAGGCTGACCCAGCCCTGGTCCTGCTCGAGCCCGTAGGCCGCGCTGAGGCTGTCGCCCATGACCAGAAGGGTAGGGCGCGACTCGGCGCTGGCCGGGGCGCTTTCAAACAGGACTACCAGTGTCAGCAGTGTGGCGGTTACCATGCACACACGCCTTTGCCACGTTAAAGGGATGCCACGCTTCATGTCCTACTCCTCTGAGCCTGATACGTCGTCAACCAAACGCGCTAACGCCTTGTCGTCCAGCTTAACCGATGAGTCAACGTCCTCGCACGCGCTGCGTGATGCCAGGGGCACCCCGGTATTGCTGGCCGAGCGGCTTTGCAAGCAGGTCAAAAGCGGCGAGCGCGCGCTGACGATTCTGAAGGATCTGTCGCTCAGCGTCGCCCAGGGCGAGAGCGTGGCGATTCTGGGCAAGAGCGGGGCGGGCAAGTCAACGCTTTTGGGGCTTCTGGCGGGGCTCGATACGCCGAGCGACGGCGAGCTCAGCCTCTTTGGCCACTCGCTGAGCCAGCTCGACGAGGATGGCCGCGCCGCGCTTCGCGCCGGGCGGGTCGGCTTCGTGTTCCAGAACTTTCAGCTTCTGCCCACCCTCAGCGCGCTGGAAAACGTGCTGTTGCCGCTCGAGCTCTCCACGCACGCGGGTGAAACCCAAACGGCCCAGCGTTGGCTGGGGCGCGTGGGGCTTGAGGAGCGGGTGGGGCATCTACCCAAGCAGCTTTCCGGCGGTGAACAGCAGCGCGTGGCCATCGCCCGGGCGTTCGTCACCGACCCGGAGCTGGTGTTCGCCGACGAGCCAACCGGCAACCTGGACCCGGACACCGGCGCCCAAGTGATCGATCTTCTCTTCACGCTCAACCGCGAGGCGCACACCACGCTGATTCTGGTCACTCACGACCACGCCCTGGCACGGCGCTGCGACCGCTGCCTGCGCCTGGAGGGCGGCCAACTCGTACCCTTCGAGCCGGCGCAAGCAGCGCAAGGCGGTGGGGATGAGTAGCGTCAACTGGCGCCTCGCCGCGCGCAGCTTGAAGCGTGACCTGCGCGCGGCGGACGTGCGCGCGCTATTCGTTGCGCTGGTGCTGGCCGTGGCCGCCTCGACCATGATCGCGTTCTTTCTTGACCGGCTGGAGCGCGGCCTGGAGCGCCAGGCGGGGCAGATGATGGGCGGCGACCTGGTGCTCGAGCAGCGCGAGCCTTTTGAGCCGGCGCTGCGCGAGACGCTCGAGCAAGCGGGGTTTACGCTCAGCGACCAGGTCGATCTGGTCTCGATGATCAGCCAGGGCGAGCGGTTCCAGCCGGCGAGTCTCAAGGCCGTGGACGATGTCTACCCGCACTACGGCGCAACCCTGGTGGACCTGGGCAACGGTACCGAAGAGGTCGCTTCCGGCCCCGCCGTGGGTGAGGCCTGGGCGGACCCACGGCTTTTCGAGCTGCTCGGGCTGAGCTTGGGAGAGCGCGTTCGGGTCGGGGAGAGCGAGCTCACCGTGACCGGTATCGTCGAGCGCGAGGCCGACCAGTCCGCCGGGTTCAGCAACTTCAATCCCCGACTGATGCTCAACACCCAGGATCTCGATGCCACCAATCTGATTCAGCCCGGCTCGCGTATCGAGTTCGAACTGCTGGCCGCCGGCCCGCCCGCCGCGCTTGAACGCGTTCAGGCGCTGCTTGCCGAACTCCGTGAAGCCGGGGTCGAGGTGCGCGATGTGCGTGTCGACCGCCCGCAGCTGGGGAATGCCCTGTCCCGCGCCGAAAGCTACTTGAGTTTGGCGGGGCTGGTAGCGGTGCTGCTCGCCGGGGTGGCGGTAGCGATGTCCACCAAACGCTACGTGGAGCGCCATCTGGATACCGCCGCACTGCTGCGCTGTTTTGGCGCCAGCCAGTATCAGCTGGTCACTCTCTTTGGCCTGCAGCTTGTCGGGCTCGCCCTGGCCGCCTCGCTGGTCGGTGCACTGTTGGGGCTGGTGGGCCAGGCACTGCTGCTCTGGCTGCTGGTGCAATTTATACCGTTACCTTTGCCGCTGCCCGGCGTCATGCCGCTGGGGCTTGGGATTCTGACCGCGCTGGCGGTGCTGGTCGGGTTCGCGGGGCCGACGCTTTTGCGCATCAAGCAGGTCAGTGCGCTGAAGGTGCTGCGCCGCGAGCTCGACCCGCTGCCGCCGGCGGGCTGGCTGGTGGTCGGCGCGGCCAGCGCAGTTTTCGGCGCGCTCCTGTGGCTCTACTCCGGCAGTGTTTCGCTAGCACTTTGGCTGTTGCTCGGCGGAGCCGTACTGCTGGGGGCGCTGTGGCTGGCCAGCGGGCTGTTGCTCAACGCCATGTTGGCGCTGGTGGCGAGGCTTTCCGGCACCACGCCCTGGCGTCAGGCGCTTCGCTTGGGCGGCCGTCAGCTCGCCCGGCGCCGCCAGGCCGGTCGCGGCCAGCTGTTGGCGTTTTCGGTCACCTTCTTCGCCATGGCGATGATCGTGCTGGTGCGCGGTGACCTGCTCACCACCTGGCAGGATCAGTTACCGGAGGACACCCCCAACTACTTCGCGATCAACATTCAGCCCAGCGAGCGCCGCGCCTTTGATGAGGCGATCACGCCGCGAGTCGACGCGCAAAGCGCGCTCTATCCAATGGTGCGCGGGCGTATCGTCGCGATCAACGACCAGCCCCCGCGCGAGGCGGTGCCGGAAGACGCGCGCGGCGACGGCGCGCTGCGCCGTGAGCTCAACCTGACTTGGCAGGCCGAGCTGCCGGAAGGCAACGCCGTCGTCGCCGGGCAGTGGTTCGCCCCGCAAGGGGCCGCGTCAGGTTTCATGAGCGAAGTCGACGCCACGCCTTCAAGCGAAAGCGTGCCCATTTCCGTCGAGGCCGGGCTTGCCGAGCGGCTCGGTCTGTCGCTGGGCGACACGCTGGCGTTCTCGATCGGCGGTGAAACCCTCGAGACCCGCATCACCAGCCTTCGCAGCCTGAACTGGGACAGCTTCAACCCCAACTTTTTCGTCATCTTTCCGCCCGGCGTTCTGGAGGTGTTCGGCCATAGCTATATCACCGCGTTCCATCTGCCGGAGCGCGAAGCGGGGCTGATCGCGCAGCTGGTGCAGGACTTCCCCGGCGTATCGCTTCTGAACGTGGATGCGATTCTCGGGCAGGTGCGCGACGTGCTGGGACAGGTGACCCGCGCCGTCGAGCTGATTCTGGCGCTGGTACTGCTGGCGGGGGTCAGCGTGCTCTACGCGGCGCTAACCGCGAGCCGCCCAACGCGGGCCCACGAAAGCGGGCTCTTGCGCGTGTTCGGCGCGGGCAATCGCATGATCTCCCGCGTGCAGGGCGCGGAGTATGCGCTGCTGGGGCTCGCAAGCGGCCTGATGGGTGCGGCGCTGGCGGAGCTTGCCAGTGCGGTGCTCTATCTTTTCTGGCTGGACCTGACGCCTCGGCTGCACTGGGCGCTATGGCTTGGCCTGCCGCTGGGTGGGGCGCTGCTGGTCGGGGTCATCGGCCACGCGCTTTCCTACTCACTGCGCCGCCAGGCCCCGGCGGCGAGCCTGGGGCTTCTGGGTGAGACGTAAGCGCGATGCGATGAAACTCGCCGCAGGCTGGGGTATGATGGGCGCCTTGCTTTTTTCGACGCCCTAGCCTACGAGGTTTCCCCATGTTCAGCCGCGATATGACCATAGCCGGGTTTGACGATGCGCTTTTTGACGCCATGCAGAAAGAGGTGGCGCGTCAGGAAGATCACATCGAACTGATCGCTTCCGAAAATTACGCAAGCCCCCGGGTACTCGAAGCCCAGGGCAGCCAGCTGACCAACAAGTACGCGGAAGGCTATCCCGGCAAGCGCTACTACGGCGGCTGCGAGTTCGTGGATATCGCGGAGAACCTGGCGATCGACTACGCCAAAAAGCTTTTCAACGCCACCTACGCCAACGTGCAGCCGCACTCCGGCTCCCAGGCCAATAGCGCGGTGTTCCAGGCGCTGGTCAAGCCCGGTGATACCATCCTCGGCATGAGCCTGGACGCCGGTGGCCACCTGACCCATGGCGCCAAGCCCAACTTCTCCGGCAAGCACTACAACGCCGTGCAATACGGGCTGAACGATAAAGGCCTGATCGACTATGACCAAGTGGCGGCTCTTGCCCGCGAGCACCAGCCGAAGATGATCATTGCCGGCTTCTCCGCCTACTCGCAGATCATCGACTGGGCGAAGTTCCGCGAAATCGCCGACCACGTGGGCGCCTACCTGCTGGTCGATATGGCCCACATCGCAGGTCTGGTCGCCGCCGGCGTCTACCCAAGCCCGCTGCCCCACGCCCACGTGGTCACCTCGACGACCCACAAGACGTTGCGCGGCCCGCGCAGCGGCGTGATTCTCTCCGCCGAAAACGACGCCGATATCGAGAAGAAGCTTCAATCCGCCGTGTTCCCCGGCGGCCAGGGCGGCCCTTTGATGCACGTCATCGCCGCCAAGGCGGTGTGTTTCAAGGAAGCGATGGCGCCGGAGTTCAAGACCTACCAGCAACAGGTGGTCAAGAACGCCAAGGCGATGGCGGGCGTGTTCATCGAGCGCGGCTTCGATATCGTCTCTGGTGGCACCGAGGATCATCTGTTTTTGCTTTCGCTGATCAAGCAGGGCGTGACCGGCAAGGACGCGGACGCCGCCCTTGGCCGCGCCCACATCACCGTCAACAAGAACGCCGTGCCCAACGACCCGCAAAGCCCGTTCGTCACCTCCGGGCTTCGGATCGGCACCCCGGCGGTCACCACTCGCGGCTTCGGTGAGCAGGAGTGCATGGATCTCGCCGGTTGGATCTGCGACATCCTCGACGTACTCGCCGCCGGCGACGACACCAGCGCCATCGAAGCCGACACCGCCGAGAAAGTGGCCAAGGTGTGCGCGCGGCTGCCGGTGTATAAGTAAGTATGCTTGAACGCTAAACGGGCGCCTTCGGGCGTAATGCTGTTCAGTTAAGCATGAGTAGCACTTGTGGGAGGGAGCTTCAGCTCGCGACGGGGGGGGGGCAGGCCAAGGCACCTGACGGCGCCATTCGCCCGCTGAAGCGGCCTCCCACGGTAATTCAGCCAAGCTCAATGGGTGTTGGATACCTTAACTGACTGGCATTACGTACTCGGGCGCCCGTTTTCTTTTAGCCGGCCAGCGCGGCGAGTTTTTCAAGCGTTTTACGTACCAGTGTGTTCGCGCGCTCCATCGAGTCTGCCTCGGCATAGCAGCGAAGCTCTGGCGCATTGCCCGAAGGGCGTAAATGCACGATTTCCTCGTTGGCCAGCGTCACTCGAAACCCGTCCGTGGTATCCGCCGCTTTTACCGTTTGGGTCATCATTAAATCGCGCAGCAGCTGCTCGGGGTTTGCCGACCACTGCTCGATCAGGGCACGGCTTTTCTCGGTGGGAAAATCCTGCAGCCGATCGCTGGCGGTATAGCGCTCGGGGAGTGCCTTATTGAGCGCCGAGAGCGGCTGCCCCTTGCGCGCGGCCTGCACCATCAGCGTCAGCGCCGGCAGCAGGGCGTCGCGGGTGGGCAGGGCGGTCAGCCTGCGGCCTTCGTGCTCGAGCGGCGTTTGCAGCATAAAGCCGCCGTTGGCCTCGAACCCGGCAACGCTGGAATACGAATCTGCAAGCGACGCCGTGGCCTCCAGCACAAAAGGCGAACCGATGCGCGTGCGTACCACTTTCTTGAATGCGCCGCAGGATTCGATCGTGGTATTGCAGCTCACCGGTACCGCCAACGCCTCGATGCCCAGCGCTTTCGCGCATAAAAGCCCCACGATATCGCCTCGAAGCCAGGTGCCGGTTTCATCGCCCAGAAGCGGCCGGTCACCGTCCCCGTCGGTGGTGAAGATCGCATTGAGTGAATGCTGCTCGGTCCAGGCGCGGCCACGGGCCTGGTCCTCCTTGCTTACTGCTTCGGTGTCGACCGGCACGAACTCATCGCGGCGCCCGAGCACCACCACATCCGCTCCCAGCGCATCGATGATGTAGGCACTTAAATCGCGCCCGGCGGCGGAGTGCTGGTAAAGCCCTACTCGCCAACCGGTGAGCGGCTTCTCCACGAACCAGCGCGTATAGCGATCGGCGTAGGCCTCGTTGGCGGCGTCGGAGGTGGGCTCACGCTCGGGCGTCAAACTTGCGGGCAAGGCCAGCTTCGCATTCAAAATGGTGGTTTCATCCTGCTTGGTGATCTCGCCATCCGGGCGATAGAACTTGATACCGTTACGGTCAAAAGGGATGTGGCTGCCGGTGATCATGATGCACGGCACGCCCTCTTTCATCGCCTGAAGCGCCAGCGCGGGAGTGGGCAGCACGCCGTAATCGTCGACACCCAGCCCCAGCGCCCTGGCGGCACTCGTGCAGGCAGCGGCCATCGCCGGGCTACTCGGGCGGCGGTCCAGGCCGATCGCGACGCGCTCGAAGGCGAAGGAGCGATGCATGGTCGTCAGAAAGGCCACCGTGAAAGCCGCGCATACCTGGTCGGTGAACTGCTCGACCCGGCCCCGCGCACCGCTTGTACCGAAGGCAATGCCGCTTTGGCGGAGGATATCGTTGGTAAAGTGGGAGGGCTGCACAATCATCTCCTCAAGAACCCGGCGAGTGAACCAATGCGTGAAAGCGAGCGTCCATGATGCCACGCTCTTTCAGTCAATGAGTATTCTTCTGCAATCAATCAGCAAGGCGGTACAGACTCGCTCGGCGCGATGCTCGTATTGCCCGATTTGGGTGACGAAAGGGGATATAAAACCCGCGCCCCTACCCCTGGTAGGGGCGCTTCTGTTATGCTCTCGCGATTCTGCCTCACGTGATTCTCTCGATTTTACGGTGATCCTTCCATGTCAAAGCAACAGGAAGCAACGGACCTGCAGCAGGCGCTGAAAGCCTGTAAGGGTTCGTTCGTTTCAGTGGGTTTTTTCAGCATGTTCGTCAACCTGCTGATGCTCGTCCCGCCGATGTACATGCTCCAGGTCTACGATCGCGTTCTCACCACGCAAAGCTTCGATACGCTCCTGATGCTGACGTTGGTCGTGGTGTTTTTGTTCATGATCATGGGCGGGCTCGAGCTGGTACGCTCGCGCATGCTGGTGCGCGTGGGTAACCGCCTCGATACTACCATCAACGAGCGCCTCTACAGCGCCATGTTCCGTCGAAGCCTGTTCACCCAGGGCACTCAAAGTGCGCAGCCGCTCAGTGACCTGACCAGCCTGCGTCAGTTTCTGACCGGCAACGGGCTGTTCGCCTTTTTCGATGCACCCTGGGTGCCGGTCTATCTCGGCGTTCTGTTTCTCTTCCACCCCTGGCTTGGCATTTTTGCTGTCTGCGCCGGAATCATTCTGCTGGCACTCGCAATTGCCAACGAAAAATCTACAAAGTCGCTGTTGGCCGATGCCAACAGCGAGCACATTCAGGCGCAGAATCTCGCCAACTCCAACCTGCGTAACGCCGAAGTGCTTCACGCCATGGGGATGCTGCCCGGCATCATGGGGCGCTGGTCGAAGCGCCATCACGAATTCCTCGCCAAGCAGTCCAAGGCCAGCGACCGCGCCGGTGCATTGACCAACGTTTCCAAAGTAATGCGGCTGATGTTCCAGTCCTTGATTCTCGGCCTCGGCGCGCTTTTGGTACTTCGCGGCGAAATGAGCCCGGGCATGATGATCGCCGGCTCCATTCTGATGGGGCGTGCGCTGGCGCCGATCGACCAGATGATCGGCGGCTGGAAGGGCTTCGTCAGCGCCCGCGGCGCCTACGGGCGTTTGAACGAGCTGCTCGCTCAGATTCCCGACGAGCAGCGTAAGATGTCGCTGCCCGCGCCCAAGGGTGACATTGCGCTCGAAAACGTCGCTGCGGCGCCACCCGGCGTGCGCATGGCGACTATTCGCGGGCTTAACTTCAGCGTGCCGCGCGGCGAACACGTCGGCATCATTGGCCCGAGTGCTGCAGGCAAGTCGACGCTGGCGCGGGTGCTCCTCGGTATCTGGCCCTCTCAGGTGGGCGACGTTCGCCTGGACGGCGGCGTCATCACCCAGTACAACCGCGATGAGATCGGCCCCTACATCGGCTATCTGCCCCAGGATATCGAGCTTTTTGACGGCACCATCAGCGAGAACATCGCCCGCTTTGGCGACATCGACGCCAACAAGGTGGTCGAGGCGGCGCGCAAGGCCGGCGTTCACGAAATGATTCTCGAGCTTCCCAACGGCTACGACACGGTGATCTCGTCCACCAGCGGCGCGCTCTCCGGCGGCCAGCGCCAGCGGGTGGGGCTTGCCCGAGCGCTTTACGGCAACCCGGTATTCGTGGTGCTCGACGAGCCCAACGCCAATCTGGACGACGCCGGCGAGCGCGCGCTGGGTCAAACCATTGCCCAGCTCAAGAGCGAAGGCGTGACGCTGTTCGTCATCAGTCACCGCACCAACGTGCTGAAGAACATGGACAAGCTACTGGTCATGAAAGAGGGCCAGGTGAGCATGTTCGGCCCGCGCGACCAGGTGCTGGCGCAGTTCGCCAAAAAGCCGCAAAAACAGGTCGGTTCGCAGAGTGCAGCCCGTTTGTCCGCCGTTTCCGGCGGGCGCCAGGGCGAGGAGTCGTAAATGAGCAACGATCAGCGCGGTCTCACCCGCCAGGGCGAGATCGATGTAACCCCGCAAGGCCCCGCCACCATCGACGGCGAGGCGAGCGAAAAACTACCCACCAGCGACAAGGGCTATCGTAAACTCGGCTACGCCATTCTGGTGATCGCGCTGGGCGGTTTCATTCTGTGGTCAGTCACGGCGTCGCTGGCGATCGCCGTGGTGGCGCCGGGTAACGTGTCGATCGAGTCGTTCAAGCGCACCGTTCAGCATCTGGAAGGCGGCATCGTGCGCGAGATTCTGGTGGAGGATGGCGACAGCGTCGAAGCCGGCGATACCCTGATCGTGCTCAGCGACACCCAGGCCCGCTCGCAGCTCGAAATCGCCCGCTCGCAGTTTCTGATCAACCGCGCGATGGAAGCGCGTCTGCTTGCCGAGCAGCAGGGCACCGACACCATGGAAATTCCCGAGGATATTCAGAACGCGGATAGCCCGCGGGTTCAGCAGGTGATCGCGGTACAGCAGAGCCTGTTCGCCGCGCGCCGTCAGTCGCTTCAAGGCACCCTCGAAGCGCTCGACGAGCAGATCATCCAGATGCAGGAGCAGATCGAAGGCCTGCGAGAGCGCTCAAGCGTCAACACCCGGCGTATCTCATCGCTTCGCAGCGAGTCCGATGATTTTCGCTCGCTCTACCGCGAAGGGTTGGGCGACAACCAGCGCGTGCGCGAGCTGGAGCGCCAGATCCTCCAATACGAAGGCGACAACGCCGAGTTTCAGTCCAACATTGCCCAACTGCGCTCGCAGATCAGCGAAAACCGTATGCAGCGCGAAATCCAGCAGCAGGAGTTTCAGGCCGATGTTGGCGAGCAGCTGCGCCAGGCCCAAGCGCAGATCGCCCAGGCCGAGGAGCAGATCATTTCCCTCGACGACCAGGTCGAGCGCACGGTGGTGAGCGCGCCGGTTTCCGGCACCGTGGTCGGGCGTCAGGTTCACACCGTGGGCGCGGTCATTCGTCCCGGCGACACCATCATGGATATCGTCCCGAGCAATGACGGCTTCGTGGTCGAGGCGCGCATCCCCACGCGCGATATCGATAACATCTTCATTGGTCAGTTTGCCGAGATTCGCTTTAGCGCCTTCAATCAGCGCCTGACCGATGAGATCGACGGTGAGGTCATTTACGTCAGCGCCGACAGCTTCGAGGATGAAGCGACCGGTCAGCGCTACTACCGCGCCCGGGTTCGCGTGACCGAATCGGGCCAGGAGCAGATGACCGAGCGGATGCAGCTGCTCTCCGGGATGCCCGCCGAGGTCATGCTGCGCACCGGCGAGCGTACCTTTGCAAGCTATATTGCCAAGCCGGTCACCGACATGCTGGCCCGCGCGATGCAGGAGGATTGATGCGCTTTTTGTCGACTCGAAAGAGCACTTTCTTAAGTAGCGCCTTCTTCAAACCGACGGCGCTGGCCGGTTTGCTCCTCGCGGTTGCAAGCGCGCCGGTATTGGCCCAGCCCAACGAGCCGATGGCCGAGCAGGCCGCGCTCGACGAGCTGGCCGCTCTCGATGCGCGCCCAACCGAGGCACCTACGCTTCCATCGCTGCCGGCGCTGTTCGCAAGCGCCCTGGACCACGACGCCGATCTTTCCCGTCAGCGCTTCGAGCTTGCCGCCACCCGCGAAGAGATTCCGATGGCGCGCTCGCAGCTTCTGCCCCAGGTCTCGGCCTCGGGATCGTATCTGTGGCAGGACTCGACCAATATCCAGACCTCGCCGGACGACTTCGGGCTCGACCAGCCCGCCCAGCGCCCCGGTGAAATCGAGGAGAACGTGTGGGGCGTGCAGCTTCAGCAGCCGCTTTTTAGTCTGGAGCGCTGGCGCGGCGTCGATGTAGCGACCGCCCAAGTGAGCGCGGCGGAGCTTCAGCTTGCGGTGGTCGAGCGCGATCTGGCGCTTCAGGTCTCCGAGGCCTACGTCCAGGCCTATCTCGCCTCTCAACGTTTGGGGCTTTTGGAATCTCAGCAGGATGCGCTGAATCTACAGGTGCGCCAGGCCCAGCGCGCCTTCGATCTCGGCATCGGCGATCGGATCAATCTGCTCGAGGCGCGCTCGCGGCTCGATCAGGCGATTTCCGATGCCGTTCAGGCGGAAAACGAGCTCGATAACGCGCTTTCCACCCTCGAGCGCTTGACCGGTACCTATCCGGAGTTTCGTCAGCTCGCCGTGGGCGAGCTTTCGGATGCCGCGCTCGAGCGGGATTGGGGCGACCCGCAAGAGTGGGTGGCGCGCGCCGGGCGTAATCTCGATGTGCAACTGGCCCGCGAGCAGCAGCGCATTGCCCAGGCCGATACCGGCACCCGGCGGGCGGGCTACTATCCAGAGCTCAACCTGAACCTTTCGTACTCTGATCGTGAAAGTGACGACCGGCTGCGCGAGAGCGAGGATTACCGCGCCAGCGTCGAGGTCAACGTGCCGATTTATCGCGGCGGCTATACTACCGCCAACGTGCGCCAGGGCGAGCGGCGCATCGACGCAAGCCAGGCGGCGCTGGACAATCAGCTCAACCTGGCGGTGCAGGAAGTGCGCCAACGGCTGCGCTCGTTGAGTGGCCACGTGCGCCGCGTTGAAGCGCTGAGTCAGGCGATCGAATCGAGCCAGCTATTTCTCGATGCCGCCGAGCGCGGCGAGCAGCTTGGCCTGCGCGATCTGGTCGACGTGCTCGATGCGCGCTCCAGCCTGTACGACCAGCGTATTCAGTATGTCGATACGGTCGGTGAATATGCGCTGGACAGTCTGGCGCTGAAGTCCGCAGTGGGCGAGTTGACGAGTCAGGATCTTGGCGACGTCATGGCGCTATTGGTGTCGCTGACGGATTTTCCGGTAACGAGCTGAGGATACCGCCCTTGCATGGCCGCCCTGAAAGGAACGCCCCATAATGACTGGCTAAGACGCGCGATGCGCTGCTTCGATGCGGGTATCGCGCTCTCGGTCTCGGCGATAGCCCTCTGGGCGATGCCCAATATCACCTACCACGGCGAAGAGTACCTGTTTTTGATGGTGATCGGCAGCCTGCTGCTGCCGGCGGTAGGCGAGCTTCTGGGCCTTTACCAGCCCTGGCGGGGGCGCAGTCTCTACTCCATGCTCGGCGTCTACGCGCTCAGCTGGATCATCACCATCGTGCTGGTCAGTCTTTTACTGGTGGCCACCCAAACCACGCAGAACTTCTCGCGGCTTTGGATGGGCGTGTCGGCGCTGACTGTGCTCGGCGTGGGCAGCTTCATGCGTGGCGCGCTCTATAGCTACCTGCGTCGGCTGCGCTCTCAGGGCAAGAACTGCAAGCGTATCGTGATCATCGGGCGCGAAGAGAACCTCCTGCGGCTCAAGGACCACCTGAGCGCCATGCGCTACGCCGGCTACGCGCTCCATAGCGCCCACATCGATGACGACTCCGACGACTTCCACCGTACCCTTAAAACGCTGGTCGACGATAGCGCCTTCAACAAGGCCTTCGACGAGATATGGCTGAGCTACCCGCTGAGCGACGGCGATAAGGTGCGGCTGGTCTCCACCAGCTTGATCAACATTCCGATCAGCGTGCGCTACTTTCCCGATCTTTCCGATATTCGCCTCTTGAACCACCGCATGGCCCAGGTGATCGGGCTCTACTCGCTGGAGCTCAACTACAGCCCGCTGGATAGCGCGCCACTTCGCTTTTTGAAGAACATCGAGGATCGCGTGATCGGCGGGGTGCTGTTTCTCGGGTTTTTGCCGGTGATGCTGGTGATCGCCGCGCTGATCAAGTGGAAGATGGGCGGGCCGGTGCTGTTCAAGCAGTACCGCCACGGCATGGATGGCAAGCGCTTTCGCATCTACAAGTTTCGCAGCATGAGCGTGCATCAGGCGCGTACCACCGTGGCGGCGCAAAAGGAAGATCCACGTATTACGCCGCTGGGCGCGTTTTTGCGCCGCACGAGCCTGGACGAACTGCCCCAGCTCTACAACGTGTTGCAAGGGCGCATGTCGCTGGTCGGCCCGCGGCCCCACGCGTTGGACCACAACCAGTATTATCACGGCGTGATTCAAAACTACATGCAGCGCCACCGGGTCAAGCCCGGTATGACCGGCTGGGCCCAGGTCAACGGCCACCGCGGCAGCACCGATACCCTCGGGCAGATGCAAAAGCGCGTCGAGTTCGATCTTTACTACATCGACAACTGGTCGCTGGGGCTGGACTTGAAGATATTGACCATGACGCTGACCCGGGGCTTCGCCAACCGCCAGCCCTGAGCGGTCACCAAGATGAGACGCGCCTGGCAGCGTACATCAAGGCCAGGTTTCGACAGTGTTTTCGAGAGAGCGACCTCGAAAGTGTGTGGCAAGGACGAGCAATGATTCTACCGGTTATCCTGTCAGGCGGAAGCGGCTCCCGCCTTTGGCCCGTTTCCCGCGAGTATTACCCCAAGCAGTTCTTGAACCTCCACCGTGACGATGTAAGCCTTCTGCAGGAGGCGGCGTTACGCCTCGAGCACGTGCCCGGCGCCGAGCAGCCCTTGGTCGTCTGTAACGAGGAGCACCGCTTTCTGGTCGCCGAGCAGCTCCAGCAAATCGGGCTCAAGAAAAGCCGCATCCTGCTCGAGCCCTGCGGGCGCAATACCGCCCCGGCGCTGGCGCTGGCGGCGCTCTGGGTCAGTCAAACCGACCCCGAGGCCGAGCTTCTGGTAATGCCCGCCGACCACGTCATCCAACAAGGCGAAGCGTTCGCCCGTGCCATCGAGCAGGGCCGCGAGCTTGCCCAATACAACCGGCTGGTGACCTTTGGCATCACGCCCACCTCGGCGCACACCGGCTACGGCTATATCAAACGTGGTCGGGCGCGGGCAGCGGGCTTTAACGTCGAGGCGTTCGTCGAAAAACCGGATCGATCCACCGCCCAGGGGTATCTCGAAAGCGGCGACTACCTATGGAACAGCGGCATTTTCCTGTTCAAGGCGAGCACGTATCTCGAAGCACTCGAGCGCCACGCCCCGGACATTCTCGAAAGCTGCCGGGCCGCGTTCGAACAGCGCGCCGAAGACATGGATTTTCTGCGCATCGACGAAGCCGCGTTCAAGGCGTGTCGTAGCGAATCGATCGACTACGCGGTCATGGAGCATACCCGCCAGGCGGCGGTGGTGCCGATGTCGCCGGGCTGGAGCGATATCGGCGCCTGGGATGCGATCCACGCGCTGAGCGCCGATCAGGACCCCAACGGCAACGCCGTGCGCGGCGATGTGCTGCTGCAGGATACGCGCAATAGCCTGATTCATAGCGACTCGAGGCTGGTGGCCGCGGTGGGCGTGAACGATCTGGTGATCGTCGAAACCGACGACGCGGTGCTGGTCGCCGACCGCCGCCGCGCCCAGCAGACCAAACAGATCGTCGAAGCGCTCAAGCAGGCGGGGCGCCGGGAGTTCCAGTCTCACCGTACGGTGTACCGCCCCTGGGGGCACTACCGTACCATGGAGATCACCGAGGGCTTCCAGGTCAAGGAGATCGTGGTCAAACCCGGCGGCGCGCTGTCGCTGCAGATGCACCATCACCGCGCCGAACACTGGGTCGTGGTCAAGGGCACGGCGAAGGTTACCCAGGGTAAGCAACCCGGCGCCGACGCGGCGCTAAGCAGCTTTCTGCTCTCGGAAGACCAGTCTACCTACATCCCGCTGGGTACCGTGCACCGGCTGGAGAACCCCGGCGTGATACCGCTGAAGCTGATCGAGGTGCAAACCGGCTCGTATCTCGGTGAGGACGATATCGTGCGCTACAACGACAAGTATGGTCGTGAACGGGAGTCCTGACGTAACGTTCAGTGGCTCAGCGGGGAATGAGCGGGTAGGGCGCTACTTCCAGAATCCCCGGTGCATGGAAAGCCGCCGTTTCAGGCTAACGGGTAGCCGGCGCTCTGCCTTGCCCAGCCGGTAGCCCGCGTATTTGAGCAAGGTTCTTAGCCCCGCCTCGGGCAGGCGCCAGGGAGCATGGCGTAAAAGGTACTTGATTTCCGAGCGCACGAAACGGCCGCCTTCGCCTTCCGCCTTACCAAGCCATCCCAGCAGCCAGCCTTCGCGGTGGTGCAATACACCGATATCGAAGTAGCGCTTGAACTCCTGGGTCAGCGAGTAGTTGTGCGAGTGATACACGCAAGACTCGGCACAGTAGGCGAGCTTCCAACCCTGTTGCAGTAGCCGCGCCCCGGCGATCATGTCCTCGCTCAGAATGGTGCCTTCGGGAAAGCCGCCGGCGGCCAGCAGCGCCTCGCGCCGGTAGGCGGCAAAGGAGTTGGAGAGAAACGCGGTCTTGATACCAAGGGTAGGGATGTCGGCTTCGCTTACCACTCGTGAATCGGCGGGGTAGTTGAACACCCGCGCGTGGGCAGCGATGGGCGTAGCGCCGGGCGACGGGAGCTGGCGGCCAAATGCAGCCCCCACCTGGGAGTCATCGAAGGTTGCGATCAACGGCGCTAGCGCCTGCGGGTCAGATAGCAGTGCGTCCTGGGTGAGAAACACCACTATGTCGCAGTCGCTCAGGATTTCCAGCGCGCGCTGGCGGGTGCCGCCGTGGTCGAACTGCACACGGGGTATCTGGAGCACTTCCCAGCCGCATTCAGCGGCCAGGCGGGCGGTGTCATCGGTAGAACTCGAGTCGATCACCAGACGGCGCGTGCCCGATGCCAGCGCCGGCTCGGCGCAATCGAGCCACGTGGGCCAGGCCTTGCCCGCGTTCAGCGTCGGCACGCAGACGCCGAAACGAAGCGCTTTCACCGCCATACCCCCTACGACTCCCGGAGCAGACGGCTTTTCACCTTACGCTGCCAGCCTGCCGGCACGTGGCGCGAAAGCCCGCGTAAAAGCGGCTGGGCGCGCAGCCAGTAAAGCGTCGAAACCATCGCCTTGCGCAGGCGCATGGTCGTGGTGTCCTTTTGCGCCGCGTGGGATTGCCAGTGTGAAGGCAGCGGCGTTAGCTGCGCCTCGGGCAGGACCGGGGCAACGGGGTCGAGATAGTGCCGGGAGTAAAAGCCCGCCTGCCTATTACTCCACGTAGCCGTATCCATTTCGATGACGCTATCAACGCGCTCGGGCAGCCCTTCAAACCACTCACACCACTGATCGGCGCGGCTGTCCCAGGGCATCAGCCAGGAGTAGGGGCGCGCCTCGAGCCGTTCCGGTAGCGCCCCCAGGTTGCTTGCTACGACCGGCAGGCCCAGCTGTAAACAGGTGCTCAGCGTATAGCTGTAGGTTTCCGGCCAGATCGGCGGGAACCAGGCGATGTGCGGCTGCCACGTCTGGATCAGCGCGGGCAGCTCGTCGTCGCGGTAGGGGCCGGTCACGGTCAGGTTGGGCAGCGGTTTAAGCGAGCGGTAAGCGAACCCGAACAGCTTGAACTCGATGTTCAAGCCTTTTTTGCTGGCAAGGGCGGCCACGCTTTCGAGCACGTCCGCCCCCTTGATGATCGAAAGCGCGCCGATCACCGCCACGCGCAGCGGCTCGCCCTCGGCAAGGGCTTGCCACATTGGCCTCGGGTAGCTCAGGCCCTCCTGGTCCGGGTGGACCGCTACCTGGATTTTGAGCTCGGGTACGTAGCGCTGGTAGCGCGTGGCGGCATCCTGGCTGGGGGAAAGAATACGGTCGCTTTTGAGTAGCCACGCTGCGTAGCGCTCGCGCCACTGGGTAATGCTGCTGCCGTCCGGCGCTGGCTGCTCGGCGAGGCACTGCTGGCACTGCTCGATGCCTTTCTCGCCGCAGTAACGGTGGTCGATCGGCGTGAGCGAAATCTGCGGGCACACCGGGTAGTAGTCGTGCAGCGTCACGTCCTGGCTTACGCCCAGCGCCTCCTTGAGCCCAAGAATGCTCTTGTGAAAGCCCAGCGTGTGGTGAAAGTGTACGTGGCTGACGCCGAGCGCCTTGAGCATCTCTACCAGCTCATCGAAGGCGTCCGGCAGCACGTAGTCCAGCGCCATCGACTCGGCCTCATCGAGCATGGTCAGCCGCGCGCCACCTACCGGGCTTGGGCGCAGCATTAGCCACTCCACCTCGCCTTTCAGCGTGGCCGCGAGCTCTTGACAGTGGCGCTCGGTGCCGCCGCCGCGCTGGTGGTTGACCATCAAAACGCGGGGCTTTGGGCTCTTTCTGAGTCGGGCTACGTCGGTGTTCAGCCGCGCCTGGCGGGCCGGGTCCTGGCCGATGAAGGTGTGCACGCGGGATTCGTAGTCCGGGTGCAGCTCGTGAAGCACCTGCAGCGCCTTGGTCACGCGCTCCGGCTGGCTTTCGCCGAAGCTGACGCTGCCCTTGTGCCAGGCGAATACGTCCAGCGCGTGCAAATGGCACCAGCCCGCCTTGAGCGTACGCATGCAGAAGTCGTTCTCTTCTCCGTAGCCCTTGCCGAAGTTCTCGACATCGAACAGGCCTACGTCATCGAGCGCCTCGCGGCGAATGTACATGCAAAAGCCGATGCCGGTCGGGATCTCCACCACCTGGCCTGCATTGGTCTCGGCCACCAAACAGTCGAGCTCGGAAAGCGTAAAGCCTTCCGGCAGGTGGTTGTCCTCGCAAAAGCGCGGGTAGCTGCAGATCGTCGCGTTGTTGGAAAACGGCGTGACGCTTGCCACCGGGCGGGTGGTGGGGCGGTAAGCAGCGGCGACCAGGCGATCCAGCCAGTCGTTGGCCACTTCCGCGTCGCTGTTGATCAGCACCACATCGGCGCTTTCGGAGTAGGCCATGCCGCGGTTGACCGTACCCACGAAGCCCAGGTTCTCCTCGTTTTCCAGAAGCGTCATCGGCCGGGTTTTCGCCGCCTCGCGCAGCCACTCGGTGAGTTCCGGCTCCGGGCTCGAATCGTTGATTACGATCAAGCGGTAGGCGTGTGTCGACTGCGCTGCCCAGATGCTCTCAAGGCAGTCGCGGGTTTCATCGAGCCCCTTGTACACCGGCACGATTAAGTCGATCGGCCCCACGGGCTTTTTCTGTTTGGCGCGAGCGATCGGCAGGTCCTCGTTCGATGAGACAAAGCGCTCCTTGAACGAGCCGTTTTTCAGCGCTTTGAGCTTGCCGGTCAACCAGCGAAGCGGCGCGGTCAGACGCATCGAGCGCGAATGGCGCAGCGCGTGAAGCTCCTCGCCCAGCACGTGCAAACGGTGCTGGGCCTCGGCGTGAGTGCGCTCGAGCTCGAAGTGGGCGTGCTCGGCGCCGGCCAGCCGCTGCTCAGTGTGGGCGTGCTCCTCGGCCTGCGCGCGTTGAGAAGCGCGAAGCGACTCGATGGTCCGGGTATATTCGTCTACCGTGCCCTGTAGCCCGTCGCGGCTTTGCTCCAGCGCGCGCAGCTGTTCGAGTGCCCGTTTGTGCTCTTGGCCTAGGCCACTGAGTTTTTCCCAGGCTCCGCCGTGGGCTTGGTGGAGCTCGCTGTGCAGGCTCTGAAGCTTTTCGTAGTGCTCGCGAAGTTCCAGAAGCTTACCTTCGCGCTCGTGGTCGCGCTGGTGAAGCGCCGCCTCGCTTTCATGAAGCTGGCGTGTGTCCCACTCCAACTGCTCCAGGCGGTCGACCAGCGTGGCCATACCACTTTGCAGCAGGGTGTCGTCCACCTCGGGTAGCCACTTTTGCCACACCGCGCTTCGCGCCGCCTGGAATGAGGTGATATCGCGCTGCTGTGAAAGTCCGGATTCCCCCAAGCCCAGTCGGTAGGTTGCGCTCGGCCCCGGCACATGTACGAACGCGCCCAGGCGCGAAAGCTGTAGCCAGAAATCCCAATCCTCGAGCTGATCGAAAGCGGTATCGAAGCGGCAAGCGTGCTCCCTGACCGGCTCGGTGCGAAACAGCACCGCGTGAATCGGCAAGGTGTTATGAATCAGAAGCTCGCCCGGCACCCAGGGCGCATCCATGGTGGACACCGCCTCGCCGGTGGTTTTCTCGAGCCGCACTCCGGCGTAGGCCGCCGGCGCTTTTGCATCGGCCTCCAGCGCTTTCACTAGCCGCGCGATGTGCTCCGGGTCGAGCGTGTCATCGTCATCCAGAAACAGCGCGTAGGACGTGTCGAGCGCCTCGAGGGCCTTGTTGGCCGCCTCGGCGCGGGGCAGGGCAGTATCGGAGTCCACCAGCCGGCAAGGCACATCGAGCGCGGGCAGCGCGCTGTGCGCCTCGCCCTTGGCGTTGATGACCAGCACGTCCAGCGCCGTGTAGCGCTGCGCGGCGACAGAGGCAAGCGCCGTATGAAGGTGGGGGCGATCCATGCTGCGAATCAGCACGCTCACGCGAGCAGTGTTCGAATTAGACGTTGACATAAACTTCCTGAATGAATAATGCGCTTAGCCGCGCCCTAACAACGATTTTAGACGCGAAAGCCATCGCCAGCCGCGCGTGGCGTAGATGGTTTGAAGCTCGCGCTCGGCGCGCGCTCTGGCCTGCTCGCTCGCTTCGAGCGCTTGGCGGGCCTGTACGGCCTGCTCGATCAGCGCGGCGCTTTCGGCCTTGATCGCCTCCAGCGCTTGGGCATCAGCCTGAGCCTGGGCTTGCGCCTCGCCAAGCGCGGCTTCGCAGCGCCAGAGCGCCTGGTCCTGCACCGAGGGCAGCTCGATATCGCCGCCGTTGGCAGCGTCCAGCACGTGATACGCCTCGGTCCGGCTGACCGAAAGCCCCAGCGTGTAGCTTCGGTAGCGGTTGAGCCCGTCGATCTGCTCGGCGTAGCGCTGCTCGGCAAGCTGGGAGGGAAAACACTGCATCGCCCTTGCTTTCAGCTCCGCCTCATTTGATATATCCACCAATTGGTTGGCGGGTAATGGCACACCGATTTCATACAGCGCGATGGAAAGTGAGGAGTTCGTTCGCTCGACGTAGCGCTTGCTGGCCTCGAGGGCTGCGTTGCATGCGGCGCGGTGATCCGGGTGCATCTCGGCATTGGAGGGAGCGAGCAATAGATCTGGCTTGAACGTTTCGATCTCATCCAGCAGTTTATCGGCCAGTGCTGCGCAGGCGTGTTCCAAGCCGCGATCGGAAAATTCCCAGTTGATGGGAGCGGGGTAGCCCAGTACCTCGGCGGCGCGGGTCGACTCTGCCAAGCGCAGGGCCGCGTGGGGCCCCTGGGTTGCGATCACCACGCGGATCCCGGCGCCCTTTGCGGCAAGCTGGGCAAGCGCTCCGCCGCAGCCGAACACTTCGTCGTCCGGGTGGGGGGCCAGCACCAGTACGCGGGTGCCTTCAAGCGGCGCGGGGGCGTAGGGAACGTACCAGGCTTCTCTCATGCTTATCGGCCTTTTCCATGGTCTTTTCAACGCGGCGGCGCTGCTTTTTATCAGGCGGCCTATCAAGGCCGCTTTCCGGGCTGGCGGCTTCATCCTTCACCAGCCGGGGTGCGGGTGCAAGGCCTGGCTTAGCGGAAATCCGTGTCGCCGCCCATCAGCCACCAGCGGTTCGCCACTTCGCGTCCCAGCGTCTCACCGTTCACTTGGCTGCCCGGCACCACTACCTCGGTCGCTTCTAGCGTAGGGTGGGTGGCCTCGAGCGCCTGGGCCACGCGGGGCGAAAGCCAAGCGGTGAGCGTTTGGCACCCAAGCCGGGCGGTCAGGTGGCGGGCGCATTCCACCACCCGGCCAAGCGACCTGGGTGGCGCCACCAGGTCCAGCAGCTCTACGCGGTCGCCGTGCTGGCACAGCACGCAAACGCCGAGCGGTCGGCGGGTTAAGCGTTTATACACCAGCCACATCATGTACTCGCGCCCCGGCACTTGGCGGTAGCGGTGTTCGAGCCAGCGGCTGTCGCGCTCGCCCATGGCCACGTCAGCCAGCGATTTGCGCATCGCCTGCCACAGCGCATCCACGGTGGGGGCATCCGCCGGGGTCAGCGGGCGGGCGGTAGTGAGCAGGTGGCGCCGGGGGGCGGGCGACCACGCGGCGGCCTGAATCACATCGGTTTCGCAGTAGAGCGACAGTGCCCGGCCCAGGCGCGCGTGGCGGGCGTGAGGAAAGCCAAAGGCGTAGCGGTAATCGAGCGGCTGGCCCTGCTTTTCGCCCACCTTGTCGCCAAAAAACGTCTGCACCACGCGGTAAAACGGCCCCTTGCGGGTCAGAATACCGCGATAGGCCGGGTCGACCATCACATCGCCCATCTGCACCGCCGCATGGCGCTGGCCGTCAACGAACACCGTGCGCGGCATGCCGCCGTTGAACGCCACCAGCTCGTCGCCATCCACGCACACCACGCCCGGGCTCTCGGCAAAGCGGTATTTCCAGCACCACTCGTCAAGGCGCATGGTCGAGCCGAAACTGCGCTCGAACAGGCGCAGCAGGGCCTCGGTGTCCTCCGGGGTGGCCCAGCGGGTCTGCCACTGGGCGCTCTTGAGCGCGGGCTCAGCCATTCGGGGTGCTCCCTGGCGTGTGCGCCTGCCAGCGGTGGGGCAGGCGCACCACGCCGCGCGCCACGCTATCCTGGGTCACGTGGAACCCGCCTACCGGGTCGACCCACTCGTAGCTATGCAGCCCGCGCTCGCAGAACAGATACGCCCCCACGTGGTATTCGCCCTTCAACAGCGCAAGCTCGGGAAAGCAAATCGACAGCCGGCCTTCGCCGTTGGCCTCGCGCGCAAGGCTTACGCCTTCCTCCCAGCTACCGCTGCTGGTGACGATCTGCCCGGAGGGTGTCGAAATCGTCACCGCCACGCCCGGGCAGGCAAGCGCCGGGTCGCTGGCAAAGCGAATCTCGACCTCCAACGTGCTCTCACCGCTGATGGCCGGGTAGCGGGCGTCCGGCGCTTTACCATCCACTAGAATGGTCGTGGCCAGAAGCCGCGCGCTGCCCTCTGGCGTTACCCGGCGCTGCTCCTCAGCGGCGCTTTCGCGCACCCCGTGGCTCTGCTTGCTTTCGCCCAGCAAAAACTGCTCGTAGCGCGGAATCACAATCGACGGGCTATCGTCGGCGAGAATCTCGCCGCCCTCTACCCACAGCGCCCGGTCGCATAGATTTTCGACCTGATACAGCGAGTGAGAGCAGAAAAGAATCGTCGCGCCGCTGTCGCGCAGCGCCATGATGCGGTCGAACGACTTGCGCGCAAAGGCGCCGTCGCCCACCGAAAGCGCTTCGTCCACCACCAGAATGTCCGGCTCGACGCTGGTGGCCACGGCAAAGGCCAGGCGCACGTACATGCCGCTGGAGTAGGTTTTCACCGGCTGGTCAATAAAGTCGCCAATGCCGGAAAACGCGTGGATCTCCTCGAATTTCTCCTGCACCTGGCGCCGGCTGAGCCCGGCGATCGCCGCCGACATATATACGTTCTCGCGCCCGGTGAACTCCGGGTTGAAGCCGGAGCCCAGTTCCAAAAGCGCGGCGATCTTGCCGTTGACCGTTACCTCGCCGCTGCTCGGCGAAAGCGTATTGCACACCAGTTGCAGGAGCGTGGATTTACCCGCGCCGTTACGGCCCACTAAACCCACCACTTCACCGCGCCGGATGGTCAAGTCCAGCGGCTTGAGCCCACTGATGGTATCGAAGCGCGCGTGGCCACTGAGCGCCTTAAACTGCAGCAGCAGCCGGTCGATGGGGCGCTCGTAGCGGTAGAAGGTCTTGCCTACCCCCGCAAGCAAGATCGCTACCTCATCATCGCGGTACCGGGTCGTCTCAGAGCACATCGGCAAATCCTCCGCGCAGCTTGTTGAACGCCCAGGTGCCGCTGGTGAGCAGCACCGCTGCCACGATCACGAGCCCCGAGACCACCTTGGGGCTCGGCCAGGCGCCCATGAAGATCACATCGCGTAGCTGGGTGATCAAAAGCGCCAGCGGGTTCAATAGGTAAATCCCCTGCCATTGCTCCGGCACGTTGGAAAGCGGGTAGAACACCGGCGAGAGAAACATCAGCACCGACGTACACAGCGCCATGAGCGGGCCGATATCACGCAGGTAAACCCCCAGCGCCGAAAGCCACAGCGAAATGCCCACCAGCACCCCGGCAAACGGAATGATGACCAGCGGAAGGCCGACCCAGGTGACCTTGACGCCGACCAGAAACGCGGTAATGGCCATGAGTAGAACCAGGCTGATCAGCGCCTGAAAGCTCGCCGCCAGCACCGAGGAGAACGCCAGAAGCGGCAGCGGGAACACTACCTTGGTGACCAGGTTGGGCTGGCTGGTGACCAGCACCGGGCCGCGGTTGACCACCTCGGCGAACCAGTTGAAGGATAAAAGCCCAACGAACACCTGCAGGGCGAAGTCCATCTGCGGGGTGCCGGTGGCCTCGACCGGCCACTTCAAATCGAAAAAGCCGTAGAAAACTAGCGTGAAGGCGCCCAGCATCAATAAAGGAGATAATAGGGTCCATCCCAAACCCAACAATGACCCCCGGTAGCGCCCCGAAATATCGCGAAATGTGAATTGCCACAGTAGATGCAAGTGGCGATGGAAATGGATAGCAGCCAAGGCAAGCTCCGAGTTCGATAAAGTGCGCTATCTTACCTTTCGCCTTGAGCCGGTGCCAACCAGCGCGCACTTTTGCAAGGAGATTGAAAAAGCGCATCAGGGGGCAGTAGTTGCCTGACACTCTGTCAGGGTAAGTCAGCGACTATGAGTCACCTTTCATGTGAGCCGCCGTGCGTTAAAAAAGCAAGAAAACAGATGCTTTTTATAACCTTTTTGACTATGGGGAGGGGCTTGCATGGCGCTGGCGAAATAGGCATATTGCCTGAGCGCTGTCTTGCCGGTTTTAGTCAATTTGTATTGGCTAATAAAAAAAAACTGCTATGATCGTGCGGCGATATCGCAAAACCGCAAGCAGCAAAGTGGTTAGGTGCCTGAGGTTATGCTAACGTCCCCAAGCGTGGCTCAGGACTGAAGCCCGACAACGTTGTCAAGATTGCAAGGAGTTCTAACTCAAATGGCTATTACTGCACAGCAAAAAACGAACTTGTTAGGTGTAACATCCTTCATGTTCAACTATGCGCCGGACCGAGCTTCCCTGGCGCGCTTTGAAGCGGCTATCGAAGCAAACCCCAGTTTTTATGCTCTAGGTAGCCAGTTGGCTGCTACCAGCGCATTCGCTAATCAGTTCCCGGAAGACGCCACTCGCGACGAGAAAATCGATCTCGTTTTGAGCCGTGTTGGTCTTGAAGAGGGCAGCCTGGGTTACACGCGTGGTGTTGATTTCATCAACCAGCGTTTGGACGACGGCGTACCGGCTGGTCAAGTCCTGATCGAAATCGGTGAGAAGCTTCTGCAGTCTCCTGCGCCGGAAGGTCTGGAAGAAGCGTCTGCCGTTCTGCGCAACAAAATCGCCGTCAGCGATGCTTACCTGAACAGCGATATTCAGGGTTACAGTAACGAAACCCTGCCCGACCTGCTTGATAACGTCACTGCCGATCCGGCTTCTGTAAGTGCAGGCGTTGCCGCAATTGCTGAATACGAAGCTGAAGAGCCTGTTGAACCGGGTGTGCCGGGCGAAACCTATATTCTGACCGAAGGTCGGGACAACATCGTAGGTACTGAAAACGACGATACGTTTATTGGTGATGTAGGCCAGAACCAGAACGGCGCGATTTCTAATGCCCTTTCTACTGGCGATCGTCTGGACGGTGCCGGTGGTCGCAACACCATCGAAGCGTCCATGATTCAGGACAACGAAGTCGATTCTGGTGTTAATCAAGCGCCGCGCCCCGTGACGCAAAACATCCAGGAAGTTTACATCGAAGCTCTTCAGGGCAACACAACTGAAGGCGGCAACGTTGTGCTTGACGCCACTCGTATGGCTAACGTCGAGCAGTACTGGTCCAACTTTAGCCGCAGCGACATGACGTTCTCTGGTGTTAACCTGAACGGCTCCAACCTGAACATCACTAAAGACGTGACGTTCGGCATGCGCGATGTGGACTTCGATTCGGGTCTTCGTGGTGCCTTCGAAAGCCAGTCGCTGGTACGCGCACCGGCTACTCAGGTCAACTCTCAGCTGCAGATCCGTATCGCGGATGTCAGCACCGAGACGCCGACTACACCGCTGGCCAACGTTGATCTGAACCTGAGCTTCAACCTGGGCGATCAAGTTGTCAGCCTCGAGGGGCTTCGCTCTACCGACGGTACCTACGCTGGCCTGGTAGAAGCACTGCGTGCCGACCTCTCTGAAGCTGGTTTGGGTCGCGTCAACGTTTCGCTGTCCGAGCCTTACGAGCAAGTATCCGTTGCGGGTAACACCGTTAACCTGCCGTTCACTGCTCAAGAAATTCTGGTGACCGATGCGGCTGGCAATGCGTTCAGCAACGTCAACTTCACCCAGCGTGCTATCGAGCCCGTTGCAGACGGCTTCCTGGTTGCCGGTAATGCTGCTCCGGTCGACCCGGCATCTACCAGCAACCTGATCGAAACCAACCTGATCTTGGACAACGCTGGCCGTGGTTCCACCGCGGGTGACGTAACCATCGGTGGTATGTCCAACTCCGGCACCGTCGTTGAGAAGCTGAACCTGGAAGTCGACCGCAATAGTAAAGTCGACAACGTATTCTCCGCCTCTGGCATGGGTCACGGCGCGTTCAACGAAGGCACCGAGGTTCGCACCGCTTTTCAGCAGATCGAAGTCACCTCTGGCGCTGCTCAGGGTGATCTGTCCATCGGCAACGTAGGCAATGTCTATAACTTCGATGCGACCGCATTTGCGGGTGAGAACCTGACAGTTGGCGGCTGGGCAGGCGTGCTCAACACCGGCGGCGACTGGGAGCCTAACGCCGAAGCGCGTGCTCACGTGTACAACACCGCTAACGATGCAGGCAGCAACGACACCGTCAACGTTGCCTACTCGCACGATAAAGCGGCCGAGTTCAACGGCTTCTCGCTGGCGATCAACACCGGTGAAGGTAACGACACCATTCACACGCTGGCCGTGCGTACCGACGGTAACAACCTGCCGAACCAGCAGGATCTTCAGCAGAACGTCAACATCAACGCCGGCAACGGTAACAACACCGTATGGACCGAAGGCGCTGGTGGCGTCACCGTGACCTCTGGTACCGGCAACGACACCATCTACACCGACAACAGCGGTGCGTCGTTGATGACTAACGAAGCACAGGCGGCTACTTGGGTAGTTAACACTCAGGAAGTTGATGGTGTTCGTGATTTCGACAACCTGCGTGGTAACACCGCTGAGCTGTCTTCAGGTGTAGGTTCCACTCCTGCCCTGTTGGCTAATGCGCAGGTCACTGTTGCCTTCTCTGGCGCAGCCACTGGCGGCGCTCTTACAAGCGGCGCGGCAGTCGCCAACCAGAATGGCTTTGAAAGCACCGTGAGCCTGAACGACATCTTGGGTGACCGTGTCTTCGGTACTCAGGCCGATGTCAACGCTGGTATTGCTCAGGCGATCAACAGCAACTACGTGCTGAACAAGCTGCTGCAAGCCGAGCTTGGCCCGGACAACAGCTTGGTCATTCGCTCCATGGTCGACGGTGAGTTCTCTGCTGACGATCTGGCTATCAACGTATTCAACAACTATCAGGTTGGCGCGAGCACCACGGCTGACCAGCGCTTGGTTCAGGCTATTCGCGAAGAAGCGAATGACTCTGAACTGACTGTCGACCTTCAGTCCGTCATTGATGGTTCTACAGCAGCAGCCAACAGCGTATCTGGTATGGTGGGTAGCGATGACGGCAGCGTACTGGCTCAGCGTGACGGTCTTGATCTGACCGGTACGGCATCGGAAGCCAACAATACTGGCAACATCGTCAACGCTGGTGCAGGCAACGACGTCATCGTTCTGTCTACCAATGGTGAAAGTAGCGAAACCGTTCAGTTCACTGGTTACAATAATGGCTATAACACTATCGTTAACTTCGATAGCGATTACAGCGATGATGATACTGGTGATCTGAATGCCGGTGCTGATCTGCTCGACTTCTCTGCTTATCTGACCACGCTGACAAGCAGCAGCGGCAGTGTCGAGTCTCAACAGCTGGTTGACTACACTGTTGAAGACACTTCAGGTGCTCTGTCTGCAAACAGCGTTTCTATCGTTGAGTTTGCTTCTACCGTTGCCGGTAACAGCTTCGCTTTCAACGGTATTACCAGCGAAAACCTGGTAGCTGCGTTGAATGGTACAGCAGACATCGACTTCGGTGGCTTGGGTGCTAGCACCAGTTTGTCTACCATCGGTAGCGGTCAGTTCGTAGGTAACACCTACAACTCTGTGCTGATGATCGAAGACAATCTGAACGCTGGTAAGTACCAGGCTTGGGATGTCACTGTTGGCCAAGGCGCTGATGGCGCAGGTTCTGCCACTGCTACAGGTGCCCAGCTGATCGGTACTTATGACTTTGGTAACTCTCTGACTGGTCTGGACGACGCTTCTCTGGTTGCCTAATGGCGCTGGTGATGTGTTAACGCCCTCGCGGCCGCGGTTGTCGCAAGGGTAGAAGACAAAACCCCGATCCTTGGATCGGGGTTTTTTTATTCTAAGTGGCCCTCTGGGTCGACGTCCTGTGTACTTATGGTAGTATGGCCCCCTTTGGAGTCTCTATCATCATGTCGCATTACGTTCCTCTTCAAGCTTCCAAACATTATCAGGCTGGGTTTGCTCCCACTGGCTATGAATTCGCCTTGGAGCAGCCGGTGGTACCTGTGGTAGTGGAGGAGTTGCCAGAACTCGTGGCCACCATGCCGACGGGGTTTATACGTCGTAATAGCGGTACCTATGAGTTGATTGGGTTGCAGGCACTGGAGGGAGGAAAAAACGTTTTTGTGCATACTAATGGGCGCTGGATCGGTGGCTATCGCCCCGCCATGTATCGTGCTTATCCTTTCAAGGTGATGAATGATACCCAAGCCCAACGATGGGTGTTGTGTATAGATGAAGCGGCGCCAGGGTTTCGTACCTTGGCTCAAAGCGGTGATACGTCCTTTTTCGATGCCGAAAAAAAGCCCACCGAGCAGATGAAAAAGACGTTAACATTTCTACAAAATCTTGAAAACGCTCGCCAAGTAACCGACCGACTGGTCAGCCATCTGGACGAGGCTGGTTTGATAGTGCCTTGGCAAATAAAGTTGGCCAGCGGTGATCAGCAAGGCAGGATGGTAGAAGGGCTTTACCATATTCATGAAGCGGCTTTGAAATCACTTTCAGGTGATCGGTTGGCTGGGCTTGCTGAGTCCGGTGCGTTAGCCCTTGCCTATACACAGTTATTGTCAGAACATCGCTTGTCAGTGTTGCAAAAGCTCTATAATCTTCGCCAAAAAGCACTTGATGCAGATGAGAAAGTCGACCTGGAAAAGTTATTCGATAATAACGAGGACGATATTAGTTTTAATTTCGATAGCTAAGTGTTCGCCAAGGAGGTAAGCATGTCAGAGTCCGGCATTGTAACGCTTGATGACGTAGAGTATTCGTTGAACGAACTCGATAATGCCGCCAAGCTTCAGCTGAAGCACTTGCATCAGGCAGATCAGGAAATCGCCCGGCTGAAGCAGCAAATAGCCATTACCCGCACGGCGCGCACAGCCTACGTGGAAGAGTTGGTGAACGAATTGCCAGAGTAATTTCGCTGGGTTCATACGCGAGACCAGGCAGTTAATTCTAAAAGGCCCACGTGGGCCTTTTTTTAAATTCACGATCAGCGCAATAATATTCTTTCGAAGGTGGGTGCTTTGATTGTATAAACGTATGTTTTGAATGCCGATGCATTCGATCCATGCATAAAACATCAAAGCTAGCCTGCCTTGGCTTTAACGTTTATCCGATTGAAAATGTCTTATTGGAAGTTACAGAGTCAGGTCTCATGTCAAAACTGCCTAAAAGTATTACGCTCGATGGACGCCGTTATCCAACCTGGGCGTTGACTGCAAAGGCACAGGATCATATTAATCAAATTCGTGAGGTGGACGCGCACATGGAATTATTGCGAACGCGAATGGATTACCACCTCCGCTTGCGTGGGCTTTTTAGCATGCGGCTGCAACAGGCATTGGGTAGCATGGCAGCTAAAGAGCCGTCTTGCTTTTGGCATACCGTCCCACCACGTTGGTTTGCATCAAACTGGCCGGTTTCTTCCTCCTTTTTACCCTTGGAAATGCTTGAGGCCCAAGGCCTTTACCAGCCCCTAGACTGTCTGGTGCTTTATGCCAAAGGATCAGGCGTTATCGGTTGGGGGGTCGTTCAAACTACAACATCGGGGCCGATTTTGGAGTGGCGCTGTCGGGCACACGCAAAGTCAACGATCTTGCC
The DNA here is from genome assembly GCF_043558675.1 of Halomonas sp. HNIBRBA4712. Lineage (NCBI taxonomy): Bacteria > Pseudomonadati > Pseudomonadota > Gammaproteobacteria > Oceanospirillales > Halomonadaceae > Halomonas > Halomonas sp. HNIBRBA4712. The sequence continues at coordinate 68,799 of NZ_JBIFXR010000010.1, read as the reverse complement.
TGCCAAGACCATTCGGCATTTGGGTATGCGTCATCCCACGCGTTCGTCTCAGCGTATACCTCCTGAGGCGAATATCAATGAGCTGCTTGACGCGCTCGCCTCTAACGTAGCGTTAGCCGACCCTGATTAAACTGGTTCGGTGGCGCAGTATAAGCTGATATAATGTTGTCGTTTTTATCTTGATGGAGTTCGTGATGACCAAGGAACAAGCGCAAACGGTTACTATTGACAACCGTGAATATAATCTGGATGAGCTGTCGGAAAACGCCCGTAATCAGCTGGTGAATCTACGCGTTACAGATCAGGAGTTGCAGCGCCTCAACCAGCAGCTGGCCATTGCGCAAACAGCGCGCACCGCTTATGCCAATGCACTGAAGGATGAGTTGCCTAAGAAAAAAACGCACTAGCAGGCTTCAAAAAAGTGTTTCGAAGCCCTTAGTCATATAAGATGCATCTCGGAAGTTGAGCTTGATTCTAGCTTTTGGGATGCTTTTTTTATAAAAACAGTCGTTCCCTGGGGGCGGTTAGCCTGAACGGCAGGAATGAGCTTGGAAATTTAAACGTCGATTTACAAAAGCTTGGCGTCAGTTTGGTATAGCAACATCCATGCTTCGTAAAGGCTGAGTAAAAATCATTGGAGTGGTAAAAATATGGTAAATATGAATTTACCCGATAGGCGGTGAACACCAGCACTAATGGGCTTTACCGAGACTTACGAGTATTTTTAGCCTATAAGGCTTGTTATTGTGCCGTGTGATAGAGTGTGGTTTTCATAATTTTTATTATGGTTTGTGAAAGGAGGCTTTAGTAGCGTTTTTTGTCGACCTTAAAAGCTGCTGGTCCAAACACTTGAAGATTTAGCACTCTGTCTAGGCGCTTAGGTGGTGGTCTTTTTTTAAATAAAGTCATTATACGTATGGTATATGGCGTGTCTTTTTTTGCTGATGGTCATTTATGTCCCCCCCTATTTTCAACGCGCTGTATTTGATCAAAGTATTTGGAGCGCTGCTTGTAGTAGCTTGTCACTATGCTGGCCACTATTATCAGTTTTCGTTTTATAGTAACGGTACGGGCTGCTTTTTCATCGTGGCAGGTTATTATGCGCTGAACTGGGAGCGCAGCCGTGGGCTTCACTACCTGGCCAAGCGGTTGGTTCGCCTCTACCCGGCGTACCTGGTGGCCGTCATAGCGTACCTGCTCACTCAGTGGCCGCCGCTTTCGAGCTGGCCCGGGCTGCTTTTTCATCATTTGACGTTTCTCCTCACCGTGCCGGATAAAGCTACCGCTTTCGCGCTCAACCCGCCGTTCTGGTCGCTGCCGGTCTTTTTTACCTTTTTCGCGCTCGTCGCGTTGTTACCCCGGCTGACGCCCCGCGCATGGCAGGTGGTGGCGTTGATGGGCGTGGCGGTTGCGACGCTGCATACACCGCTGATCGAGTGGCGCGACGGGTATATCGAGCTGTGGGTCTTTCCGCTGCACCTGTTTGCGTTCTGGCTGGGCGGGGTGATCGGCCAACTGGCGCACCGCCGCGAGGTCGAAGCTTCCCACGCTTTTACTTGGCTGGCACTGGCGTTGATGGCTGTCATCATCGCCAGCGGCTTCTTTTACCAAACGTTTCTCGAGCTGACTTTTGAGCTTTCCGGGTTTTACTTTCGCGGCGTAATGGTACTGCTGTTTGGGCTACTGTTCTGGGCGGTGCTACACAGCCGTTTGATCACCCGCTCTTCCAGGCCTCTTGCCTTTCTGGGGACGATCAGTTTCGGGGTGTATCTGTTTCACAATTTGCCGCCCTTGTGGCTCGACCCCTTGATCGACGGGGCATGGGCGTTGCCCATCGCGTTTCTGCTTTCGGTGTTGCTGGCTTGGGGGTCGTGGGCGCTGGTCGAGGCGCCGCTGCTGCGTTTTCTCAAACCGCGCCTGGCGCGCTGGAAGGGCGAGCCGCGCTCTTAGCCCGGTGAGGGCTTTGGCCCGCTGCCTCAGGGCGGCGGGGCATTCATCACCCGCTTGATCGCCTCGACGTACTGCGCCGAGCCGTAATCCGGGTTGTCCTCGCGCACCATGAACTTGCCGTGCTCTTCGTCGGTGCCAAAGCGCCCATCCAGAATCGACACGAAGTAGGGCGAAAGGAAAACCGCGCCGCTGTCGTGGTGGCGTATCAAAGCCTGAGCCAACGCTTCTGGCGCCATATCGGTCATGGGATGCATTTCCGGCACGCCGTAGCGGCTGTGGCCCTTCTCCTCTAGCCAGTCGAAGAAATAATTGCCGTAGACGATGCCGCCATAGAGGTTGATGCCTTGGGCGTAGTGCGGGTTGGCCTCGAGCGAGGCGTCGGCGGCGAACAGCTGCGGGTTCCAAGAGCCCTTGAACGCCGGGGCGATCTGGTGGGAGAAGACCTGCTCGGGCTCGAAGCAGCTTTGGCTTATGAGGTCCGCGTGGGTTTCGATTTCGTGCTGCACCTGATACTCGCGGAACTCGTTCCAGAGCGCGGCCAGTGGGTTGTAGTACACGGTGGTGTCGGTGGGCGGGTAGTCCGGCCAGTACCGCAGTGACTCGGGAATTACGGTCTGCGTGGGCGGCAGCGTGTAGCCGGTGATCATCTCGGGCGTCGTCTGCTGGCGGTCGATCACCGCCAGGGAGTAGGTTTTCAAGGGGCTGGTGCCCTCGGGGGTGGAAAAACGCAAATCGACGGTGTGAATCCCCGGCGGCAAAGTGGAAAAATCCAGCTCATACCGATAGCCGACATTGGAATCCTCGAGGCCCTCGATGGCCTGGGCCACGTCAAGACGCGTCAGCGCCGTATCTGCCTGCCCCAAATACTGCCCGTTCAAATAAACGAGAATATCGAACGTTGTGCCGTTTTCGCTATAGGCCCAGCCGTAGAAGGGGATCGTACCGATCGCGTGCACGTCGTAATGCTCGAAATAGTGTTCGAGCGGCTGCGAGGCAATATCCTTCGAAGGCGCGTCGATCTCCTCGAAGCTTTCGAACGAGGACAAGAGCGAGGCGTTCAAGCGCGTTATCGAGCCGAACTTCGTTTCGAGCCACTGGCGAAAGCGCACTTGGGAGTGTTCGCTGTAATCGGTGACCTCAAAAGACCGGTCATACCCCATGCCGCCCATGAAGTCGGTGAAGAAGTGGTGGGTTTCGCCCAGCGTGGTCACCGCGCGTATCTTGTCCCGGTCCACCTGGGGAAGTTGGCACACTTCGTCGAGAACCGCTTCCATCGCCTGCGTGCGGGCACGCTGGTAGCGTGTCTGGTCATCGCCCAGCGACCAGGGGTAGATCGACGACGAAAAGTAGTTGTCGACCGGTGAGCGGCCATCCGCCAGGGTCATCAGGCTGCGCGGGTCCTGGGCGCTGACGGCGGCCGCTTCAGCCTGGTCGTCGAGCACGAAGTGGTTGCCGAACAGATAAAATACCAGCGCGCGGTTTGAATCGCGGATCACTCGTAAATCCTGGCGAATCAGCTCGCGGTCGATCCACATCCGTGGCGAGTCCTGGCGTTGATCGAAACTGACGTAGGAGAGCAGCGGCATACCCAGCGTGTAACCCAGCTCGAACCGGCCATCGGCGCTAAGTGCCGGGCCAAGCTCGGCGAGCCGTTCGTCGATCAACGAGGCAGCGCTCTCCTCGCGCGCAAGGCACGCCTGCCAGGCCTGTTCGCCGGTGGTCAGCGTGGTATCTTCGATGGCGCTAGGGCAGGCGCGCATCCCGTCGATCATGGGAGAAATCAACGTAGGTGTAGCGGCGCAGGTGGCGCCGGGTAACAGCCAAGCCATCGCCAAGGCGCGTTTCATGGGGCTTTTCCTTTTAGAGTTATTTTCAAACCGTTTTACCCTAACGTGACGCCGGGGTAAAACCCGTCGAGGCGGGCGGGGTGCGGCTCATGCCTAAATGCGCGAGTTTCTGGTATGGTGTGCGCTATTATTCCAGCGGGCCAAAGGCGCTTTCGAGGCGCTCGTGGCGTGACCTGATTCAGGAGCAGAGATGAACATATTGGTAACGGGCGGTGCGGGCTTTATCGGCTCCGCCGTGGTGCGCTATTTGATCGAGCAGACCGATCACCGCGTGGTCAACGTCGATGCCCTGACCTACGCCGGCAACCTCGAATCCCTGACCGAGGTAGAAGGCAGCGAGCGCTACGCCTTCGAGCATGTCGACATCAACAACGCAGCCCAAATGCAGGCGGTGTTCGAGCGCCACCAGCCGGATGTGGTTATGCACTTGGCGGCGGAGTCCCACGTCGACCGCTCCATCGACGGGCCGGCGGCGTTCATCCAGACCAATATCGTCGGCACCTATACGCTTCTGGAAGCGGCGCGCCAGTACTGGAACGGTCTGAAAGAGCGCGCCCCCGAAAAAGCCGCCGGGTTCCGCTTTCACCATATCTCTACCGACGAGGTGTACGGCGACCTGGAAGGCCCGGAGGATCTCTTCACCGAAGAGACCCCCTACGCCCCCAGCTCGCCGTACTCCGCCAGCAAGGCGAGTTCCGACCACCTGGTGCGCGCCTGGCAGCGCACCTATGGGCTGCCGGTGCTGGTCACCAACTGCTCGAACAACTACGGGCCGTACCACTTCCCGGAAAAGCTCATCCCCTTGATGATTCTCAACGCCCTAGCGGGCAAGGCGCTGCCGGTGTACGGCGACGGCCAGCAGGTGCGCGACTGGCTGTACGTGGAAGACCACGCCCGGGCGCTCGTGAAAGTCGCTTTGGAAGGCGAGGTAGGCGAGACCTACAACATTGGCGGCCACAACGAAAAAACCAACCTGGAAGTCGTCGAAACCCTGTGCGATTTGCTTCAGGAGCTGGTGCCCAGCGAGCGCTCCTACCGCAAGCTGATCACGTTTGTTGCCGACCGCCCAGGCCACGACCTGCGCTACGCCATCGACGCCGACAAGATCGAGCGCGAGCTTGGCTGGCGCCCGGAAGAAACCTTCGAAACCGGCCTGCGTAAAACCGTGCAGTGGTATCTGGATAACCGCCAGTGGTGGCAGCGGGTACAGGACGGCAGCTACCAGGGTGAGCGGCTGGGGAGCCTTTGACAGGAAAAGCAATCACCGATCATTCTGATTTAAAAGGATTTAACCATGAAGATCCTGATTACCGGTAGTAATGGGCAGGTGGGCTTTGAGCTCAAACGCCAGCTGGCGACGTTCGGTGAGCTACTCGCGCCGACGCGCCGGGCGCTGGATTTGGCCGAGCCCGAGGCGGTGGATGCGTACCTGGTCGAGCACCAGCCCGACGTGATCGTCAATGCGGCGGCCTACACGGCGGTGGACAACGCGGAGTCCGACGAGGCGGCGGCCACGCGTTTGAACGCTTCGCTGCCCGCGCAGCTGGCCGCGCACTGCGCCAAACATAATGCGCTGTTGGTGCACTACTCATCGGACTACGTCTATACCGGCGAGGGCGATACGCCCTGGCAGGAGAGCGCCCCGGTCGGGCCGAAAAACGTTTACGGCGAGACCAAGCTCGCCGGCGACGAGGCGGTGATCGACAGCGGCTGCCGCCACCTGATTTTCCGCACCAGCTGGGTCTACAGCGCCTTCGGCAAGAGCTTTCTGGGCACCATGCTGCGTTTGGGGGGTGAGCGTGAAAGCCTTTCCATCATTAGTGATCAGGTGGGCGCGCCCACACCGGCGCGGCTGATCGCACTGGTGACCCAGCAGGCGCTGGCCAAGTGGCTGAGCCCGGATGGCAGCGACCTGAAAAGCGGCGTCTACCATCTGGCGCCGCGCGGGCACACCAGCTGGCACGGCTTTGCCTGCGAAATCTTCCAGCAGGCGAGAAAGGTAGGCCTTGCGCTTGCGATCACCGAGCAGGGCGTGGGCGCCATTCCCACCAGCGAATACCCCACGCCCGCTACCCGCCCGCTGAATTCCCGCCTCGATGTAGGTAAACTGGAGAAAGCGCTGGGTATTACGCTACCCGATTGGCAAAGTCAGGTGGCGCTGACCGTGGAAGAAATCGCAAGCTCGCGTTAAGCCGAGCCTTGAGCAAGGAAGGACACCATGCAACGTAAAGGTATTATTCTGGCCGGGGGCAGCGGCACACGGCTGCACCCCATTACCCGCGGCGTCTCCAAACAGCTGCTGCCGATTTACGACAAGCCGATGATCTACTACCCGATCTCGGTGCTGATGCTGGCGGGTATCCGCGAAATTCTGATTATTTCCACACCGGAAGATTTACCCCAGTACCAGAACCTGTTGGGCGACGGCAGCGCTTTCGGCGTGCGCTTCGAGTACGCCGTGCAGCCAAGCCCGGACGGCCTGGCCCAGGCGTTTATCATCGGTGAAGAGTTCATCGGCGACTCCCCGGTCTGCCTGGTGTTGGGCGATAATATCTTCCACGGCCAGCACTTCTCCGAGCAGCTCAAGCGCGCAAGCGAACAGCCGAGCGGGGCGACGGTGTTCGGCTACCTGGTCAAGGACCCGGAGCGCTTCGGCGTGGTGGAGTTCGACGACCAGGGCACTGCCATTTCCATCGAGGAGAAGCCCCAAAAGCCGAAGTCGCCCTACGCGGTGACCGGGCTCTACTTCTACGACAACGACGTGGTCGAGATCGCAAAAAAAGTCGAGCCTTCCGAGCGCGGCGAGCTGGAGATCACCAGTATCAACAACGCGTATCTGGAGCGCGGTGATCTGCGCGTCGAGCGCCTGGGCCGGGGCTTTGCCTGGCTCGATACCGGCACCCACGATAGCCTTCTGGAAGCGAGCCAGTACGTACAGACTATCGAGCACCGCCAGGGATTGAAGGTAGCGTGTCTCGAGGAGATCGCCTGGCACCAGGGCTGGCTGAGCGACGAAGCGCTTCGCGAAAGCGCCAACGCGCTCTCCAAGACCGGTTACGGTCAGTATTTGCTCAACCGTTTGGACGCCGAGGGGAGTCACTGATGCAGGTCGAACAAACGTCACTACCCGGCGTGGTCATCCTCACGCCGAAGGTGTTCGGCGACGAACGCGGCTTTTTCATGGAGAGCTTCAACCAGAAAGCCTTCGAAGAGGCCACCGGCTGCACCCGCGAATTCGTCCAGGACAACCATTCGCGCTCGCGCCAGGGGGTGCTGCGCGGCATTCACTATCAGCTCGAGCTGCCCCAGGGCAAGCTCGTGCGGGTCACCCAGGGAAGCGTCTTCGACGTGGCGGTGGATTTACGCCGCGACTCGGCGCACTTCGGCAAGTGGATCGGCGTCGAGCTTTCCGCCGAGAACAATCGCCAGCTCTGGGTGCCGGAAGGTTTCGGCCACGCCTTCGTGGTCCTGTCCGAAACGGCAGACTTTCTCTACAAGACCACCGACTACTACCACCCGGCCTCCGAGCGCAGCATTCGCTTCGACGACCCAACGCTTGGCATCGAGTGGCCTGAGCTTCCGGTCGAGTTCGCGCTCTCCGAAAAGGACAAGGCAGGCAGTGATTTCGCCGCCGCCGAGGTGTACGAGCGCACGCCGTAAGGCGACACGCTCTGAAAGTAAAAGCGCCAGCCCCGCGAGGCTGGCGCTTTGTTTACGTAATGAAGCACCGGCGCGCACCGGCGTGCCCCTCACAGGTCTTACGCATGAATCATCCCTCGAAGGCTCGATCCCCCTGGCGTCAATCGGTCATCAACACGGCGGTTTTCACGATGGGGGCGCTGGCGCTGGTGGTGCCTTCGGGCTACTCGCTGGGGGCGGGGGTGCTGCTTTTGACCTCCGCGACGCTGCTGTTCGAGCCGGCTTCGCGCCTTGACGCGGCGGATCGAAAGATCATCGCCGTGCTGTTGCTGTACGGGCTGGGCGTGGGGCTGCTTTCGACGCTGGATTCGGGGCTTCGCGGCTTCGACCGGCCTTCGCGGTTTCTGCTCGCGGTGCCGGTGCTGCTGTTGATCGCGCGCTACCCGCCCAAACTCGCTCTGCTTTGGGCGGGGCTGGCGCTGGGGGCGATCGGCGCGGGGAGCTGGGCGCTGTGGCAAAACCTGGTGATGGAAGTGGCCCGCGCCGGCGGCTTCCTGCACGTGATCCAGTTTGGCAACCTGAGCATGCTGATGGGCGTTCTGTGTCTGGCGGGGCTGGGGTTTGCCTTCGTGCAACCGCGCCGGTGGCGCTGGGTGGCGCTGCTGCTCGCCGGGGCGCTGCTGGGTATGCTGGGATCGCTTCTCTCCGGCAGCCGCGGCGGCTGGATCGGGCTTCCGTTCATCGCTTTCGTGCTCTATCGCGGCTATGGCCGGGCGCTCTCGCTCAAGGTAAAGGGCGCGGCGGTGGCTGCGGCACTGGTGATCGCCGTGGCGATGTACGCGATTCCTCAAACCGGGGTGCAAACCCGCGTTCAGGCCGGGGTGAACGATGTGACCCAGTACCTGGGCGGCGGCGAGCGCGATACTTCACTCGGGCTTCGTTTTCAGATGTGGCGCGGCGCGGGGGAGCTGATCACCGAGCGCCCACTGCTTGGCTGGGGCGAAACCGGCTACGTGGAGGCCATGGTCGCGCTTGGAGAGCGCGGGGTGATCAGCCCGGCAGCCACCGGCTTCGACCACGCCCACAACGAGTTTATCGACGCCACCGCCAAGCGCGGGGTGGTGGGCCTTATCATTTTGTTGGCGCTCTATCTGGTGCCCATGCGCCTGTTCGCCTCCGGGCTTGCGCACGAGGACTATCGCGTTCGCTCGCTGGCGGTGGCGGGCACGCTCCTGCCAGTGGCCTATATCGACTTCGGCTTGTCGCAGACGTTTTTGGCCCATAACAGTGGGGCGATGTTCTACGCTTTCTGGCTTGCGGTGTGGTGGGGGGCGTATAGCGCCTACCGGCGTGCGGCGGCCCCAGAGTGGACGAAACAGAGACGAGAAAACGTTGCTCAAGATGAGTGACTGACAAGCCTCTTTCCAGTCTTCATTCATTGATAAAAAAAGCGGCGCGCTACCGGGTAGCGCGCCGCTTTTTTAACTCGTAAAAAAACCAACCTACCAGCCGCCCTGGTCCTCGAGCAGGCTCATCAGGTCGTTGTCGAGGGTGAGCTGGAAGTCCGCCGTGGCGAGCACCATGGCGTCGCCGGCGCGCACCACGCGGGTGCTGACATAAATAGTGTTCTGCCCCTGGGCGTAGGTGCCCATCAGAATCGAGCGGGCGTTGGATTGTGAGCTTAGCCGCGCTACCTGGCGCGAGAGAATCAGCTCGCCCACGTTCTCCTCGATGAACATGCTGTCGCGCATCTTGACCTCGCGCACCTGCATGCCTTGCTGGGCAAGGGCCGATGCCATGATTTCCGAGCTGATACGGCCAAAGGTCGAGGATTGGGTCAGGTTATCGATGCTGACGAACGTGGCCGCGATCATCGGGCTGTAGCGGGTCATCGCCGGGTTGCTGGCAACCATCTGTGCCGCCGCTTCGTGGGCCAGCTCTGAAAGGGTCGGCGGCGGGGGCGGTGGCGTGGGGCCGCGCTGATTCATGTTCGCGCACCCGGCCAGTAGAAGCGCTCCCAGCAGCGGCAGGGCGCGTCGTAGAAGAGCCCCAGAGAAATCAGAAATCGATATGGGCATGGCCTTACCAGGTGTCGGTGAGTGGAATGGCGGGGTCCGGGTAGTGTACCCGCGGCGGCGCGTACTGGCGCCGGTCGTCCTTGTTGATGTAGTAGATGTTGGACGACGAGTAGAGAATGCGATCCTGGTCGATGACCTGGGTGGTGATGATGACTTCTTCATTGCCGGTGTAGGTCCAGCTACCGCTGACCACGTCCGCCGCGATACCGGCGGGAATCAGCCCCAGCGCCGGCTCCGCCCAGTGATTGATCGGAATGGTCGCCACGGCGACCCCGGCGGTGAGCGCGGTGAAGGCTCCCACCGGCGGGCGAACGAAGCCGCGCCCGCGATGCTCGACGATCTCGACGCCGACCACGACATCGACGCTGTTGTCGCCGGCGGCGGTGGTGACGTTGGCGCCCCGAGTCACCAGTTCGCTGGTCAGCAGCGTGCGAAACCCGCGATCGAACTCGCCGCCACTGTAGGGCACGTAACCGTCCGCTTGGGAGGCGCGAATGTGCAGGTCGCGAAAGCGCACGCGCTCGCGCTGGAGAATCTGGCCCGCCTCGTGGCGCGCGAGGATCTCCCAGTGGTGGGCGGCCTGCATGCGCTGCTGCTCGGAGTAGGGGTAGGTGGTCGCGATCGGCGCCTGGGAGGTGTTGGCGTAGAAACAGCCGCTGAGTGCAAGACTCAAAAGCCCCGTCCCCAAGGCGCATCCGGCGCGCGTCGTTGCTGCTAAAAGGCGGGTATACACCGGCTAGTTCCTTCTCTTCGCAAAAGGGGTTTTTGATAAACTGGCTCATTATACGAGCTATACGAATACCTATCGGCCAGCGGCCGACACACTTGAGCCCGAATGCAGTGAGTAAACACCCCCATGCTTGAAGACCATCGCGGCGGCTTGCGCCACGACTCGCTCATGTCCGTTTATCCGGCCGAGGACGTCAACAGCGGTTGGATGATCAGCTACCTCGATATCATGACGCTGCTGGTGACGCTGTTCGTGGTCATTATCGCCGCGGCCAACGTGCGCCCCGGCTGGTCGAGCAGCGAACCGGAAGCGCTCGCCCAGCCGCCGATACAGGCGATGCGCGATACCGTGCCCCAGGTGCCGCTACCCGAGCCGCTGGCGCGCCGGGGGGCGGCACTTCCCGCGCCTACGCCTGGCGAGTTGAGCCCGATGGCGATCAGCGCCGCCCTCGGCGTGGCCGGCCCGCGGCCCAAAGCGGTGGTGGCTCCTGCGGCGGTACCGCTGCCGCCGGAGTTGCTGGCGCGCGCACCGGTCGCACCAATGGAAGACACAGTGGAGCAGGCGCCCGCGTTCGAGTGGCTTTTGCCAGCGCCGCTGTTTGCCGAGCGCGCAAGCCGGGTGCCACCCCCGGCCGCGCCGCTGGCCGACTACATGGTGATTCTGACCGACGAGCCGCCGGTCAACGCGGTGCCCATAAGCGAAGAGGCGATCGAAAGCGCGGTCAGTGTCGCCCAGCGCGTGAGTGAGTCGCTTTATCTGCCGAATCTGGAAGGCGTGGAGGTTGCCCGCGTGGCCGAAGGCATCAGCCTGCGCGTGCAGGACCGGCTGCTGTTTCCCTCCGCCGCGGCCGAGCTGACCGACGACGGCGCCTCGCTGGTGGCAAGCCTGCTGGAAACCATCCAGCGCTTCGATGGCGAGGTCTCCGTCGAGGGCCACTCCGATAGCCAGTCGATCAATACGCCGGAGTACTCCTCCAACTGGGCGCTGTCGAGCGCCCGCGCCATCGCCATCGTCGAGGCGCTGCAGGCCGCCGGGGTCGAGCCGGGCAGGCTGCGCGCGGTAGGACTCGCCGCCACGCACCCGCTCGAGGACAACGCCACCGCCGAAGGACGCGCGCGCAATCGCCGGGTCGAAGTTGTCATTCATGTCGAGTGATAGAGGATAGCGGGGTCGCGATGAGCGAATAAAAGCGACGCATAAAAAAGACCCGCCGGGGGAGGGCGGGTCAGTTAGGGCTTGGCTCGGTGTAGGCTGCTGGCGTCAGGTGAGGGGGTGTACAAGGCCGCCAGCAGGTACAATTTGAGTATAGACATTATCGCGCTTCTGCCAAGGTTTTTTCAAAAAAATTGTACGCTACTACACGCTTGTCCAACTTGAGGTCAGTTCAGCGCCGGTGGCATATCGCTTCGGCGCTTTTTTAATTGCATTATTAAAGTGCATTCAAGTCGCACCTTTGTGGTGCTCGTTACCCGCTTTAGCTTTTGATTATTTTCAACTTGATGATTTAAAAGACGATACCGGCGGTGGCACGCAACCTGCTAGAGGTTGTTTCATGGAATCGTTTTTCCATGCAACAAGCCGGAAGGTAACCTCATGTCGGAACACGCCCTTTCTTCAACGCCGGTAGCGCCGGAGCTGGACCCCGCTTTCGAGCCGCGGCTGGTCGTCACCGACCTGGACGGCTCGCTGCTCGACCACGATAGCTACGATTTCTCTCCCGCCGCCGCCTCGCTTGCGCGCCTTCGCGCGATTGGGGTGCCGGTGATCCCCGTGACCAGCAAGACCCGCGCCGAACTGATTCCGCTGCGCCAGGCGCTGAACCTGACCGCGACCCCGTTCGTGGCCGAAAATGGCGCGGTGATCGGTCTACCGCCGGGGTGGTGCCATCCAAGCCTCGACCGCCCGGGCGACGCCCGCGACAGCGTCGTCATCAAGCATACCGGCGTCGATAGTCGTTTCATCCGCGCGCGTTTGAACGTCTGGCGCGAGCGCCTTGGCATTCGCTTTACCCGCATGGGCGAAATGTCCATGGCGGAGCTCATCGCGCTGACCGGGCTCGACGAAACCCGCGCTCGAGCGGCTCGCCAGCGCGAAGGCAGCGAGCCTCTGGTCTGGGAGGACAGCGACCAAGCGCTGGAGGCGTTTCAACGCGCGCTCGAAAGCGACGGGCTCGCGCTTACCCAGGGCGGGCGTTTTCACCACGTCATGGTCGCATCCTCCCATAAGGGGAGTGCGGTGAGCTGGCTGATCAAGCGCTTCTCCTCGCTTCGCGGCCGCGCGCCGCTGACCCTGGGCCTGGGCGACGGCCCCAACGATCTCGAAATGCTCGAGGCGGTCGATCAGGCGGTGGTGATCAAGGGGCGTCACGATTTGACCGTCGAGCCGGCCAACGCCGCGCTCTATCGCACCCAAGCGTTTGGGCCGGCGGGCTGGGTCGAGGGCCTGGCGCACTGGTGGGGCGTCGATGACCAGCGGCTGACCACGGCAGGCGACACCGCCGCACTCTGATCAACACCTCGATACATAACCGGGCGCTACGCCAGAGAGGGCACATGAGCGACTTTCATCAGAACGGTTTGATCACGGACTTTCACAACCTGACCCGGCGACCGGTCGAGGCACTCGAGCGCGACCTGTGCGGGTTTGCCGAGCGCCGGCCGATGGGGCTGATTCTACCCTCGCTGTTTTCCGAGCTCGAAGGCCCGGCGCTCTCGGCGATCATCGACGAACTCAAGCACGTGCCCTATTTGAGCGAAATCGTGATCGGGCTCGACCGCGCCGACCGCGAGCAGTTTCTCTACGCCCGCGAGTTCTTCTCGCGCCTGCCCCAGCACACGCGCATTCTCTGGAACGACGGCCCGCGCCTCAAGGCGCTACAGGGCGAGCTCGACGAGCAGGGGCTGGGGTCGGTCGAGCCCGGCAAGGGACGCAACGTCTGGTACTGCGCTGGCTATATGCTGGCCTCCAACCGCTCGGCGGTGGTCGGGCTTCACGACTGCGATATCCTGACCTACGACCGCGGGCTATTAGCGCGGCTGATGTATCCGGTGGCGCACCCGCGGCTGAACTACAGCTTTTGCAAGGGCTACTATCCGCGCATCGCCGAAGGCAAGCTCAACGGCCGGGTGTCGCGCTTGATGGTCACACCGCTTCTGCGCGCGCTGAAAACCGTATGTGGGCCGCTTCCCTATCTGGACTACCTGGACTGCTTTCGCTACCCGCTTTCCGGCGAGTTCGCCATGCGCAGCGACGTACTCGAGGGCATTCGCATTCCCGCCGACTGGGGCCTGGAGATCGGCGTGCTTTCCGAGCTTCAGCGCAACTACTCGATGCGCCAGATTTGCCAGGTGGATATCGCTGACGCCTACGACCACAAGCATCAGCCGGTCAGCGAGGCCGATGCCAGCGCCGGGCTCAACCGTATGAGTCTGGATATCGCCAAGGCGCTCTACCGCAAGCTGGCAACCCAGGGTGTGAGCTTCAGCAGCGAGGATTTTCGTACCCTCAAGGCCACCTACTACCGCCTGGCGCTGGATCTGATCGAAGCCTACGACCACGACGCCACCATGAACGGGCTGAGCCTGGACCGTCACAGCGAAGAGCAGGCGGTGGAGCTATTCGCCAGCAACCTGCTGGAAGCGGGCAACCTGTTTCTCGACAACCCCCGCGAGCGCCCCTTCATCCCCAGCTGGAACCGCGTCCAGGCCGCCGTGCCCGACCTGCTCGCCCGCATGCGCGAAGCGGTCGAGCGGGACAATGAAGGCGATGTTTAACCTTATTCTACCGCCATTGATAACGGCTCTATAGGGGCAGGCTACAGCCAGCGACGCAGCGCACCGCGCTGCCGGGGGCGGGTGCCCTGACCGGGCGGCGGGCGCCGCCTTCGCCCACTGAAGTGGGCTCCTACGACCCCACCCTCTGCAAGGTTATTCATCAGTTCTTGAATGTTGCCCTTGAACTTTTGAATAAAGCCCCACACTGCCGTAATGCCGTTCAGTCAAGACATGTAGGTATCAATAGGAGGCACAAATCTCATGTGGGAGGCCGCTTTAGCGGGCGAATGGCGCCGTCAGGTGCCTTGGCTTGGCCACCCGTCGCGAGCTGAAGCTCCCTCCCACAACCCCAACCAGGCCTAACTGAACGGCATTACCACACTGTCAGCGTGGTGGGGCCTTTGAGCCGCGGGCGTTTAGAAGCGTTCCCAGTCGGCACTCTCGTGGTGGGGCGCGGGGAGCGCTGCGACGCTCGCTGCGTTCGATGGCGCGATGCGAAAGTTGGCGACCCGCTGGCGCAGCTGCTCGCACAGCGTTGCCAGGGTCTGGGTGGCGTGATTGCTTTGCTGAACCAGCCCGGCGTTTTGCTGGGTCATCTGGTCCATCTGAGTCACGGCGACGTTGACCTGCTCGATACCGCTGCTCTGCTCGCGGGTGGCCGCGGAGATCTCCTGGATCAGCGTATTGAGCTGCTGCATATCGTCGACCACGCCCTTGATGACCTCGCCGGTATCGCGCACGCGTTCGCTGCCTTCTGCCACCTTGACGCCGGAGGCCTCGATCAGCTTCTTGATCTCCTGGGCGGCGGTGGCGGAGCGCCCGGCCAGGCTTCTCACCTCGTTTGCCACCACGGCGAACCCTCGGCCCTGCTCGCCGGCCCGTGCGGCCTCCACCGAGGCGTTGAGCGCCAGAATGTTGGTCTGAAAGGCGATGGAGTCGATGGTATTGACGATGCTGCTCATTTGCGCGGCGCTTTCGTTGATGGCGTCCATGGTGCTCACCACTGCGGTCATGGAGTCGCTGCCGCGCCTGGCGCTTTTCGCCGTGGCGTCGGCGAGTTCGCGCGCGTGGTCGGCGTGTTCGGCGTTCTGCTTCACCGTGGCGGTGAGCTCTTCCATGCTCGAGGCGGTCTCGGCAAGCGATGCGGCCTGCTGCTCGGTGCGGGTGGAAAGCTCCTCGTTGACGCCGACGATCCTTTCGACGCCGTCATTGACCTGGTCGGCCCCCTGGTGGATTCCGCCGATGGTCGTCGCCAGCGCCTCGCGCATACGGTTGATGTCGAAGAGCAGGCTCGCGCGATCTGTCGCGACGAGTCGAGTGTCGCGGGTCAAGTCGCCATCGGCGATCTGGCTGACGACAGTGGCCGCGTAGCGCGGGTCGCCGCCAAGGCGCTTGGCTACATCGCGAATCACCCACCCCATCAGCAGCGCCACGGGAATACCGACCAGCAGCAGGGCGATCAGCGAACGCAGCAGGCTTGCCACGAACGCTTCGTTGATATCGTCGACGTAAACGCCGGCACCGAAAGCCCAGTCCCAGTCGGGCAGGTAGGCGAAGTAGCTGATCTTGGGAAACTGCTCTTCGCTATCGGCGCTGCGACGGGAGAAGTAGTCGACGTAGCCGCCGCCACCGCGTGCCGCCTCGAGTAGCACCGGGTACAGGAGCATGCCGCTGGCATCCGTGAGGGCGCTCATGTCATCGCCGCGCTCGCGATGCGGGTGGGCAACGATATGCAGCGCGTCGTCGAAGGCGAAAATGTAATCATTGTCGCCGAACCGGGCATTGGCGATGCTCTCGATCGCGCGCTGCTGGGCCTGCTCCAGCGTAAGATCGCCCTGGCGGGCGCGCGTTTGAAGGCTTTCCAGCTGATTGCCCAGGCTTTCGACCACCTGCTTGAGGCTGGCTCGGCGCTCCTGTTCGATGGTTTGCCGGGTATCCCAGGTCAGCCAGCCGACCAGTATCATCATCGCAAGGCAGATGAGAGCGAGTATGCCCCAGAGGCGTTGGTTCAGCGTCAGTCGTGTCAACATGGTGTTCCCGGCATTATTGATGGTGATGGATGCCATACCTATCGGCACCGGGAAGCAGGGCATTAACCAGAACGGCTTAATTATTCAGAGGTTGATGCGCCGCCGTTGGGCGCCTCACTCCCCATCATCTCGACCAAGCGCGCATTGGAGGGCAGCCCTTCGATACGATCCAGTCGTATCAGGCCGTCGTCGGTTTCGCGTTTGAACGCGGTGGTGGGCGTGGCGACCAGGCCAAGCTCCTCGAAAAGCTGGTTGTTGGTGTAGACCTGCTCTTCGATCTCGCGGGCTTGAGCGGCGGGTTCGAGAGGCTCGCCTTCGCTGTGGGCCGTAAGCGCAGCGGTGGGGTCGTCGGCGGCCAGAATCGTTGCGGCCAGCGCCGGGCTCGAGGGGGCGAGAATGCCGACCATGATATGGCGAATATGCACCTGGCCGGCGTCGACCCAGGGGCGCGTCTGGCGCCAGAGCCGTTTACAGTAGGTGCAGTTGGCGTCGGTGAACATGTATATCGTGCGCGGCGCGTTCTCGTCGCCGTCCTGAATCCAGTGGCTCTGCTCCAGGCTCTGCCAGGTTTGCGCCTCGAGCGGGACGCGCACCGCCGCCTCGAGCTGCTGCTCGGTCAGGTTTTCCCCTTCGCTATCGTAGAGCGTGCCGATCACGGCGTGTTCGCCGTCCGGAGTGAGATAAACGATCACCTCCTGGCCCTGGGCGCTGGCGCCGAACCCGGTCAGCCCGCCGGGGGCGTCGAAGCGCTCGTGAATGGTAAGGCCCTGATCGCGAAGCGCCTGAACGGGGGCGGGAAGAGTAGACTCTGACGCCAGCGCCGGGGCCAGATAAGCGCCGGTCAACAGGGCAACGAAAGCGGGGGTGAGCCTTGTGTGCATGAGGTTCTCGCATCGAAGGTGAAAAGAGGCCGTGCTTAGCCCGGCGTGCTGACCAGCCAGCGCACGGCGTAGGGTGGCAGCGTACGCTCCTGGGGCCAGGCGATTGAGTCGTCGAGCGATTGCCAGCGCCGAGCGTCGAGAGTGTCGATGACCGCCGAGCCGGCCGTTTCGAGCGGGGCGGGCTGGTCGGTGACGTTAAAAAGCCCCAGCAGCATGCGGCCATTCTCGAGCGGGCCACGCTCGATTGCCAGCACGCTTTCGTGACTTTCCAGCACGCGCTGGGGCGCCGCCGGGTGAAAGCAGGGCTCGGCGCAGCGGCGTTTCAACAGCGCCTGCAGCGCTAGAAAGATATCATGCGTGGGGGTGTTCGGGTTTTCCAGCAAAAGCTCGAGGGTGTCGCGCTGCCAGCGGTGGCGGTTGATCGAGCGTAGCCGCCCGCTTCGCTCCACGCCTTCATGGTCGTTGAGCGAGCCGGTCAGGGTGTGGATGTAGAGCGCGGGGATGCCCTGCAGGGTGAGCATGATCGCCTGGCTGCACAGAAATCGCGCGATCTGCCAGGGGTCCGGCCCGCGCCGGGTGCCGCGCATCGCCTCGAACCAGGTAATGTTGATCTCGTAGGCGGTGTCGGTGCCATCCGGGTTGCTGCGCATGCTGACGAAGCCGCCGAAGCGGTGCATCAGCTCCAGAAGGGCATCGCGTTCGTGATCCGGCAGCAGACCCTCGAGCGGGCGCACGCCGATGCCGTCGTGGCTGGCGGTGAAGTTGAGATAGGTGCAGTTATCTGGAAGCGGTGGGAGGCTGGCAAGCCAGGCCTGCATCGTTGCGGTTTCGCCGCGGGTCAGGGTATGAAGCAGAAGCGGCGGCAGGGCGAACTGGTACACCATGTGCGCTTCATCCGCGGCGGGCACCGGGTCCGTCGCCGCCGGGCTTAGCCGCTCGAGCCCGAAGTAGCTGATGTTCTCCGCATGGGGCACGTTAGTTTCGGTGATCAACAGCGTGCCGGGCGCGACCTCGTCGACGATGGCGCGCAGAAGCCGTACCACGGTGTGGGTTTCCGGCAGATGGATGCAGTTGGTGCCCAGGCGCTTCCATAGAAACGCCACCGCGTCGAGGCGGATGATGCGAATGCCCTGCAGGAGGTAAAACAGCAGAATGCCCACGAACTCCAGCAGCACGTCCGGGTTTTCGAAGTTGAGATCGATCTGGTCGTCGGAGAACGTCGCCCAGAGGTGGCGCGTACCCCGGCGCGTGGCCACCGGCACCAGCAGCGGGCTGCTTCGCGGGCGGGTGACTTGGGAGACGTCGGTCTCCGGGTCGACCTCGATGAAGAAGTCGCGCCCGGGGAGGCTGCCGGTGAGGTAATCGACGAACCAGAGCGATTCCCGCGAGACGTGGTTGAGCACCAGGTCACCCATCAGGTCGAACTGGCCAGCAAGCTCGCGGATGTGCGACCAGTCGCCGAGCTCCGGGTTTACTTCACGATAGTGCACCACCGAAAAGCCGTCGTCGCTGCTCCAGGGGAAAAACGGCAGCACGTGCACCCCGCTGATGCAGTCACGCAAATGCGTGTGCAGAAAATCGCTCAAAACGGTCAGCGGCGCGGTGCCCTCGGCCAGAATCGAGTCGCCGTAACAGATGACCCATTGATCCTTTTCGCTCCATAATGGTGCTCCGCTCGGGGCCGGGTCGCGCCTGGCCACCGGGATGCCGTCCTGGCTTTCGCCTGCGGCGCGCGCGCGCTCGAAATAGGCGATATGCTGGCCGATACGCCTTGCGACCTCGCCGGCTCTGGGGCCGTAAAGGTGGGTCAGGTAGCGATTAAGCGTTTGATCGAAAACGGACATTACGTATTCTCCTGAAGCCAGGGTGATCGGGTATCGGTGACAAACGCTGCAGCTTGTGTGCCAAATCGTTACAATGCTAGGTTATGCCGGCGTTTGTTGGCGAATCAAGCAAGGGCGGGCTCGAGCGTTGGTCGTCAGGAAAGCGCGGGCGAGTCGCGCATTTTCCTGACGGCGTATCCTGCGAAAGCGCGGCGAGAGCGCCGCTTACTGCTTTAACACTCTGTTTTAACCATAGGTGGACGGCCATGCATTGCCCTTTTTGTGGCGCTAATGATACGCGGGTGACCGATTCGCGACTGGTGGCCGATGGCGACCAGGTGCGCCGCCGCCGCCAGTGCGCCAACTGCCATGAGCGCTTTACCACCTACGAAACCGCAGAGCTGATCATGCCCCGGGTGGTGAAGTCCGACGGTTCGCGGGAGAGCTTCGATGAAGCCAAGCTGCGCGCCGGTATGCTCAGAGCGCTGGAGAAGCGCCCGGTCAGCGCCGAGGCGATCGAAGCCGCCGTCGAGCGTATCCGCCAGCAGCTGCGCGCCCAGGGCGAGCGCGAGGTCAACGCCCGCGATATCGGCGAGGCGGTAATGAACGCGCTGACTGGACTCGATCAGGTGGCCTACATTCGCTTCGCCTCGGTCTATCGCAAGTTCCAGGATCTGGACGAGTTTCGCGCCGAAATCGACCGGCTGGCGCCGAAGGGCAGCGAGTCCGGCTCAGCGCCGAGTGAGGAGCCCTGATGGAGGCCATCTTCACGCATCAGGATCACGTTTACATGGCCCGCGCCATTGCGCTTGCCAAAAAGGGGCGCTATACCACCGACCCCAATCCATGTGTGGGCTGTGTGATCGTTCGCTTTGATGAAGGTGACGCGGAAAATGGCCGCGTCGTCGGCGAGGGCTATCACGAGAAGGCCGGCGAGCCCCACGCCGAGGTGTTCGCGCTCGAGGCCGCCGGCGAGGCCGCGTTCGGGGCGACGGCGTACGTGTCGCTCGAGCCCTGCTCGCACACCGGGCGCACCGGCCCCTGTTGCGAAGCGCTGGCCCGCGCCGGTGTGGCGCGCGTGGTGGTGGCGATGGTCGACCCCAACCCGCAGGTGGCCGGGCGCGGTATCGAGCATCTGCGACAGGCGGGGGCTCGGGTCGAGGTAGGGCTTCTTGAAGCGCAGGCGCGCGCGCTCAATCCCGGGTTCGTCTCGCGGATGCAGGGTGGGCGCCCCTTCGTGCGGCTTAAAATGGCGATGAGCCTGGACGGGCGCACCGCCATGGGCTCCGGTGAGTCGCAGTGGATCACTGGGCCGGATGCCCGGCGCCAGGTGCAGCGCCTGCGCGCGCGCTCGAGCGCCATTTTGAGCGGCGTCGAGTCGATCATTCTCGACGATGCGCGGCTGACGGTTCGCGCCGAGCAGCTGGGGCTCGACAACGCTAGAGCGGTCGCTCGCCGTCAGCCGCTTCGCGTGATCATGGACTCCACTCTGCGCCTGCCGCTGGCCGCGGCCTGCCTGCAGGAGCCGGGGCGCACGCTGGTGATCACCACCGAGGCGCATAGTGAAGAGAAACGCCAAAAACTCGAAGCGGCGGGGGCGATCATTCACGTCATGCCTGCGGTGAAAGCCGGGCGGGTGTCGCTTACCGACATGCTCGGTTTTCTGGCCCGCGAGTACGACATCAACGAAGTGCTGGTCGAAACCGGCGCGACGCTGGCCGGCGCCTTGCTCGACGCCGGGCTCGTCGACGAGCTGCAGCTTTTTGTCGCGCCCACGCTTCTGGGTGGCGAGGCGCGGCCCTTGTTCGCGCTGCCGGGGCTGACCGAAATGGCGCACCAGAAGCGCCTCGATATTCAGGATATTCGCGCAGTGGGCAGCGACTGGCGCATCATCGCCACCCCGCGCGAGCCGCAAACCGGCGACGCCGCCGGCGTATGAACCACCAGGGGCGCCGGGGCGCAATCTGGCGTGATGGGGCCAGCCACGGTACCCTTGCGCGCAACGTCGCACGCTGTGCGGTCATTTCATGGGAGACGTTCAGGTGACTACCTCTTCAGACGGCCTATCTTCGGAAAGTGCCTCCTCGGAAAGTGCCTCTTCGGAAGGTTTATCTTCAGAAGGTTTGTCCTCGATTGCCGAACTGGTCGAGGACATTCGCCTTGGCAAGATGGTGATTCTCATGGACGACGAGGATCGCGAGAACGAAGGCGATATCATCATGGCCGCCGAGAAGGTGCAGCCCGAGCATATCAACTTCATGGCGCGCCACGCCTGCGGGCTGATCTGCATGCCGATGACCCGCGAGCGCTGCGAGCGGCTGAATCTGCCGCTGATGGTGGGGCAAAACGGCTCCGGCTTTGGCACCAAGTTCACGCTCTCGATCGAGGCGCGCGAAGGCGTGACCACCGGGATCTCCGCCGCGGATCGGGCGCGCACCGTGCAGGCCGCCGCCGCCCCGAACGCCCGCGCCTCGGATATCGTCCAGCCCGGCCACATCTTTCCGCTGATGGCCGAACCCGGCGGCGTGCTGCGCCGTGCCGGCCATACCGAGGCTGCCTGCGATCTGGCCGCCCTTGCCGGGTGCGACCCGAGCGGGGTGATCTGTGAGATCATGAACGACGACGGCACCATGGCGCGGCGCCCGCAGCTCGAGGCGTTCGCCAGAACCCACGGCATCAAGATGGGCACCATCGCCGAGCTGATCCACTACCGCATGGTCAACGAGCAGACCGTCGAGCTTACCGAGACTACCCAGGTGACGACCGCCCACGGGCCGCTGACCCTGTACGTGTTTCGCGACCGGCTGCAGGGCGGCCACCACCTGGCGCTGGTGAAAGGGCGCCCAACGCCGGAGCGTGCGACCACGGTGCGCGTGCACCTGGCCGACACGCTTCGCGACGTGCTCGGGCTGACCCACGCCTCGTCGTCGCGCTGGCACGCTCACCGCGCCCTCGAGGAGATCGCCGCGGCGGATGCCGGCGTGCTGGTACTGATCGACGAAGGCCGCCCGAGCCCTGATTTGAAAGAGCAGCTGGAGGTGTTTCTGGGGCGTGTACAGATGCCACGCAGCAGCGACTCCGACGGCGCCGGTAACTATCTGACCATCGGCACCGGGTCGCAGATTCTGCGCCATCTGGGCGTGGGCAAGATGCGGCTTTTGAGTTCGCCGTGGAAATTTTCAGCGCTCTCGGGTTTCGATCTCGAAGTGGTCGAGCTGGTCGCACCGACCGGCGAGCCCGATAGAGCGTCCTGATACGATCATCACGTAGGAAAAAATAGATGCAATCCCTTTCGCAAATTGAAGGCAGTTTCGTCGATGTCGATGGCCGGTACGTCATCGTGGTGGGGCGGTTCAACCACCACGTGGTCGATAGCCTCGTCGAAGGCGCAGTCGACAGCCTGACCCGCCACGGCGTGGACGCCGAAAACATTCATCTGGTTCACGTTCCCGGCGCCTGGGAGCTGCCGCTGGCAGTCAAGCGCGTGCTCAAGACCTTGAAACCCGACGCGGTGATCGCGCTGGGCGCGGTGATTCGCGGCGGCACGCCGCACTTCGAGTACGTGGCTGGCGGCTGCAATACCGCGATCAACCACCTGCAGCTCGAGTTCGATACCCCGGTGGCCAACGGCGTGCTGACCGTCGAGTCGATCGAGCAGGCGATCGAGCGCGCCGGTACCAAGGCCGGCAACAAGGGCACTGAAGCCGCCATGGCGGCGATGGAGATGGTGTCACTCTTGCGCGCGCTGCCCGCAGGAGACGCCTCATGAGCGAGCGTGAACAGCGAAAGCCGAGCGCGGCCCAGCAGGCGCGGCGCGCGGCGCGGGAGCTGACAGTACAAGCGCTCTACCAGTGGGAGATGACCGGCAAGTCCGCCACCACGGTCGAGGCAGAGTTTCGTAGCCAGCTCGCCGACGACGATCTGGAAGATCACGAAAACTGGGTCAAGGTGATGCAGATTGCCGACAAGGCGCTGTTTCATACCTTGTTTCAGGAAACCGCGCGGCACAAGGCCGAGCTCGACCGCGAAATCGCGCCGCTGCTGGATCGCCGGCTCGAGGACCTGGACGCGGTGGAGCTTGCCATCCTGCGCTTGGGCGCTTATGAGCTCGCCAAACGCCTGGAAGTGCCTTACCGCGTGGCGATCAACGAAGGCGTGGAGCTGGCCAAGTCCTTCGGCGCCACCGACGGCCACAAATACGTCAACGGCATTCTCGATAAGCTGGCCAACCGCTTACGCAGTGCCGAGGTCAGCGCGCGCCGCCTTTGAGGCGCCCGCTGGCATCGAAAGGGGCCTTTGTGTTGGGCGAATTCGAACTCATTGAACGGTTTTTAACGCCTTCCTCGGCACCCGCCGGGCAAGGTGGCGTGGCGCTGGGCTGCGGCGACGACGCCGCGCTGCTCGAGCTGCGCCCGGGCCGCCAGCTGGTGGTGAGTGTCGATACCTCCAACGTCGACGTTCACTTTCCCACTGGCGCCCCCGCCGAGGCGATCGGCCATCGGGCGCTGGCGGTGGCACTCAGCGACCTGGCCGCGATGGGGGCCGGTTCGCGCTGGTGCACCATGGCGCTGACCCAGCCCCGCGACGCCTTCGCGCATGCCGATCAGGCCGCTCGCTGGTACGCGGATTTCGCCCGCGGATTTCACCGGCTCTGCGAGCGCCACGCCACCGCGCTGGTTGGCGGCGATGTGACCTCGGGGCCTTTGGGTATCAGCGTCACGGTGATGGGCGAGGTGCCGACCGGTCAGGCGCTCACCCGCGCCGGTGCCCGGGCGGGCGATATAATCGCCGTGACCGGGGCGCTTGGCGGCGGTGCCGGGGGGCTTTTGCTCTGGCAGCGCGGCGAGCGCGATCTTTCGCACCCGCTTCTTTCACGCTACCTGCTGCCCGAGCCTCGTTTGGCAGCGGGCATTGCGCTGCGCGGGCGTGCAAGTGCGGCGCTCGATATCTCCGACGGCCTGCTTGCGGATCTTGGCCATTTGCGCCGGGCCTCGAACGTCGGCGCCGAGCTCGATATGGCGGCGCTGCCCGCCGCCGACGGCCTGGTCGATGCGTTCGGTAAGCGCGAGGCGCAAAAAATGATGCTCGGCGGCGGCGACGATTACGAGCTTTTGGTCACGCTTTCCCCAAAGGACTTGGACAGTGCCCGGCAGGCGCTCGAAAAGACGGGCCTTTCGCTCACCGTGATCGGGCGCTGCTCAAATACGCCGGGGGTGCACGGCGTGCCGCTCGAGATGGCCCAGGGCTGGCAGCACTTCGAGGAGGCGCGATGATCAAGGCTCCCCCGAGCGTCTGGCGGCGCCCCACGCACTTTTTCGCCTTTGGCCTGGGCAGCGGCATGGTGCCCTGGGCGCCGGGCACCTTCGGCACGCTGGCGGCCATCCCCTTTTACTGGATCATGGCGGATCTGCCGCTGGGCTGGTATTTGAGTCTGGTGCTGGTGGCGTTCATCGTCGGGGTGTGGCTTTGTGACAAGACCTCCCACGATCTGGGCGTTCACGACCACTCGGGCATCGTCTGGGACGAGTTCGTCGGCTACTGGATCACCATGGCGGCGGTGCCTTTCTCCTGGGAGGCGGCGCTTTGGGGGTTCATCGTGTTTCGTATCTTCGATGTCTTCAAGCCCTGGCCGATCCGCTGGGCGGACCGCCGCGTGGCCGGCGGCTTTGGCATCATGATCGATGACGTCATGGCCGGCATCTACGCCTGGAGCACCATGCATCTTTGGTTCTGGCTGCACTGAGGGTTCTGGTTGCACTGAGGGTTCTGGCTGCACTGAGCCGTGCCCGCTTGACGCTGGCGCGACTTGCGGGCACGCTCGCAGCGGCGACGTTCAGGATATTTAACCCGCTTCGAGCTTTCCCGTCGTCCTCCAGGAGCTGGCATGCGCAAGGAACGTCTGATTGTCCCGATCATCGTCACCGTGGCCCTTGTGTGGGCAGTGGCGCAGCTGATCTCGAGCGTTCTGTTCGAGCGCAGCCTGAACCAGGCGCTGGAGGACCTGGAGGCGCGCGGCGAGTGGCGGGTGAGCCGCCCGGAAAACCGCCAGGGCTGGCTCACCTCCGAAGGGCGACTGGTGCTGGCGCCGCTTTTAGGCAGGCCCTGGCAGCTGGAACTTACCTACGAGGCGCGCCATGGGCTCTTGAGCACCGATGTTCAAGGCACGCTGGTGCCGCGCCTTGGCAGCGCCCTGCAAAAGGCCCTCGGCGAGGTGTCGGCGCTGTCGCTGCCGCGCTGGGAAGGGCGCTACCACACGCTCAGCGGTAAAAGCGAGCTGCGCCTGGCACTGGCGCCGTTCGTCATTCAGCAGGGCGGGCGCGAGCTCGACGTTCGCGGCGCCCGGGTGCGCCTGGAGGGCGTGTTCGGCGACTGGCGCCTGCGCGCGCTGTTCGACCAGCTTACGCTGAGCGACGGCCCCGCCTTTCTCACCTTCGGCCCGACCGTGCTCGAAAGCCGCTACACCTATACCGAAGACGCCTATCATTTCATCCAGCGCGACCATCTCACCATCGACTCCACTCGGCTTTATTACCCGGAGTTCGAGGTCACCGCCGCGCCGCTCGATCTGCAAAGCCAGATGGTACTCGACGAAAGCGAGCTGCGCCTGAAAGGGCGCCTCGAGCTCGGCGAGGTGCACGTGCCCAGCGAAGCCCCGGATACCGCGCTGTTGAGCGGCGAGATCGAAGCGGAGCTTTCCCGGCTCAACGCCGATGCGGTGCGCGAGATCATACGCCGCGTGCGCCTGGAAGCCGCCTGGGGCGACCCGGAGCGGCCGATGGCCGAAGGCGTCATGGCTCGGCTGGAGCCGGAGGTACGCAAGCTCTTGAGCGACTCGCCGCGCCTGGACGTCACCCATATCGCGCTTCAAAGCCCGCTGCTGGGAATCAACGTGGCTGCCGACGGGGCGCTGTTTTTCGACGGCCGCCGGGTCGATACGCTGGCCCTGGAAGATCTACGTGATCCGCGTACCCGGCGCGCCTGGCGCGAGCGCATCGACGGCGACTTCGTCTGGTACGACGCCCCGACGGTCGCCGCGCTCTGGCTCGGGTTGCCGCTGGGTACCCGCGAGCTTCAGTTCGACGTGATTCGCGGCCAGTGGCGGGTCAACGGCCGCCCCATGCCCGAGCTCTGGCCACAGTAAAAGCGCTTTAATGCGCCAACGAGCGCCTTCGCGGCCGCTGCGTTGAACACGCCCAGGGTTGAAGTTTCGCTTTACTGCCCACATTCCATGGATCATGCCGGGCGGCGTTGCCGCCAGTCTCAGTCGATGGAGGGCGCATGAGCGACCAGGATCATGAACACGATAACGATTCACCCGTATGGTTGACCGACGACGACGCAAGCGACGCCGAGCGCGAAGAGCACCGCTCCGACGGTGAGCGCGTTCACTCGTTGGTCTCGGCCAGCGACATGCTGCCGGAGCGTATCTACCTGCTCCCCATCCATAACCGCCCGTTCTTCCCCGCCCAGGTGCAGCCGCTGGTGATCAACAAGGAACGCTGGGAAGAGACCATGCGTCGGGTCGGCAATACCCCGCACCACACCCTGGGCGTGGCCTTCGTTGGCGAGCACGGTGTCAGCGAGCTGGGTCAGTCGGACTTCCCCGAGATCGGCACCGCGGTCAAGGTGCATAAGCTCAAGAGTGAAGATCAGCAGATTCAGTTCATCGCTCAGGGCGTGCGCCGCTTCAAGATTCAGCGCTGGCTCTCGAAGGAGCCGCCGTACCTGGTCGAGGTGAGCTACCCGCGCGAGCCGGTCGACGCCGAGGACGAAGAGACCCGCGCCTACGCCATGGCGATCATCAACGGCATCAAGGAGCTTTTGCCGATCAATCCGCTGTATGGCGAGGAGCTCAAGCACTATCTCAATCGCTTCAGCCCCAATCAGCCGGGCCCGCTGACCGATTTCGCCGCGGCGATCACCTCGGCCAAGGGTCCGGAACTTCAGGACGTTCTTTCCACGCTCCCGGTGGCGGATCGCATGCACAAGGTGCTGCCGCTTCTGCGCAAGGAGATCGACGTCGCCAAGCTGCAAAGCGAGATCAGCGAGCAGGTCAACGCCCAGATGCAGGAGCGCCAGCGCGAGTTCTTCTTGCGCGAGCAGCTGAAGGTCATCCAGCGCGAGCTCGGTATCTCCAAGGGCGACCGCGAGAACGACGTCGACACCTTCCGCGAGCGACTGAAGGCGCTGAAAGTGCCCGAGCGGGTGCAGGGCCGCATCGACGAGGAGCTCAATAAGCTCAGCGTGCTGGAAACCGGCTCGCCGGAGTACGGCACCACGCGCAACTACCTCGACTGGCTCACCTCGCTTCCCTGGGGCGTGACCAGCGACGACAAGCTGGATCTTAACCACGCTCGCCAGGTGCTGGATCGCGACCACGACGGGCTGGGGGATGTGAAGGAGCGCATCGTCGAATTTCTCGCCGAGGGCACTTTCAAGGGCGATGTCGGCGGCTCGATCGTGCTGCTGGTCGGCCCGCCCGGGGTGGGCAAGACCTCCATCGGGCGCTCGATCGCCGAGGCGCTGGGGCGCAAGTTCTACCGCTTCTCCGTCGGCGGTATGCGCGATGAAGCCGAGATCAAGGGCCACCGGCGCACCTACGTGGGCGCGATGCCCGGCAAGCTGGTTCAGGCCTTCAAGGAAGTCGAGGTCGAAAACCCGGTGATCATGCTCGACGAGATCGACAAGCTCGGCCAATCCTTCCAGGGCGACCCGGCCTCGGCGCTTCTCGAGGTTCTCGACCCGGAGCAGAACGTCGACTTTCTCGACCACTACCTCGACGTGCGCATGGATCTCTCCAAGGTGCTGTTCGTCTGCACCGCCAATACCTTGGACTCGATCCCCGGGCCGCTTCTGGATCGCATGGAGCAGATTCGCCTTTCCGGCTACATCGCCGAAGAGAAGATGGAGATCGCCAAACACCACCTGTGGCCGAAGCTCTTGCAGCGCAACAAGCTGCCGAAAAAGCGCATCAACCTGACCGACGCCGCGCTCAAGCAGGTGATCGAGGGCTACGCGCGCGAAGCCGGGGTGCGCCAGCTCGAAAAACAGCTCCACCGCATCGTGCGCAAGGCGACGGTCAAGCTTTTAGAAGAGCCGGAAGAGACGGTCAAGATCTCACTCAAGAACCTCGAGGAGTTTCTTGGCGCGCCGCTGTTCCGCAAGGAGAAGGTGCTCAAGGGCGAAGGCGTGGTCACCGGCCTTGCCTGGACCTCCATGGGCGGGGCGACGCTGCCGATCGAGGCGAGCAAGATCCACTCGCTGGATCGCGGTTTCAAGCTTACCGGCAAGCTCGGTGACGTGATGCAGGAGTCCGCCAACATCGCCTACAGCTATACGCTGGGCCATTTGAAGGAGTACGGCGCCGACCCCGAGTTCTTCGACAAGGCGTTCGTTCACCTGCACGTGCCCGAAGGCGCTACGCCCAAGGATGGCCCCTCCGCCGGGGTGACGATGACTACCGCGCTTTTGTCGCTGGCGACTCACAAGGCGATCGACCGGCCGCTGGCGATGACCGGCGAGCTGACGTTGACCGGCCAGGTACTGCCGGTGGGCGGCATTCGCGAGAAGGTGATCGCCGCCCGGCGCAGCGATATCTTCGAGGTGATCCTGCCCGAGCCCAACCGGCGCGACTACGACGAGCTGCCGGACTATCTGAAAGAGGGTATGACGGTCCACTTCGCCAATCGTTACAAGGACGTGGCCAATATCGTGTTCAAGTAACTCCGTGCGTTGGCCGCCGTTAAAGCGCTCGAAGCCGACGCCATACCGTTAGCATGATAATTTTAATGCGCCACACTGGTAAAAAAGTGTGGCGCTTTTTTATGGTTATTCGTCGAATTAAAGCTTGGAGCGGCGTCGATAATGGAGCAAATTCAACTTTAATCATTGTTAACGGGACTTCCAAGTGCGCAATAACCAGCCTGTCACGCAGCGCGAATACGTGCTCGACGATGAAACCGTCCTGATTTCCCGCTCCGATCTCGACGGTAACGTCACCTATGCCAGCGCCGCCTTCGTCAAGGTGAGCGGCTATTCGCGCGACGAGCTGATGGGCTCGCCGCACAACATGATTCGTCACCCGGATATGCCTGAGGCGGCGTTCAAGGATTTCTGGCACACCATCAAGGCGGGCAATACCTGGCAGGGTCTGGTCAAGAATCGGCGCAAGAACGGCGATCACTACTGGGTCAACGCCACCGTGGCTGCGCTTCGCGACGGCGACCGGATCGTTGGCTACACCTCGGTGCGGCGCAAGGCCGAGCCAGACGCCATTGCGCTGGCCGAGCGGATTTACGCCG
Source organism: Halomonas sp. HNIBRBA4712 (assembly GCF_043558675.1). NCBI lineage: Bacteria > Pseudomonadati > Pseudomonadota > Gammaproteobacteria > Oceanospirillales > Halomonadaceae > Halomonas > Halomonas sp. HNIBRBA4712. Next base: position 39,747 of record NZ_JBIFXR010000010.1, on the reverse strand, counting down.
AGCTGCGCGAGAAGGGTGCCTCGAGGGGCTACCGCGTGCGCCAGGGTGCCATTAAGCGCAAAGGAGCGCTGGGGCTTATAGGGCGCGTGCAGTTTGGCAGCCTCAGGGCGCGGCTGACCGGCATGGTGCTGGTGGCGCTGCTGTTTCTAGGACTTGCCGGGGCGCTGGGGGTCGTGGGGTTGATCAACGCCGGTGAGCGGCTGGCCACCCTCGATGCCGCAGGGCTTCAGTCGATCGCCGATCTGCAGGGCATCGAGCGCCGCGTGGGCCAGAGCGTGGAGCTGGTCGAGCCCGCCGTGCGCAACCCCAGAGGCGCGGATCTTGCCGCGATCGGCGCCACCGCCGAGGGGTATGTGAGCGATATCCAGACCCAGTGGCAGCGCTACGTCGATGTCGAAGGCGAAAGCGCCCGGGGCGGCACAGCCGCCGCTTTCGATGCCACGCTCGGGCAGTGGTCCAGCGCGCTCGACCAGGCGCTAACGGCGCTCGCTGCCGGCAACGGCTTCGCTGCTTACGAGGCGTTCAACGACGGGGTCGTTCCCGCCACGGCAACGCTTCGTGAGCAGAGTAGCCAGCTGGTGGAGCAGGAGCGCCTGCAGGCCCAGGCGCTGGTCGAGCAGGCCCACCGTGAGCGCCGGCACATGATGTGGGCGCAGCTGGCACTTTTGGGGCTGGGGCTTTTGATCATGGCGGGGCTCAGTACGTTGATCCTGCGCTCGGTGTTCCGGGGGCTAGAGGGCGCGCGTCAGATGACCTTTCAGGTGGCCGCCGGCAACCTGGCCGCCCGCGGGCATGCGCGCAGCGGCGACGAGCTGGGTGAACTTCTCTATTCGCTCGATACCATGCGCTTTAGCCTCGCTGCGGTGGTGGGCGAGGTCGAAAATCGCGTATCAATCGTAACCCCGGCGGTGGAGCAGATCGCGGTGGAAAACGACAACCTCTCCCAACGCACCAGCCAGCAGGCGACGGCGCTGGCCCAGACTGCCTCCAGCATGGTCGAGATGACCGCCACCGTGGCTCAGAACACCGAAAACGCCCGCCAGGCAAGCGAGCTTGCCGAACAGAACGCGAGCAGCACCCGCGATACCCGCAAGCAGATGGAGCAGCTCGTCGAGCGCATGCAGCGCATCGCGCAAAGCGCCGAGAAGATGACCGAGATGATCGGCGTGATCGACGGCATCGCCTTTCAGACCAACATTCTTGCGCTCAACGCCTCCGTCGAGGCGGCCCGCGCCGGCGAGCACGGCCGCGGGTTTGCCGTCGTGGCAAGCGAGGTGCGAAGCCTCGCCGGGCGCTCCGCCACCGCCGCGCAGGAGATTCGGCGCATGATCGACAGCGCCACCCAGGAAGTCGACGGCGGGCGCACAGCGGTGAAACAGGCAGAAAACTCGATCGAGAACGTCATGCAGCAGGTGAGCCGGGTCAGCGAGCTGATGGCCTCGATCACGCTCGCATCGAGCGAGCAGAGCAGCGGCATCGGCCAGATCAACGGCGCGATCGCCGAAATGGACAGCACGACCCAGCAAAACGCCCACAAGGTGCAGATGATCGCCGACTCCGCCGACCATCTGGCCGTCGAGGTGTTCGAGCTTGCCAACGTGGTCGACGCCTTCCGCCTGAAAGGCGCTCAGGAGGAGAACATCCAGGCGTCGCTCGAAAAGCTCGAGCGGGTGAATCAGTCGCTGAAAAAGCCCGCACTCGCGCTTCCCGCCCACTGAGAAGGTGCGCGCGTCTGGCATCGCGCGCGCCTTTTGGGCAAAATTCCTCTTCGCTGGACCCACCCGGCCCGCGCTTTGACCGGCGCCGGGCCCGTCATGATTAGAAAAACGCTATAAACGCCGTAGAGGACGTCATGCCCGAGTATCGCTCCCGTACCACCACCGCTGGCCGCAACATGGCCGGCGCCCGCGCGCTATGGCGCGCCACCGGCATGAAAGACGACGACTTTCACAAGCCCATCATCGCCGTGGCCAATTCCTTCACCCAGTTCGTACCCGGGCATGTGCATCTGAAAGACATGGGCCAGCTCGTTGCCCGCGAGATCGAAAAAGCCGGCGGCGTGGCCAAGGAGTTCAATACCATCGCCGTCGACGACGGCATCGCCATGGGCCACGACGGCATGCTCTACTCGCTGCCGAGCCGGGACATCATCGCCGACAGCGTCGAGTACATGTGCAACGCCCACTGCGCCGATGCGCTGGTGTGCATCTCCAACTGCGACAAGATCACCCCCGGGATGCTGATGGCCGCCATGCGCCTCAATATCCCGGTGATCTTCGTCTCCGGCGGGCCGATGGAGGCGGGCAAGACCAAACTGCTCGACCACGGCCTGGACCTGGTCGACGCCATGGTGATGGCCGCCGACGATAGCGTCGACGATGAAACCCTGGCGGAAGTCGAGCGCAGCGCCTGCCCGACCTGCGGCAGCTGCTCGGGCATGTTCACCGCCAACTCGATGAACTGCCTGACCGAAGCGCTGGGCCTGGCGCTACCGGGCAACGGCACGGTGCTCGCCACGCATTCCGACCGCCGCCGGCTGTTCGAAAACGCCGGCCACAAGATCGTCGAGCTGGCCAAGCGCTACTACGAAGGCAACGAGGCGCATCTGCTGCCCCGCGCCATCGGTTCGAAAGCGGCGTTCAAGAACGCCATGACCCTGGATATCGCCATGGGCGGCTCCACCAACACCATCCTCCACCTGCTCGCCGCTGCTCAGGAAGCCGAGGTCGACTTCACCCTGGCCGACATCGATCGGCTCTCGCGCGAGGTGCCCCAGCTCTGCAAGGTGGCGCCCAATACCCAGAAGTACCATATCGAAGACGTTCACCGCGCTGGCGGCATCATGGCAATTCTCGGCGAGCTCGACCGCGCCGGCGTGCTCGATACCTCCGTACCCACGGTCTACGGCGACAGTTTGGCCGCCGCGCTGGAGGAGTGGGACATCATGCGCTCGCCAAGCAGCGATACAGTCGAGTTCTTCAAGGCCGGCCCCGGCGGCGTTCCCACGCAAACCGCGTTTTCCCAAAGCGCGCGCTGGCCGAGCCTGGACGGCGACCGCGCCACCGGCTGCATTCGTGATCTGGAACACGCCTTCTCGACAGAGGGCGGGCTTGCGGTGCTGTTTGGCAACATCGCCCGCGACGGCTGCGTGGTGAAGACCGCCGGCGTCGACGACTCCATTCTGGTATTCGAAGGCCGCGCTCACGTGGTCGAGTCCCAGGACCAGGCGGTAGCGGACGTGCTCGACGGCAAGGTGAAGGCGGGCGACGTGGTGGTGATTCGCTACGAGGGCCCGAAAGGCGGGCCGGGCATGCAGGAGATGCTCTACCCGACCTCGTATCTGAAATCGAAAGGGCTCGGCAAGGCGTGTGCGCTTCTGACTGACGGGCGCTTCTCCGGCGGCACCTCGGGGCTTTCGATCGGCCACGTCTCGCCGGAAGCTGCGGCGGGTGGCGAGATCGGCCTGGTCGAGCAGGGCGATCCCATTCTGATCGACATTCCCAACCGCGCGATCAATGTGCAGGTGTCTGACGCCGAGCTTGCGCGGCGCCGCGAAGCGATGGAGGCCCGCGGCCAAAAGGCCTGGAAACCGGTCGACGAGCGCCCGCGCAAGGTCACCGCCGCGCTCAAGGCCTACGCCTTGCTCGCCACCTCCGCTGACAAGGGCGCGGTGCGCGATCTTTCGAAGCTCGACTGACAAGTCGCGAGCTAAAGCGGCCTCCCACAAATTTGGACTCTAGATCCTGAATCCTACCCTGTGGGAGGCCGCTTCAGCGGGCGAATGGCTCCGATAGGCGCCTTGGCTTGGCCACCAGGTCGCGAGCTAAAGCTACCTCCCACACCCCTGACCAAGCCTGACCGACGGGCATTAGCCGCTAACCCGTTCTTCAAAAACGCTCAAATTAGTTCCGTCCTATCCCGGCGCTTTTCGTCGCGCAGCTTGTCGCGGGCGATGTAGAGCGCGGCGATGGCGCGGGCTTCGTGAAAATCCTCGCGCAGAAGCAGCGCGGGCAGCTCTTCCAGCGCGTGGGTTTCGACGACGAGTGGCTCCGGCTCATCGCCTGGCAGGCGCTTGTCATAAAGATCGGTGGCCAACATCACCTGAATACGGTGGTGCATGTAGTTTGGCGCCAGGGAGAGCTCGATGAGCGGCTCCAGGTGTCGGGCGCCGACGCCGCACTCCTCCATCAGCTCGCGGTTGGCGGCGGTGAGGATATCCTCGCCCGGGTCGACCAGCCCCTTGGGTAGTGTAAGGGCGTACTCTTCGAAGCCGGCGGCGTACTCGCGAATCAGCAGCACATGCTCCGGGTCCGGCATGGCGACGATCATCACCGCGCCTCGGCCGCTGCCGCTCAGGCGCTCGAAGCGGCGCTGTTCGCCGTTGGAAAAGCGCAGATCCAGCGCTTCGACGTGAAAAAGCTGGCTTTTCGCCACGCTTTCGCGGTGGAGGATGCGCGGCTTGCTCGGCGCCTTCGGGCGGGGGGCGTCGTGAGGGGGAACGTGCTGGGACATGGGGCCTCCATGGCTCGAAAAATCGCCTTGCGTTACAATAGCACGCTTACCGTTTTGACTGTCGTTTCAACTGTCGTTTCAACACCGGAGTGGCCATGATTGATTGGCGCGAGATCGATACCGTCCTGCTGGACATGGACGGCACGCTGCTGGATTTGCACTTTGATAGCCACTTCTGGCTCGAGCACCTGCCCAAGCGCTATCGCGAACTCCACAAGCTCGATCAGGCCGCTCAGGACACGCTGCTCGAACGCATCATCGGCGAGCAGGGCACGCTCAACTGGTACAGCCTGGCCTACTGGAGCCGCGAGCTCGACCTGGACGTCGCGGCGCTCAAGCGCGAGGTGCAGCATCTGATCGGCTTTCGCGGCGACGCGCTCGATTTTCTCACCTGGCTGAAAAACGCCCACCCGCGGGTGGTGCTGGCGACCAACGCCGACCGGGCCGGGCTTGCCATCAAGCTGCCGCTCACGGGGTTGGAAAACTACCTCGACGCCATCATCTCCTCCGAAGACGTCGGCGCGGCGAAAGAGGAGCAGGCGTTCTGGATCGCGCTTGCCGAGCGTGAGCCCTTCGACCCGCAGCGAACGCTCTTCATCGACGATAACCCTCGCGTGCTCGAAAGCGCGCGGGAGTTCGGCATCAAGTACCTGGTGGGCATTCGCAAACCCGACAGCCAGCGCCCCGATAAAGAGCTTCAGGAATTCATCGCCCTCGACCGCTTCGCTGAGCTTCTGCCGAGCGATATGCCCCCGAGGGCGTGATCTTGCGTTGGCAACCCTGAACGCAGTGCAAGCGCCTGAAGCCTATCCAAGGAGAGCAACCATGAGTGAGAGCGTTCGTCTGGACAAATGGCTCTGGGCCGCGCGGTTTTTCAAGACCCGGGCGCTGGCCAAGAAAGCCATAGAAGGCGGCAAGGTGCAGTACGACGGCGACCGCGTGAAGACCAGCAAGAACGTGGAAGTGGGCGCGGTGATTCGCGTGCCCCAGGGCTGGGACATCTACGAGGTCGAGGTGGTCAAGCTTTCGGATCAGCGCCGCGGCGCGCCGGAGGCGCAGACCCTATACGCCGAAACCGAGCAGAGCCAGACGCGGCGCGAAAGCGAGCGCGAGACCCGTCGGCTCAATAACGAGATGATGCAGCACCCCTTGAAGCGCCCGGACAAGAAGCAGCGCCGCGAGATCCAGCGTTTTCAGCGCAACCAGGGCGAGTAGCGCCCGGGTTGCCCTTCCTTCTATTTTTAATGGTTTCCCATGTCCGATCAAATCCAGCGTTTTCTGTTCGACCAAACCAACGTGCGCGGCGAGATCGTCACCCTCGCCGACACCTACCACGAGGTGCTCAGCCGCCACGGCTACCCGACGGCGGTCAATGCGCTGCTCGGCGAGCTATTGGCCGCCGTGGCGCTTTTGACCGACACGGTCAAGCTCGACGGCACGCTCAGTATCGAGGTGCGCGGCCAGGGCGATCTGGCGCTTTTGATGGCCGAGTCCAACCCTGGCGGCGAGCTTCGCGCCATCGCGCGGCTGAATGAAAGCGGGGCGCTTCCCGCCGAAACGGCGAGCTTTCGCGAACTGGTCGGCGAGGGCCAGATCGTGATTACGCTCGACCCTAAAGAGGGCAAGCGCTACCAGGGCATCGTCGCGCTCGAGTTCGCCACGCTCGCCCAGTGTCTGGAGGCCTACTTCAGCCAGTCCGAGCAGCTGCCCACGCGGCTCTGGCTCGAGGCCGACGGTAAGCGGGCCGGCGGGCTGCTGCTTCAGCGCCTGCCGGATGCCGCGCAAAACCAGGACATCGACGCCTGGGAGCGCAGCGTTCATCTGGCCGAGACGATCAAGCGCGAAGAGCTTTTGGGCCTCGCGCAGCGCGAAGTGCTCCACCGCCTTTACCACGAAGAGACCGTGCGGGTGTTCGACCCCAAGGCCCTGCGCTTTGGCTGCACCTGTTCACGCGAGCGCATGAGCTACGCACTCCACACCCTGGGCGAAGCGGAACTGAAGGATATTCTCGCCGAGCAGGGCGAAATCGAGACTCAATGCCACTTCTGCCACACGAAATATCACTACACTGCCGCCGAAATCGAGGCGCTGATCGATAATCCCGACAGCCCATCGCCGGTGATTCACTGAGTTTGTAGTCGACGCGAGTGGCGGCCGTTCCAAGTTGAAAGCCTTCAAACGTCGATGCGGTCGGGGCTTATCGACCAAAGCCGAACGACTGTTTGAAAAATTACCGCAGCGCAACAAAAAATCGGCCTCATTGTAGTAGTTTAACTACAAAATGAATGTCGTAAGCCCCCGTTTCACGGGGGCTTTCTTTTTGCCATAATTCGCCGGTCTTCAGGGTCCGGCAGGCGTCTTGGCCGGGCAAATTCAAGGTGAAGGGCGTCGATTACGCCCTTTGCGTTTGTCAGAAAAAGCGGCCGGCAGGCCCAGGAATCGACATGACCATGACCCAAGCCACCCCTTCGATTCACGTCAATCTCAGCAGCGCCGAACTGATCGAGCGCGCCGTGGCCCGTGGGGAAGGCCGTCTTTCGGCGGACGGCGCGCTGGTGGTGAATACCGGTGAGCGCACCGGTCGCTCGCCCAAGGACCGCTTCATCGTCGACGAGCCCGGCACGCGCGACCAGATCGACTGGGGCAGCGTCAATCGTCCCTTCGATGCCGGCAAGTTCGAAGCGCTCTGGGGGCGGGTCGAGGCGTATCTCAACGAGCGCGAGCACTTCGTTTCCGAGCTGCACGTGGGCAGCGACACCACCCACTACCTGCCGGTACGCGTTGCCACCGAAACCGCTTGGCAGAACATGTTCGGCCGCACCATGTTCGTGCGCCCCGAGACCTACAACCCGGCGGGTAAAACGGCCTGGAAGATTCTCAACGCCGCGAACTTCGAGTGCGACCCGAGCCGCGACGGTACCCACTCCGACGGCACCGTGATCATCAACTTCGCCGAGAAGAAAGTGCTGATCGCCGGTATGCGCTACGCCGGCGAGATGAAAAAGGCGATGTTCTCGGTGCAGAACTTCCTGCTGCCGGCCTCCGATGTACTGCCGATGCACTGCTCCGCCAACGTGGGTGAAGATGGCGAGACGTGCCTCTTCTTCGGTCTTTCCGGCACCGGCAAGACCACGCTCTCCGCCGACCAGGGCCGCTACCTGATCGGTGACGACGAGCACGCCTGGGGCGACGATATCGTCTTCAACATGGAAGGCGGCTGCTACGCCAAGTGTATCGATCTCTCCGAGAAGAACGAGCCGGTGATCTGGAACGCGATCAAGTTCGGCACCGTGCTCGAAAACGTGGTGCTGGATGATCGCCGCACGCCGAACTACGCCGACGATAGCCTGACCCAGAACTCCCGCGCCGCCTACCCGCTGGAGCACGTCGAGAAGCGCGTACCGGAGAACCTGGCCGGCGAGCCGAGCGCCATCGTCTTTTTGACCTGCGACATGTCCGGCGTACTGCCGCCGGTGTCGATCCTCTCCAAGGAAGCCGCGGCGTACCACTTCCTCTCCGGCTACACCGCCAAGGTTGGCTCCACCGAGATGGGCTCCTCCGAGGGCCTGGCGGCGACGTTCTCCACCTGCTTCGGCGCCCCGTTCTTCCCGCGCCCGGCGCGTGAATACGCGGACCTTCTGATCAAGCGCGTCGAAAAGAAGGACGCCCAGGTCTACCTGGTCAACACCGGCTGGACCGGCGGCGCTTACGGTGAAGGCGGCTCGCGCTTCTCGATCCCGACCACCCGCGCGATCATCAGCGCGATCCAGTCCGGCGTGCTGCGTGACATCGAGACTCAGCACATTGGCGGCCTGAACCTGGACGTGCCCACCGCCGTACCCGGCGTCGACTCGAGCCTTCTCAACCCGCGCGACACCTGGGCCGATCAGGACGCCTTCGCCCGCCATCAGCAGGAACTCGCGACCAAATTCGTCGAGAACTTCAAGAAGTTCGAAGGTGTCAGCGAGGCCATCGTTCAGGCGGGACCGAAGCTGATTTGATCGCGATTCGTTAAAGCAGGTTTGATGCTTCAAGGGGCAGCGCCATCGGCGCTGCCCCTTTTTGTTGGCCGGTAATGCTCCCGGTGACATTTCATGCCAGCGTCATGGCTTTGTGGTACCGTGTCGCCATTCAAAAGCCGGCATGAGTTAGTGGCACGTATGGATGTGAATCAACGAATTATCGCGCGTTTGGCCGAGGAGCTGGGCGTCAAGGCAGAGCAGGTCAGCGCAACGGTCGCACTGCTCGACGAGGGCGCGACGGTGCCGTTCATCGCCCGCTATCGTAAGGAAGTCACCGGGGCGCTCGACGACAGCCAGCTTCGCAATCTCGACGAGCGTCTTCGCTACCTGCGCGAGCTCGAGGAGCGCCGTAGTGCGGTGCTTGCAGCCATCGACGAGCAGGGCAAGCTCGATGGCCCGCTCAAGGCGCGTATCGACGCCGCCGACACCAAGCAGCGCCTGGAAGACCTCTACCTGCCGTTCAAGAAAAAGCGTCGCACGAAGGCGCAGATCGCCCGCGAAGCGGGCCTCGAGCCGCTGGCGGATGCCTTGCTCGCCGACCCTACTTTGGAGCCGGAAGCCGAGGCACAGGGCCATCTTCGCGCCGCTGAGGGCGACACGCCGGCTATCGAGGACGCCAAGGCGGCCCTCGACGGCGCCAAGCAGATTCTCATGGAGCGCTTCGCCGAGGACCCGGAGCTGATTGGCCGGCTGCGTGAGCGGCTGTGGGATGAGGGCGAACTCAGCGCGCGCATGCTCGACGGCAAGGAACGCGATGGCGCCAAGTTTTCCGACTACTTCGAGCACGATGAAAAGCTCGCCAGGGTGCCCTCCCACCGCGCGCTGGCGATGTTCCGCGGGCGCAACGAGGGCGTGCTGAGCCTGGCGATTCGACTGCCCGGTGAGGACGAGGCGCCGGTGCACCCGGCCCAGGTCGCCATCGCCAGGCAGGTCGGCGTTCGCGACGAGGGCCGCGCCGCCGACAAGTGGCTGATGGAAGTGGTGCGCTGGACCTGGCGGGTGAAGCTCTATACTGCGCTCGAAACCGAGCTTCTGGGCCGGCTTCGCGAGCAGGCGGAGCAGACCGCCATCGACGTCTTCGCCGCCAATCTCAAGGACCTGCTGCTGGCTGCGCCGGCGGGGCAGAAGGTGACCCTGGCGCTCGACCCGGGCCTGCGCACCGGCTGCAAGGTCGCGGTGGTGGACGCCACGGGGCAGTTTCTCGATCAGGCAACGATCTACCCCCACGCGCCGCAAAACCGCTGGGATGAATCGCTGGCCGAACTCACTAAACTGATCAAACGCTACGATGTCGAACTGATTGCCGTGGGCAACGGCACCGCCAGCCGCGAAACCGACAAGCTCGCCGGTGAGCTGGTCAAGGGCCTGGCGCCCGAGCGGCGCTTGAGCAAGGTGATGGTTTCCGAGGCGGGCGCCTCGGTCTACTCCGCCTCCGAGTACGCTTCCCGGGAGCTGCCGGATCTCGACGTCACCATCCGTGGCGCAGTCTCCATCGCCCGGCGCCTGCAGGACCCGCTCGCCGAGCTGGTCAAGATCGAGCCCAAGTCGATCGGCGTGGGTCAGTACCAGCACGACGTCTCTCAGGTGCAGCTCTCGAAAAGCCTCGAGGCGGTGATCGAGGACTGCGTGAACGCGGTGGGCGTGGATCTCAATACTGCCTCCAGCGCGCTGTTATCCCGCGTGGCGGGGCTTTCCGCGGCGATCGCCGAGAACATCGTCGCCCAGCGCAACCAGCAGGGCGCGTTCACCAGCCGCAAGGCGCTTCTGGAAGTGAGCCGGCTGGGGCCGAAGACCTTCGAGCAGTGCGCCGGCTTTCTGCGCATTCAGGGCGCCGAGAACCCGCTGGACGCCAGCGGCGTTCACCCGGAGGCGTATACGCTGGTCGAGCGCATCGCCAGGCAGAGCGGGCGCGAGGTGAAAAGCCTGATGGGCGACAGTCAGGCGCTCAAGGCACTCAACCCCGCCGAGTTTGCCGACGAGCGCTTCGGGGTACCCACGGTCAGCGATATCTTCAAGGAGCTGGACAAGCCCGGCCGCGACCCGCGCCCGGAGTTCAAGGCCGCGGAGTTTCGCGAAGGTGTGGAAAAACTCACCGACCTCAAGCTTGCCATGGTGCTCGAAGGCACCGTCACCAACGTCACCCACTTCGGCGCGTTCGTGGATATCGGCGTGCATCAGGACGGTCTGGTACATATCTCGGCGCTGGCTGAAAAATACGTCGAGGACCCGAGAACCGTGGTCAAGGCCGGCGATATCGTGACCGTGAAGGTGATGAGCGTGGACATTGCGCGCAAGCGCATTGGCCTTTCCATGCGCTTGAGCGATGAAGTCGAAAGCGAGCCGGGTAGCGGCGAGCGCAGCGATAAAAAGGCACCGCGAGCGCAAAAAGGCGCGCGACATCATCGTGATAAGCCTGCCTCGGAGAGCTCGATGGGCGCGCTCGGCGCGGCGCTTTTGAAAGCGAAGCAGGGCAAATAGTCGCGCGCCTTGAAGTTTGCGCGTATCGCGCCATATCCTTAGCGCTACTGTGGGCGAGCCTTGAGGCAATACCCGTGGATTTTATCAGGGCCCGCCTGGCGGGCCGCCTACCGACAAGGAGTGTTCGTTTTGGCTGAGCCACTCACCGTGCCATCGTCGCTGACCGCTCAAATCGAGCGCCTGCTGCCCAGCGCCCGGCTGGGCCGCCTGGGTCGGCTGCGGCGTGGACTGGAAAAAGAGGGACTGCGGGTGGACGCCCAGGGCCATATCGCCCAAACCCCGCATCCCGAGGCGCTAGGGTCGAAACTGACCCACCCGCATATCACCACCGACTACTCGGAGTCGCTTCTCGAATACATCACGCCGGTCTACTCGGAACCGAAGGAGGCGCTGGCGTTTTTGTCGGACTTGCACACCTTCACCTACCAGCACCTCGACAACGAGTGGATCTGGCCGGGCAGCATGCCTTCCAGGCTTTCGGGCAACGACAGCGTGCCCATCGCCGACTACGGCACCTCGAACGTGGGTACCATGAAGCACGTCTACCGCAAGGGGCTCGACGTGCGCTATGGGCGCATCATGCAAGCGATCGCCGGGGTGCACTACAATGTCTCGCTGCCCGAGGACATGTGGCACGCGCTGCGCGAGCTGGAAAAAGCCACGAATATCCCGTTCAACGACTACCGCTCGACGCGCTACTTCGGCATGATCCGCCATTTTCGCCGTCACAGCTGGCTGCTTCTATACCTGTTCGGCGCGTCCCCCGCCGTGGACAAGAGCTTCCTGCCGGAGGGCAAGGTGCCGGAGAAGCTCGAGCCGCTCGGTGACGATACCTATTTCGCCGAGTACGCCACGACCCTGCGCATGTCGGACCTGGGCTATCAGAACAAGGTGCAGGAGCAGCTCAAGATCTGCTTCAACTCACTGTCGAACTACGTCAACACGCTGCGTCACGCTATCTCATCGGCCTGGCCGGATTACGAAAAGCTCGGCGTGAACGTCGACGGCGACTGGCGCCAGCTCAACGCCAACATCCTGCAGATCGAAAACGAGTACTACAGCGACATTCGGCCCAAGCGCGTGGCCCGACACAACGAAACGCCGAGCCAGGCGCTCGAAGCGCGCGGCGTCGAGTACATCGAAGTGCGCTGTCTGGATTTGAACCCCTTCGACGCGCTCGGCGTGACCGAAGATCAGATGCGCTTCGTCGACGTGTTTCTTCTTTGGTGCCTGCTCAGCGACAGCCCCTGGGTATCCGACGAGGAGTGCGACCGCCTGGACGATAACCGCCGGCTGGTGGTCGAACGCGGCCGCGACCCGGCGCTGAAACTCGCGCATAACGGCGAGCAGGTCTCGTTGCCCGACTGGGGCGAGCAGATTTTCGCCGAGATGGGCGAGGTCGCAAGGCTGCTCGACGCGGTGGAGGAGAACGCCCCGCACCAGGCCGCGCTCGATGCGCTCGCCCCGCGCCTGCGAAACCCGGAGCTGACGCCGTCGGGCCAGCTGCTGGCGCGCCTGAAAGAGGGCAGCGGCTCGCTCAGCGATACGCTGCTGGCGCTGGCCAGGGAGCAAAAGGAAGCGCTCGGCTCGACTCCGATGCTGCGCTCGCGCGAGGCGCTGCTCGATCAGCTGATCGAGACCTCGCACCAGCAGCAGCAGGATATCGAAGCCGCCGACACCGAGTCGTTTGGCGACTTCATCGACCATTACTTTACCAAAGCCCGCGAAATGCGCGCCTTTTCCGCGATCAAGCCCGAGGAAACACCATGACACCTTCACTCATCCGGCCTACCGCCTGGGCCGGGGTGTTTTTTTGCGCGCTGATGATGACCGTAGCGCTGGTGCTCGAGCACGTGGTGGGGCTCGAACCCTGCCCGCTGTGCATCTTTCAGCGTGTGGCGGTCATCGCCGCCGGTATCGTGCTGCTGATCGCCGCGCTGCATAACCCGAAGGGCGCGGTGGGCAAGAGCGTCTACGGTGTACTCGGGCTTATCGCCGTGGGCACGGGCGCATTCATCGCCGGGCGTCACGTGTGGCTGCAGAGCCTTCCGCCCAGCGAAGTGCCCAGCTGCGGCCCGGGGCTCGACTACATGATGGAAATCCTGCCCATGCAGGACGTCGTTGCCATGGTGCTCACCGGATCCGGCGAGTGCGCCGAGATCGACTTTACCTTCCTCGGGCTATCGCTTCCCGGCTGGACGCTGATCGGCTTTGTGATTCTGGCCATTGCGCCGCTGCGGATGCTGTGGCTGGCGTACAAGCGCTGAGGTTCGCGCCGGCGGTGATTGAGTGAGTCGCCGCCGGAGCGGAAAATCCTGCCAGGTTCAATTGACACCTTCGCACTAAAAAGCGAGTCTCTGGATTTGATTCACGACATTCGTCAGGAGAACGCCATGTTGGAGAACTGCAAGAACGCTCAGGAGCGGTGGGGCGGGGTGCATAGCCTGATCGATCGCTGGCTGGAGCAGCGCCGCACCTTTTTGATCAGCTTCATCGAGCTAAAGGAAGCCTGCGACTCGGAGCTCGAGGCGGTAAGCAAGCCGCGCATCGACACCTTCAGCGAGCTGTTGATGGATTACATCAGCGCCGGGCACTTCGAAATCTACCCGGAGCTTGCCCGCGAGGCGAAAGCCTTCGACGACGACAGCGCCTTGGAGATCGCCTCCAAACTGCTCGAGCGTCTCGAGATGTCGACCGCCATGGTGCTGGAGTTCGACGAGGATTTTGCCACGGTCGAGCGCAGTCAGAACAACCTGACCCGGCTGCCGGCGTGGCTCGACCGCCTGGCCAAGGGGCTGACCGAGCGCTTCGCGCTGGAAGACCAGCTCATCGCCCGTATGCACGCCGCCCATAGCCCCGCCGCCGCGCAGCCGTCTTCCTGATTTTATCTCGATTTATCCGGCTTCTTGCCACGATAGCTACCCCGGAAAACCCAGCCGGGGCGCCTGAACGGCGCCTATCGCCGACGTGTCGGACCACCAATGAATTGGGCTCCTGCAAACCCATCCCATGACTCGTAGGAGCAGGCTTTAGCCAGCGACCTCTCGAATTCGCCCCTTTTTGGCCCCAATTACCAGCATACAGGGCGTTAGCAGCAGGGTGAGGGCGGTCGCAAAGGTGAGCCCGCCCGCAATGGCGCTGGACATCTGCGTCCACCACTGCGCCGAGGGTGCGTTGAAGCCGAGCGCCGGAGCGAACAGGTTGACGTTGACGCCGAGCACCATCGGCATCAGGCCCAGCACGGTGGTGATGGCGGTCAAAAGCACCGGGCGCAGGCGTAAACAGCCCGCCTCCAGCGCCGCCTCGCCCGGCGGCATTCCTTGCCCGCGCAGCTCGTTGTAGGTGTCGATCAGAACGATATTGTTGTTGACCACGATACCGGCAAGGGCAATTACTCCCATGCCGACCATGACGATGCCGAACGCCTGGCCGGTGATCAAAAGCCCCACCAGTACCCCGGCGGTGGAGAAGAGAATCGCCGAGAGCACCAGCGCCGCCTGGTAGAGGCTGTTGAACTGGGTGACCATGATCAGCGCCATCAGCCCCACGGCGATAAGAAACGCGCTGAACAGAAACTGCATCGACTCCTGCTGATCCTCCTGCTCGCCGGCGACATTGACCATCAGCCCGTCGGGCAGCGCGTCCTGGCCCTCGGCCAGCAGCGCGCGCAGGCGCTCGTCGGCGAGATACCCCGGCGCCAGGTCGGCCTCGAGCGTGATCGCTCGGCGCCCGTCGATGCGGTTGAGCGTGCCGACCTTCGGCGCCGGGGCAAAGGTCACGAAGTGGGAAAGCGGCACCTGCCCGCGCGAGGTATTGATGGTCATGCGCTCGAGCTGATCGAGCGTTCTAAAGTGCTCCGGCAGGCGAATGCGGATATCGACTTCGTCGCTGACCGTGGGGGGGCGGTAGCTGGCGACCTGAAGGCCAGTGGTGAGAAGCTGCACGGCGCTGCCGATGGTGGTGATATCGGTGCCCATGCGCGCCGCGGCTTCGCGGTCGACGATGATCTGCCATTCGACCCCAGGCAGGCTGCGGTTGTCCTGAATATCGGTGAACCCGCCGAGCGACTGCATCAGCTCACGCAGCTGGTCGACCCCGGCATCGGCAACGCTTGGGTCGTTGGCGCTGACCTCGAGCACGATCGGCTTGCCGCCGCTCGGGCCCTGCTCCTGCTCCTGAAACTCGAGGGTGATGCCGGGCATGTCCGCGGTGCGCTCGGCCATCTCACTGAGAATGGTGCGCGCCGGGCGGCGCTCGAACCAGTCGATGAACTGGAACTGCAGCACGCCGACCACGTCGTCGCCCACCTGCTCGTTGGCCACGAAGGAGCGCGCGTAAAGCGCCTCGACTTCGCTCATCTGGCCCAGGCGCGCCTCGACGCGTTGAAGGATCGCGTCCGCCTCGTAGACCGAAAAATCGCCGCGGGCGCGCACCAGTACCTGAGCGCTGTCCGGCTCCACGTTGGGGAAAAAGTCGATGCCGTGATTGAAGCGCGCGTAGCCGGTGTATAAAAGCGCGATCACCAGTAGCGCGAAGGCTAGCACCCAGCCCGGGCGCAAAAGAAGCCGCGCCAGCACTCGCCGGTAGCCGCGCCCCAGCGCCGTGGTTTGTGCTGGCGCCGTGGCGTCACTTTCCGGCGCCTGGACCTGGCGGGTGCAGAGCCGCCCGAGGGTGGGCAGAAATACCAGCGCCATGGCAAGCGAGGCCAGAAGACACAGAATCACCGTGGCGGGCAGGTACTTCATGAACTGGCCGACCACGCCGGGCCAGAACAGTAGCGGCAAGAATACCGCAAGCGTGGTGGCGGTGGAGGCGATCACCGGCCAGCTCATGCGCGAGGCGGCGTTGAGCCAGGCATCGAAGGGACGCTGACCCTCCTTCAGATAGCGATCCGCCAGCTCGCTGACCACGATCGCACCGTCGACCAGCATCCCCGCCACCAGAATCAGCGCGAACAGCACCACGATATTGAGCGTGAAGCCGAACGCCCACACCAGCAGAATACCGGTCAGAAACGCACCGGGAATCGTCAGCCCCACCAGCAGCGCCATGCGCAGCCCCATGACCGCCACGATCACGATCAGCACCAGCACCACGGCGGTGAGCACGTTGTTCAAAAGCTCGGAGAGCATGTTGGCCACGGTGGTCGACTCATCGAGAATCGGCGTGATGCGAAGCCCCTCGGGCAGCAAATCGCGGGCCTGCTCGAAGCGTTCCCACACCGCATCGATGGTGGCGATGATATTGGCCCCGGCGCGCTTGGAGACTTCCAGCACCACCGCGGGCTCGCCGTCGATGCGCGCGAACCCCTGCGGGTCCTTGAAGGTAGGGTGAATCCAGGCCACGTCGCCGAAGGTAACGACCCGGTCGCCGTCGACCTTGACCGGTGTGGCCATCACGTCCTCGAGCGAGGTGATCACGCCGGGTACCTTGAGCGCCAGCCGCCCGGTGCCGGTATCGAGGCTGCCCGCCGCTACCAGGCGGTTGTTGCGCGACACCAGGTTGAACAGCGCATCGAAGTCTATGCCATAGCTTTCGAGCACCAGCGGGTCGACCACGATCTCGAGAAGATCCTCCTGTTCGCCGGCGATCTCGACCTCGAGCACGTTGGCGATGCCCTCGATCTCCTCTTTCAGCCGCCGGGCGACGGTGATGCGCTCGCGCTCGTCGAGCTGGCCGGAAAGCCCGATGGAAAGCACCGGAAACTCCGAGACATTGACCTCCATCACCCGCGGCTCGTCCGCCTCGTCGGGAATCTCCGCGCGGGCGATATCGACCCGCTCGCGCACGTCCGAAAGCGCCGTATTGGGGTCGAAGCCCGGGTCGAACTCGAGCGTGACCGAGGCGTGGCCTTCACTGGATTGGGCGGTGAACTTGCGAAGCCCCTCGATGCCGCGAAGCTCCTGCTCCATGGGGCGCACCAGAAGCCGCTCGCCATCCTCGGGGCTGACGCCCTCGAGGGTCAGCGACACGTAGATCAGCGGTATGGTGACGTCCGGGTTGGCTTCCTTGGGGATCACCTGCCACGCCGTGACGCCGGCGAGCAGAAGCCCGAGCAGCAGCAGAAGGGTGGTGCGCGTATGGGTGAGCGCGGCGTGAATCAGCGTGCGCATGTCAGAGGCCCGCTTGGCCGGGGCCGGCGCGGTCATCGTCAGCGGTCGATGGTTCGACGCGCACTGGCGTGACGACCTGGCCCGGCTCGACCAGTCCGGCGCCCAGGGTGATCAGCTCGAGCGAATCCGGAAGCCCCGCGACGAAGGCGCTCTCGAGCGTGGCGCTGATCAGCGTGACCGGCGTTTGGACGACCTCGTCGCGCGCGTTGACGTGTTTGACGGCGAGCTCGCCGCTTGCATCCAGGTTGAGAAGCGCCGTCGAGAGCGCGTGGGCCGGCCGGGGCGGCAGGGTCACGGTGAACTCGGCGCTGCCCCCGGCCAAGCGCAGGCGCTCCGGGTTGTCGAGGGTGACTTCGATATAGAACGAGCGCGTCTGCTCCTCGGCGCGGCTGCTGATATGCGACACCTCGCCGGTAAGCGAATCGCCGTTTAACAGCCGCGCGGTGACCGGAAGCCCCACGCTCAGCGCGTTGATCTGCTGCTGCGAAACCCAGGCCGTACCGGTCAGGGTACGATCGTCGATCAGCCGGCCCCACTCCTCGCCGGGCTGGAGCAGATCGCCAAGTTCGACCTGAACGCGGTCGAGTACCCCGGCAAAGGGCGCGGTGGGGCGCGTATCCGAAAGCTGGCGCTCGAGCTGGGCCACCTGGGCGCGGCTGGCGCTCAGTCCGCTCTGCAAGCGCAGAAGATCCGGTTGGGAAATGAAATTGCGCTGGCGTAGATCCTGGGCGCCGGCATACTCGGCCTGGGCCACGGCGAGCTCGTCGCGCGCCTGCTCGAGCTGCTCGGGCAGGGCCTCGTTATCCAGCACCAGCAGCGTCTGCCCTTGGTCGACTGCTTCGCCCTGAGCAACGGGTTTTTCACGCACGAACCCGGCGGCGTTGGCGCGCAGCACCGTTTCCCGGCTCGCCTCGAGCTGGCCCTGGATCACCTGGCGGGCAATGAAGGGCGCGCTTTGCAGGTGGGTGACTTCTACGCGAACCGGCGAAGGCTCGCGCTCGGCCTGGGCGCCGGGAGCGGCGGATTGAAAACGCTGAAAGTCGCCCAACGCCAGCCAGACGATCAGCGCCAGCACGAATACAATGGCCAGAGCGTAGGAGAAGGGGATGCGTCGCATGGCGGTGGCGGATCTCGATATCAAACAGGTGTTAGAATTGGCTCACACCATAGCGCACTCGCGCGCCGGCGGCGAGCCCGGGTGAGTCGTTACGCCCCAGAGTGGCGCAGGTCCAATTGAGTTTTTTTCTCACTGGGCATACCATCTTGACGTCTTGAGTTCTGTCGACCCACCCCAAGGCGAATCAACCAAGGAGCAGTGATGAAAGATCCAGTACGTATTGCGATTACCGGCGGCGCCGGCCAAATCAGCTACTCACTCATTTTCCGTATTGCCGCTGGCGACATGCTGGGGCCGGATCAGCCCGTCATTCTCCAGCTTCTGGAAATTCCCCAGGCTATGGATGCGCTGGGCGGCGTGGTGATGGAAGTCAACGACTGCGCCTTCCCGCTGGTACAGGACATTGTTGCCTCCGACGACCCCAACGTGGCATTCAAGGATGCGGACTTCGCCCTGCTGGTCGGCGCCCGCCCGCGCGGCCCGGGCATGGAGCGTAAGGACCTGCTCGAAGCCAACGCTGCGATCTTCTCGGTTCAGGGTAAGGCGCTCAACGACCACGCCAGCCGCAACGTGAAAGTGCTGGTCGTCGGCAACCCGGCCAACACCAACGCGCTGATCGCCTCCTGCAACGCGCCGGATCTCGACAAGGGCCAGTTCACCGCGATGACCCGCCTGGATCATAACCGCGCCCTGACCCAGCTGGCCCAGAAAGCCGGCAAGCACGTCACCGATATCGAGAACATGATCATCTGGGGCAACCACAGCGCGACCCAGTACCCGGATATCGCCCAGTGCACCGTCGACGGTAAGGCCGCCACTGATTTGGTCGAGCGCGACTGGTACGAAAACGACTTCATCCCCACCGTACAGCAGCGCGGCGCGGCGATCATCAAGGCACGCGGCGCCTCGTCTGCGGCTTCCGCGGCGTCTTCCGCCATCGACCACGTGCGCGACTGGGCACTGGGCTGTGACGGCATCGTCAGCATGGCGATCCCGTCTGACGGCAGCTACGGCATCGAAGAAGGCATCATCTTCTCCTACCCGGTACGCTGCAAGGGCGGCAACTACGAAATCGTCCAGGGCTATGAGCTCGACGATTTCAGCAAGGAGAAAATCCAGGCCACCGAAAAAGAGCTGCGCGAAGAACGCGCCGCCGTCGAGCACCTGCTCGGCTAATCGGCCTGCCCGAACGACCCAAACCCCGCACCTGGTTGCGGGGTTTTTTTATCATTGGGCGATGGAAGGCGCCAGCCTTCTCATGGTTACAGTGCCACTTCAGGAAGGTCGCTGGCTGAAGCCTGCTCCTACAGCTGCCGCTTGAGGAATATGCGCTGAAACTGTCAGGCAGAGTGATTTACCCCCATATCAATGTAGGAGCCCAATTCATTGGGCGAAGGAAGGCACTAGCCTTCCCGTGGTTACGGTGCCACCTTATGCAGGTCGCTGGCTGAAGCCTGTTCCTACCACCCGTAGTTGACTACTGGATGGCTACCTAGGCCTTTTCATGATCGTGACGTACTCCATTAGACCCATCGATATTAAATCCACTAAGCTAAATAAAATGAACGAAAAGGAGGCGATATGCATCATGGCCACCGGCTTCGGAGGGGCCGGCACTCATTAAAGGGCGCGTACTATCTAATTACGATAGCCACACACCGCCGCCAGCCGCTTTTTTCGAATTTCCACAACGCTTGCTGTGCTTCCAGACATTTTACTCACCCTCGAGTGAAGGTCTTGGCGAAAACCTTATCATTCGTGGTGATGCCAGATCATGTGCACTGGCTCATGCAGCTAGACAGCCAGCTTTCGGAAGCCGTGCGCCGTTATAAAAGTCATGTGTCAGTGAGTATGGGAGAAAGTGCCTGGCAACGCGGGTTTCATGATCGAATGATTCGCGATGAAGAGTCCCTGGTCGACGTTGCCCGCTATATTGTGGCGAATCCTTTAAGAGTGCAGTTGGTTGACGATGTAAATGACTACAGCTTCTGGGATGCCGTGTGGCTTTCTTGAGATTTCAACCACGGCATACAAGTCGCTGGCTGAAGCCTGTTCCTACAGCTACCGCTTGAGGAATATGTGCTGAAGCTGCCAGCCAGAGTGATTCAACCCCCTGTAGGAGCCCAATTCATTGGTGGTTCGATACTTCGACGATGAAAGGCGCCAGCCTCCCCCGGGTTGCGGTGCCATCTCGGACGGTCCCTGGCTGAAGCCTGCTCCTACAGTTAGCGTTCTAGCGCTGCCATTATTCAATAATGGATAGGAGGCGCCCTATAGCCGGTCAGGTGCCCAGAATCCTGAGCTGATTACGTCCATCCCGCTTGGCTTCGTATAGGGCCTGATCGCTTTGGCCAAGAAGGGTGCTGAGATCCGGATGGGGGGTGTCGATGAGGGTGGCGCCGAGGCTTAGCGTGACCGGTTGGGGGGTGTCGAAGGCTTTGGCCGCGAGGTCGTTGAAGGCGTGGCGCAAGTGGCGGCTGACGCGTTCCACTTCGTCGGCGCTGGTTGCCTGAAGCAGAATGGCGAATTCGTCGCCGCCCAGGCGGGCGTTGAGCGCGTCGCCGGGTAGAAGCTGGCGGGTCAGGTCGCTCAAGCTGACCAGCATGTGATCGCCGGCGGCGTGACCGTGCAGGTCGTTCATCATCTTGAAGTTATCGATATCGATCAGCAGCAGTGCAGCGGGGCGCTGTGGGCCGGCGGCGCCAAGAATAAAGGGCGCGCGCGCCTGAAAGCCGCGCCGGTTGTAGAGCGAGGTGAGCGAATCGCGCTCGGCCAGGCGTTTGATCTGGCGCTCGCGGCGGTAGCGCACGGTACCGGTCATCGACAGTGCGATCAGCAGTATCGCCATCACGCCCTCGACCAGCGAGACGCGAATCATCACGCCCTGGTAGAGCCTCAGGTCGATCAGGGCGCCGGGCGTGAGAGCGGTGACCGCCTTGATCAGATAAAACGCGCCGTGTATCAGCAGCGCGCCGCGAAGCTGGTGCGTACCGGCGGTGGCAAGGGCGGGCTCCAGTTTCAATAGCTGGCCGGCCTTGAGAGAAAGCAGCGCGACCAGCAGCGAATTGACCACCATATAGAGTTTGGCGCTTTGCGAGACCTCCAGAAATGGCAGCAGTACGCACCAGGCGGGCAAAATCACCCACCACAGCCGCGAGAGCGGATGGTTGATAAAGTGCGCTACACCCAGCAGAAAGCAGCCGTGGGCGACTACCAGCAGCCCGTTGGCAAACCATACGCCGATCACATCGAAGCCGAAGCTTCGCAGCAGCGAAAGGCTCGACCCGGCGACCACCATGAAAAACCCGGTGGCCCAGTACAAAAGCGCTTTTTCGCGCGCGCTGCGCCATTCGGTGATCAGATAGAGCGCGGCGGCCAGCGCCAGCGCCACGGTCACCGTCAAAAGGGTAGGAGGGTCGAACGCCATGCGGGGTAGGGCTCACTTGTCGTTGCGCAGGGCGGCGGCTTCCCGCGTTAGTCCCGCAAGCTCATGATGCGCCATTGACGCTCTTCGGCCACTCGGCGAAGCGTGTCATCCGGGTCGACGGCGACCGGGTGATCCACTTTTTCCAGCAGCGGCAAGTCGTTGTGCGAATCGCTATAGAACCAGGCGCCTTCCATGGTGGCGTCCTGGGTTTCCAGCCACTGCTGCAAGCGGGTGATCTTGCCTTCGCGATAGCTCGGGGTGCCGGAAACCTGGCCAGTATAGCGCCCGTTGATCATTTCCGGTTCAACGGCGATCAAATGATCCACCCCAAGCCGTTCGGCGATCGGGCCGGTGATGAAGCGGTTGGTGGCGGTGATGATCAAAAGCGTATCGCCCCGGGTGCGGTGGCGGGCCAGAAGCTCTTCACCCTTGGCCAGAATGTACGGTTCGATCTTGCTGGCCATGAACTGCTGATGCCAGGCGGCGAGCTGCTCCGGGGCGTTGTCGGCCAGCGGCTTGAGGGCGACTTCGAGAAACGCCGCCATATCCAGCGTGCCTGCTTCGTAGTCGGCCATGAAGCGGTCGTTGGCCTCGCGGTAGGCCACCGGGTCGACGGCGCCCTGTTCCAACAGGAACTCGCCCCAGGCGTGATCGCTATCGATGGAGAGTAGCGTATTGTCCAGATCGAAAATGGCCAGGCTCACCGGCTTCCCCTTGTAATTTATAAGTTGCTGATATCGATCGTTGATATCTGTCGTTGGTAACGTTCGCTGATAAAGGCCGCTTGGTGTCAGCGCCGCGGATTATCGCAGAGACCCCGCGCCTTGCCCACCGCCGGCGCCGATGTCAGCGGTTATCGCCATCGAGCGTTATATTGTATTGATACGCTTGTCTGCCTTGTGGAAAAATGGGAGCAACTGAAAATTTAAAAGGTGAAGTCCGTGATCGACGCTGACGGCTTTCGCCCCAACGTTGGCATCATCATTGTCAACGACCAGGGGCAACTGCTTTGGGCGCGTCGGGTTGGACAAAATGCGTGGCAATTCCCCCAGGGAGGCATCAAGTCGAGCGAAACTCCACAGCAAGCGCTTTACCGTGAACTGTTTGAGGAGATCGGCCTGACCGCCGACGATGTCGACATCGTCGCCTGCACCCGGGGGTGGCTGCGCTACCGTTTACCACGACGCATGATTCGCACCCACTCGCGACCGGTTTGCATCGGTCAAAAGCAGAAGTGGTTCTTACTCAGGATTCGGTGTCAGGAGAATCGGATCTGCATGACGGCCACGCCCAAGCCGGAGTTCGACGGCTGGCGCTGGGTCAGCTACTGGTATCCGCTGGGCCAGGTCGTGCCGTTCAAGCGCGAAGTGTACCGGCGGGCCTTAAGAGAGCTTTCACCCCGCGTACAGCGTTTGGCACTTGGAGACGAGTCGTGACATTTTCGCGGCGTGCGGTGATGGGGTCGGGGCGCCTGGGCGCTCGGGCCCGATTGCCTTGTCGCCCAACCCTCAGCGAGGATAACAACAGTGAAGTCTAAAACATCCATGCTGGAGGTACTACGCCGCGTCATTCAGGAAGTGAACGGCGCGCGTACGCTGGAGGCGGCGCTCTCGACCATGGTGCGCCGCATTCGCAAGGCGATGCAGACCGACGTCTGCTCGTTCTATTTGTATGATCGCGATCTCGAGTCGCTGGTGCTGATGGAAACCATCGGCCTGCGTACCCAGGCCGTGGGTCGGGTGGTGCTGCCGCTGGGTGAAGGCCTGGTGGGGCTGGTGGCCAAGCGCAGCGAGCCGCTCAACCTGGAAGACGCCCGCGCCCACGCCCAGTTTCGCTATTTCGAGGCGACCGGCGAGGAGCGCTACTCGAGCTTTCTGGGCGTGCCGATCATTCACCAGCGCCTGATGCTCGGCGTGCTGGTGGTTCAGCAGGCGGAAAAGCGTCGCTACGACGACGAAGACGAAGCCTTTCTGGTCACCATGGCCGCGCAGCTGGCCGGGGTGCTGGTCCACGCGCTGGCGACCGGCAACCTCACGCGCCCGGCACTGCCCGACGGCCAGGCGATGTTCAAGGGCGTGGCGGCTTCCCCCGGTATTTCGATGGGCGAGGCGGTAGTGATCAGCCCGCCGGCGG
Source organism: Halomonas sp. HNIBRBA4712 (assembly GCF_043558675.1). NCBI lineage: Bacteria > Pseudomonadati > Pseudomonadota > Gammaproteobacteria > Oceanospirillales > Halomonadaceae > Halomonas > Halomonas sp. HNIBRBA4712. The sequence goes on along the minus strand of NZ_JBIFXR010000010.1, from coordinate 15,945 downwards.
ATCTCAACAGCGTGCCGGATCTGATTCCGAGCGATCAGGATTTCGAGGTGGCGCGGCTGAAAGAGGCGATCGCGCAAACCCGGCAGGAGATTCGCGCCGCCGCCGAGCGCCTCGCCAACCGTATCTCCGCCCAGGAACTGGCGCTGTTCGACGTTTACCAGCAGATGCTGGGCGAGGCGGCGCTTTCCGAGGAGGTCGAAAAACGCATCCGCGAAGGGCAGTGGGCGCCAGGCGCCTTGGCCGACGTTGTGCGCCGCCACGTGCAGTACCTGGAGCGGGTGGATGACGACTACCTGCGCGAGCGCGCCGCCGACATTCGCGACCTGGGCCGCCGGGTGCTGGCGCACCTGCAGCAGGATACGCCTTCGACCCCGGAAACCTACCCGGACAACGCGATTCTGGTCGGCGACGAGATCAGCGTGGCGATGCTCGGCGAAGTGCCCAAGGGCAAGCTCAAGGGGCTCGTCTCGGTGCGTGGCTCGAGTACCTCCCACGTGGCGATCGTCGCCCGCGCCATGGGCATCCCCACGGTGCTAGGCATGGTCGATCTGCCGCTGCCGCGTTTGAACGGCGCGCGGGTGGTGCTCGACGGCCACCGCGGGCGGCTGTTCGTGCGCCCCTCGGCGGAGCTGGAAACCCGCTACGCCAACCTGATCGCGGAAGAGCAGGCGCTCAGCGAAATGCTCGAACACGAGCAGGACCTTCCCAGCGAAACGCCGGACGGCCACCACGTGCCGCTGATGGTCAACACTGGCCTGGCGGTAGACGCCGGGGCGCTTCTGAAAAGTCGCATTGGCGGGGTGGGGCTCTACCGCACCGAGGTGCCGTTCATGATCGCCGAGCGCTTCCCCGGCGAGAAAGAGCAGATGCGCATGTACCGCGAGCAGCTCGAAGGCTTCGCGCCGCTGCCGGTCGTCATGCGCACCCTCGATATCGGCGGTGACAAGGATCTGCCCTATTTTCCCATCGAGGAAGCCAACCCGTTTCTCGGCTGGCGCGGCATGCGGGTAACGCTGGATCACCCGGAAGTGCTGATGGTGCAGCTTCGCGCCATGCTCAAGGCTTCTCAAGGGGTCGATAACCTCTACGTACTGTTCCCCATGATCACCAACGTGGAGGAAGTCGACGAGGCGTTGAAAATACTCGATCGCGCGATCGTCGAGCTGGGCGAGGAGGGCGCCGAAATCAAGCGGCCGCTGGTCGGTGTCATGATCGAGGTACCGGCGACCATCTACCAGATGGACGCGCTGGCCAAGCGGGTGGACTTCTTCTCGGTGGGCAGCAACGACCTGACCCAGTACCTGCTGGCGGTGGATCGCAACAACCCGCGGGTATCGAGCCTGTACGACGCGCTGCATCCGGCGCTGCTCGGCGCGCTATGGGAGCTCTCTCAGGATGCCAGGCGCCTCGAGAAGCCGATTTCACTGTGCGGCGAGCTCGCCGGCGACCCGGCCGGGGCACTTTTGCTGATGGCGATGGGCTTTTCGAGTCTCTCCATGAACGCACCGAGCCTGCCCAAGGTGCGCGCGGCGATCCGCCGGGTGCCACTTGCCGACGCCAAGGCACTGCTCCACGAGATTCTGGCCCTCGACACCCCCGCCCAGGTGCGCGAGCACTTGAACCAACGCATGGACGAGTGGCAGCTGACGCACCTGCTGCCGCCCAGGGACTGATGAGCGCGGGCGTGTGGGAGGCAGCTTCAGCTCGCGATGTAATTGATTGGGGCGGCTTCATCCGGGAAGGCTGACGCCTTCTTTCGCGCGCTGAAGCGCCCTCCCACAACACCATTTGATGAGCCTGATGATGGCACCCAGGAAGGACCATGGGTGGGAGGCAGCGTCAGCTCGCGACCAGGCAGATTTCACCACCGATTCCGAACAAGCTTGTGGGAGGCAGCTTCAGCTCGCGACCTGGTGAGTTCAGCACCCAGACCAGAGGCAGCGTCAGCTCGCGATCCGGCCAATTGCAAACGGGCTTCAAGGCTGGGTGAGGGTGGTCTCGCCCTCGAAGACGCCTGATGGCCCAAAGCGTTGCTCGGTCATCGAAACCCGGCCCTGGGCATCGAGGCTCACCCAGGTCGTTGCTCGCGTGCCGTACTCTTCGCCCAGAATGAACGCCGCCGAAAGCCGGCGCTCGAGCGCATGCGTTACGCCGGTATCGGGAAGCAGGGCATCCGCCGCGGTATCGGTGTTGAAAAGTGCGCGCGCCGTAGCGGTCTGCCAGTCGTCACCCGCGCCTTCCAAAGCATTGCGTACCGCTACCAGCTTGGGCCAGGGCGTATCGAGGTGAGCATTGGAAAGCCCATGCACGCCCGGGGGGACGCGCGCCAAAAACGTGCCCGCGCTCGAATGGTGAAGGTGCCAAAGCGTGGCGTTGTCTGCCACCAGCAGGTTGAAGCCGGCAAAGCGCACCGCCTCATGTTCAACCAGCGCCTCGAGCCACCCCTGGGTATCTGTTTCATGCAGTACGCGAGCGATCAGCTCGCCGCGGCTGGGGGCATGATCAGGCACGGGAGCGGCGGGCTCGCGCACGTTGGTCAGCGCGGCCACCACGCCGCGGTCGTTGGCCGCAAGCCAGGTGCCGCCGGCCTGCAGATCGCGCCCGCCCAGAATGCGTGGGTCATCTTTCCAGTAGTGCAGCGGCGCGGTCGGGCGGGCGTGGAACTCGTCCCGGTTACCCGCCAGGCGCAAGGGCGTGGCGCTTTGCGGGTACCAGGCGAAGGTCAGTAGGCACATTGAGCGCTCCTTTTCGTGAACGAGCGTTTATAAACGAGCGACTATAAACGACCGGCTGGATGAACGGCTGAGCCAGCCCGTTAATGTTATCATTCGCTCATGTTGCACCGCACTTGTGGCGGCCAGCGTCCATGCATCCTATCGAACGGCCCATCATGAATATTGCGATCACACTTTTGGGGTATCTCTCACTCGGCGCGGCGGCGGGCACCATGGCCGGGCTTTTCGGCGTCGGCGGCGGCCTCATTATCGTTCCCGTTCTGGTCTTTGCTTTCAACCTGCAGGGGGTGGCGCCCGAGGTCGCCATGCACCTGGCGGTGGGCACATCGCTTGCCACCATCGTGGTCACCGGCGCGTCGTCGACGCTGGGTCACTATCGCAAGGGCAGCATTCATCGCCCCTGGTTCATGGCGCTGCTGCCGGGGTTGATGCTGGGCGCTATTGGCGGCGTGTTCATCGCCGGTAATCTCTCCGGAACCGTGCTCGGTACCCTGTTTGGCGTGTTCGTCCTGCTGCTGGCGGCAAAGATGACGCTAGGCCTTAAGCCCAAACCAGGCTCCATCGCGCCGGGCAAGCCCGCCATGGTGGTGGCCGGCGGCGTGGTCGGGGCCGTTTCGGCGCTTTTCGGCATCGGCGGCGGGGCGATGACCGTGCCCTGGCTTTCACGCTGCGGCGCGACCATGACCCAGGCCGTGGGCACCTCGGCGGCCTGCGGGCTGCCCATCGCGCTGGTCGGCGCGCTTACCTTCATCGTGGTGGGCTGGGGCAATCCGCTGCTGCCGGCCTGGTCCACCGGCTTCGTGCTTTGGCCGGCGTTTTTCGGCATCATCCTCGCCAGCGTTCCTTTTGCCCGGGTCGGTGTGAAGCTTGCGCACGTGTTGTCGGCGCGGGTTTTGCGGTTATCCTTTGCGCTGTTGCTGGCCGTGGTGGGTCTGCGATTCGTACTGGGCTGACCCATTCGCGCCATAAGGGCATTCCGGTTTAATTTGTTGCTTTACCTGATTAGAGACGTTCGATGATCAACTATCCCACGATTGACCCGGTAGCGATTTCCCTGGGGCCCCTGCAGGTGCACTGGTATGGGCTGATGTACGTGGTGGGCTTCGTGGCTGCCTGGTGGCTCGGCTGTAAACGCGCCCCGCGAATCGGCCTGACCAATGACGATATCAGCGACCTGCTGTTTTACTGCGCGATCGGCGTGGTCGCCGGCGGGCGCCTGGGTTACGCGCTGTTCTACGGCATGGAGCAGTGGGCCGCTGATCCGCTCTGGGTGTTCCGGGTGTGGGATGGCGGCATGAGCTTTCACGGTGGGCTGATCGGCGTACTGCTGGCGGCCTGGCTGTTTGCTCGGCGCAAAAAGCTCGCGTTCTTTACGCTCACGGATTTCATCGCGCCGCTGGTGCCGATCGGCCTGGGCGCCGGGCGTATCGGTAACTTCATCAACCACGAGCTACCCGGGCGGGTGACCTCGCTGCCCTGGGGCATGCCGTTTCCCGGTATGGGGCCGGAGGCTCGCCACCCCTCGGCGCTTTACGAGGCGCTGCTCGAAGGCCTGGTGCTGTTCGTGATTCTCTGGTGGGTATCGGCCCAGCCGCGCCAGCGAGGCTTCGTTTCCGGGCTTTTCCTGCTCGGTTACGGCGTGTTTCGCTTTCTGGTCGAGTTCGTGCGCCTGCCGGACGCCCACATCGGCTTCATCGCCTTTGGCTGGGTGACCATGGGGATGCTTCTGACGCTGCCGATGATTGCGCTGGGCGTGGCGTTCATGGCTTGGTCGCGCAGCCAGCCGGTAGATGCCAAAGCGGCCTGACCGGTAACCCCGTGGCGGGCGGCATTGCCTGGTGTGCGCCGCCCGCCTAGAATACAGCCTTCAAATGCCTGCAACTCTGGAAACCCTGTGACTGCTTCAACGCCCGCACCCGCCGCTTTCGATGCCACTTCCGCCGCGCTGGAACAGCCCTATCTCGATTTGATGCGCTTCGTGCTGGAGCAGGGCACCGATCGGAATGATCGCACCGGCGTCGGCACCCGTTCGCTTTTCGGCCACCAGATGCGCTTCGATCTTGCTCGCGGGTTTCCGCTTTTGACTACCAAGAAGCTGCACTTGCGCTCGATCATTCACGAGCTTTTGTGGTTTCTCAAGGGCGATACCAACATCGGCTACCTGAAAGAGCACGGCGTGCGCATCTGGGACGAGTGGGCCGATGAAAACGGCGACCTGGGGCCGGTGTACGGCTACCAATGGCGAAGCTGGCCAGACCCCAAAGGCGGTGAGGGTATCGATCAGATTGCGGGCGTGCTCGAGCAGATTCGCCACAACCCGCAGTCGCGCCGGCTGGTGGTTTCCGCCTGGAATCCGGCTCAGGTCGATGAAATGAAGCTGCCGCCGTGCCACTGTCTGTTCCAGTTCTACGTGGCAAATGGGCGGCTCTCCTGCCAGCTTTACCAGCGCAGCGCCGATATTTTTCTGGGCGTGCCGTTCAACATCGCAAGCTACGCGCTGCTGACGTGCATGGTGGCCAGAGTGACGGGGCTTAAGCCCGGCGAGTTCATCCACACCCTGGGCGATGCCCACCTTTATAGTAACCATTTCGAACAGGCGAGCGAGCAGCTCGAACGCACGCCGCTGGCGCCACCCAAACTCTGGCTGAACCCTGCGGTCACCGAGCTTTTCGACTTCACCTTCGACGATATCCGTATCGACGATTACGCCGCTCATCCCCATATCAAGGCAAAGGTAGCCGTATGAGCCAGCCCACAGATTTCGACCCCCTGGTACCGGTGGCGATGATCGTTGCCATGGCGAAAAACCGTGTCATTGGCGTCGAAGGCAAACTGCCCTGGTACCTGCCCGAAGACCTGAAGTTCTTCAAACGCAAGACCCAGGCAAAACCGCTGGTGATGGGGCGCAAGACCTTCGCCTCGATTGGTAAACCGCTGCCTAACCGGCTCAATATCGTGGTCACCCGTGATACGAGCTTCGAGGCGGCGGGCGTGCGCGTTTGTCACGACTTGCCAAGTGCGCTGGCGCTGGCCGATCAGCAGGCGACGATCGAAGCGGCGGAGGAGATCATGGTCATGGGCGGCGGCGAGATCTACCGCCAGGCCATGCCCCACGCCCAAAGGCTTTATGTGACTGAAGTGGATATCGAGGTGGACGGCGATGTCACGTTCCCGGCGATACCGCTCGAGGCGTTCAAGGAGGTGCAGCGTGAAGCGGGCACTCCCGGCCACGGCCAGCCGCCTTTTGATTTCGTGGTGTACGAGCGCATCGACGACTGACCAGCTCCAAGGAGGGCACCCATGGCCGCCAGCGTAGAACAACTAATCGACACACTGGAACAGCACCTGACGCAAGCCCAGCAGGAGCTTGCAAGGCTGCGACAGGAAAATGACCGGCTCAAGACCGAGCTCGCCCATCAACCCCCTGTTGCGACGAGCGCGCTCGAAAGCGACCTTAGGGTCGAAAGTGAAGCCGGGGTCGAAAGTAAAGCCATAAACGAAAGCAAAGCCATGGACGAAAGCGAAGTCAGGGCCGAAACTGAGTCACCACAAGGCCGCGCCGAGCCAGCTGACTCACCGCTGCCGACGCTTTCGAATGCGCCAGCCGAGCCGCCTTCCCCCCACGCGCTGTTGAAACAGTGGTACGAGCGCTACCCCAACGCATTTTTCACCGGACATACCAAACCGCTCAAGGTAGGCATCCACCAGGACCTGGCCAGCCGCGAGCCCTGGTCGGGGAAGTTGATTCGCCGGGCGCTGGCCAACTACGTCAATTTGCCGCGCTACGTTAAATCCATGCGCGAAGGCGCCGAGCGGGTGGATCTGGACGGTTTGCCCGCCGGCACCGTCGACAAGGAGGCCTCGCAACATGCAAGCGAGCGACGCAAGGATCAGGCGGGGGAGAAAAAAGGTGGGAAAGTCGGTGAGAGAGTTGGTGAGAGAGTTGGTGAGAGAGCCGGCGCAGAAATGAAGCAAACGCCCAAAAAGCAGCCACACCATCGCGGCGGTGCCGCCACCGGCTCGAACGCTCAGCGCCCGGGTCAAAGCCCGGAGCCGGAAAAAAACGAAGAGCGAAAGCCGCTTAGCATGGAAGAGAAGATCAAGGGGCTGATGCAAAAGTTCGAAGGACGCTGAGACTTGTAAACCCGCCGAGGGTTCCACAAAAATGCGCAAATCGTAAAAGAACACTGTTTTTTTCTATTGCGTTCCCCCCAATCCCGGTATAGAGTTTGGCTTGCGAGCATTGGACTATAACAAGGCCTCGGTGAGGACATGCCACATATCGTCGAATAGAGCGGCGGATTGAAGCTAGAGCATGACCCATTGGCCAACCTGCAGGCTTATAAAAAGCCCGGCAGATACGATCGAAACAGTAAGCTAGTAAAGGAACCTAACTCATGAAAAAGACACTTTTAGCGACTGCTGTCATTGGTGCTTTGGCCGCCTCTGCTGCCGCTCAAGCAGCCACTGTTTACGACGAAGACGGCACCAAGGTTGACCTGTACGGCCGTATCGCTGTGGGCATCGCGGGCGGCGGTCCTGGTGAGCAAAACGGCGTTAAAATCGACAACGATCCCGAGTTCGTTGACGTTTTCTCTCGCCTGGGCTTCCGCCTGAGCCAGGAAATCACCCGTGACCTGACCGCTTTCGGTCGTCTCGAGTGGCGTTTCCGTGCCGACGAGTCCAACACTCGTAACGGCAACAACTTCGACGCGTTCTCTGAAACTCGTCAATCTTACCTGGGTATGACCAGCACTCAGTACGGTACTGTTCAAGCCGGTAACTTCGACAGCTTCTACAACCAGTTCGTTTCACTGCCGTTCGACGTTTACGTCGACCGTGGTTTCCGCTTCGCCGGTCACCCCAAGCAGTCTCGCGGCGACTCTATCGGTTACTACACGCCTGACCTGGAAGGCTTCACTGCCTTCATCCAGGCCAAGCACTACGGTGAGCGTGGCCTGATCGACGAAAACATTCCGGAAGCCGGCGTTGTTCGTCAGACCTCTGACGAAGGCAGCGTTACTGCCGCTCAAGGTGGTGTTCGCTACGCACAAGGCCCGGTTACCGTTGGTCTTGGTTTCGTTGACGACGTAGCGCGTGGCGACGGCGGCAATGGCGAAATGTTGTACGGCCTGATCGGCTCCTACGACTTCACCGACAACTTCTCTGCTCGTCTGGGCTATGAAGGTCGTGAAAACAGCAGCGATGCGGTCGCTGGCCCGCTGGGCGTGCCGACCACTCGTGGCGGCGGCTTCGACTCCGTAGGCGTTGGTGGTACTTTCACCACTGGTCCGTGGGCATTCAACCTCGATTACTACAACATCGAGCGTGACGATGCCGAAACCAGCCGCTCCTGGGCGACTGGCGCGTACTACAACGTTTCCAGCAACTTCGACGTGTTCCTCGAAGTGGCCAACGAAGACGCACCGACCGTTAGCCGCAGCGACTTCGCAAGCGACCTCGGCGACCTGACCGACGACGTATACTGGCTGACAGGCGCTCGTTACTTCTTCTAAAACCTGGTCGTCTGACCTGACGGTTTGAAGTAATCAGCACTGCATTTTAGCCTGCAGCAAATAGAACCGGCCCTTTGGGCCGGTTTTTTTATTGCCGTGAAACAGCCGATTGTAATCCAACTGCTGAATAGAGTAGGGCTCGCGGCGGTTATTGCAGCGTAATGCTTCTCGTTCCGAGTTTACTTTTAATTTGTTATAGTATAACATTTTTGCTCATTTTTATTAAACCAACTAAAAGGCAAGGGTCTGAAATGAGCGTTAACGCAAGGGCTGGGGCGGTCGTATTGGGTGTGGGGTTGCTATGGTCCGGTATCTCCCAAGCCAATACGCCTATTTATGATGAAGACGGTACGCAGCTGAGCATGTACGGGCGTATCTCAATGGGTATCGCGGGAGGCGGGCCTAACGAAGATGCCACTGGCAACGCGATCAATAACGACCCCGAGTTTGTCGATGTCTACTCCCGCCTTGGCTTTCGCATGCGCCAGCAAATCAACCCGGATTTGGCCGCCTTCGGCCGCCTGGAGTGGCGCTTTGCCGGCGACGAGCGCATTCAGGGGCAGGCCTTCAGGGAAACCCGCCAAAGCTTCATCGGCCTTGAAAGCGAACGCTTCGGTACCGTACTGGCCGGTAATTTCGATAGCCTCTATTACCAGTTCGTCTCCATTCCCTTCGATGTCTACCTCGACCGTGGCCTGCTGTTCAACTCGACCGGCCTGCAGTCCCGGGGCGACTCCATCGGCTATTACACCCCGGAGGTCAACGGCTTTACCAGCTTCCTGCAGGTGAAGCATTACAGCGAGCGCGGATTGACCGATGCGGAAAAAAGCTCGGAAGGCAGCGTGAGCGCCGCCCAGGGCGGTGTACGCTACCGGCAGGGGCCGCTCAGCGTTGGCCTTGGCGCAGTCGAAAACGTGGTGCGTGGCGGCGGTAACGGTGAAATGCTTTACGGTCTGATCGGCTCGTATAGCGTGCGCGATAACCTGAGCGCGCGTTTGGGCTTTGAGGCCCAAAGCGACAGCAGCGAATACGGCGGTGGGTTCGACTCGTACGGTCTGGGTGGCACTTACACCACCGGCCCCTGGGCGTTCAACGCCGACGTGTACCGGGTCGAGCGCGATAACGAAGCAAGCAGTAACGCCTGGAGCATCGGCTCCTACTATGCCCTCACCGACAACGTCGATGTCTTCCTGGAAGTAGCTGAGGCAGACTCTCCCGCGATCCGCAGCTCATCCGACGATGCCTACTGGATCACCGGCGCGCGTTATCTGTTCTAAGGGAGGGGATTGGGGTTATGGGAGCACGCTCTAGCGAGCGAAGGAAAGCGCTAGCTTTTCCGGGTAGCGCCACCCCAGCCAAATCGCGAGCTAAGGCTCCCTCCCACAACCTGAACCGAAGTACGGTGCCGAAGCCACCCGGTCGCTGGCTGAAGCCTGCTCCTACGGGATGGGTGGGTATATCCGTTTAGGTAATAATGCAGGTACTGGTGTTGTAGGAGCACGCTTCAGCGAGCGAAGGAAGGCGCCAGCCTTCCCGGATGACGCCACTTCAACCAACCCAATCGCGAGCTAAAGCTCCCTCCCACAACCTGAATCGAAGTACGGTGCCGAAGCCACTCGGTCGCTGGCTGAAGCCTGCTCCTACGGGATTGGAGGCAGTGGCTGGAGTTAGACGGATTTGGGTGCTGGGGTTGTGGGGGTGCGCTTCAGCGTGGTCCGGCACTTCGTCGGTCCGACAGCTCGGCGAAGGAGGGCGCTGGCCTTCTCGAAGGTGGCCCCGGTTAATGAATATCATCTAATTAAAATTCAATAGATTCTATAGGAGCGGTGGCGCTGAGGTAGTTTACTCAAATGGAATCACTTACAATGGCGCCCCATTAGTGCGCGTCAGGTTAACGCGCGACCGGTTCATACAATGTAACGTACAGGGCAAGGGAAAGCGTCCGGAGCAATCCCCGGGCGGTAGCGTGCCTTTTTACTGGGAATCACAATGCCTCATACCTCACGTATTCACGCGGCGCCGGTACGCCTGGCACTGACCGCTTTGAGCCTCATGCTTTTAAGTGGCTGTAGCACTTACCCTACCAGTAGTGGCACGCAGTCGCCTCAGTACGTATTGAACAACGACAACGCTGAAACCATCGGCAATGAACCACTCAGCGCTTTCCTCGAAAGTGCCCCGACCGGCGGCATTCTAAGCGTAGCGGCCAGCCCCTGGGGTGCCAATGTCGAAGTCGTCGCCGACGAACGTTACCTGGCAGCGAGCGGGCGAGAATGCCGTCAGCTACAAATCGTCAGCGCCCAGGCTGCCACGCGCCGCGCGCTGGCATGTAAAACGCCTAACGGATGGGTCAATCAGCGCGTGGTCACGCAATCGGTAGAAGGGCGCTTTCAATGAATTTTTTGGTGATTAAAAAACGCGCGCGCCTGACCAAAGCGCTGGCATCAGTCACGCTCGCCAGCGTAATGACTTTTGCCGCGACGGCCCATGCGCAAATGGTCAGCCTGCCCAACGATACCCTGGGCGGGCAGGAGCGCCAGTCATCCATGCAGTCGTCCGGCGCCAACCGCACTCAGGCGCAGGGTCAGGGCCAGCAACAGATAAACGACACCCCCCGTGCCGACTACCGTAGCGGCACCTATGGCCCAGTACCCAGCACCCAGCCAAGAAATCCGGATCTTCTGCCGCCGTTCGGCTTCAATCTCTTCACCGGCGGCTTTCGCGGTGCCATTGGCGATGGCCTGAACCCGGATTACCGCATCAAACCCGGTGATCAGGTCACCGTGCGCGCCTGGGGCGCGATCGAACTCGACCGCGTACTCCCCGTCGATGCACAAGGCAATATCTTCATTCCCGGCTCTGGCCCCATCAACGTGGAAGGCCAGAGCAGCCAGCAGGTAGATAACAGCGTACGCCAGGCCATTACTTCGGTATACCCGGATAACGTCGAGGTCTACACCAACTTGCAAGGCGTTCAGCCCGTGGCCGTCTACGTGACCGGCTACGTGGAAAATCCCGGCCGCTACGCCGGCACGCCGGACGACTCGCTACTCTACTTCCTCGATCAGGCCGGCGGCATCGACCAGGATCTGGGCAGCTACCGTCAGCTTCGCGTGATTCGCAACGGCAGCCAGATCGCCACCGTCGACCTCTACGACTTCCTGCTCACCGGCACCATTCCGCGCCCGCAATTCCAGGATGGCGACACCATCGTGGTGGAAGAGCGCGGCCCGGCCATTGCCGTAGTGGGCGACGTTCATCGCGAACTGCGCTATGAGCTGACCAGCAATACCCTGAGCGGGGCGGAACTGGTCAATCTGGCGCGCCTTCGCAGCGGCGTGTCTCACGTACTGCTGCGTGGCGACCGCCCCAGCGGACCCATCGCGCAATACTTCGATCTTTCCACCTTTGGCAATCAGACCATTCGCAGCGGCGACGAAGTCACCTTCAGCGCCGACCAGCGCAGCGAAACCATCGTGGTGGAAGTAGAAGGCAGCTATTACGGCCCTTCCCGCTACGCGCTGCCGCGCAACGCCCGCCTGAGCGAGCTACTGGACGCCATTGCCGTACCGCAAAACCTGACCGCGGTCGAAAGCGTCTCGATCCGCCGTGAAAGCGTGCGCCAGCAGCAGGAGCAGTCGCTGGAAGATAGTCTGCGCCGTTTGGAAACCACGTATCTTGGCGCCACCTCGCGCACCGATGAAGAAGCGAACATTCGCCTGCGCGAAGCCGAGCTGATTCAGCGCTTCATCGAGCGCGCCCGCGAGCTCGAGCCCAGCGGCCGACTAGTGGTAGCGCAAAACGGTCAGATTTCGGATATCCGCCTGCAGGATGGCGATTTGATCACCATCCCGGAAATCAGCGATTCGGTACTGCTCAGCGGTGAAATCGTCGTGCCCCAGGCGGTGGTCTACCAGCCCGGCATGAGCGTGATCGACTACGTCGAAAACGCCGGTGGCTTTACCCAGCGTGCCGATGAAGACCAGATTCTGCTGGTTCGCCAGAACGGTGCCGTCGAGCACGCCAAGAACTCGCCGCTTCGTCCGGGCGATGAAATTCTCGTCATGCCCAAAGTGCCCGCGCATAACCTGCAACTGGTCTCCACGCTCACCCAAATGCTTTTCCAGATTGCCGTGACCACGCGTGTGGCGTTGGATTTGTGATTTTTTGGTGAGTGGTGAATCGTTAAGGGCGAGGCGTGAATGGTGAAAAGATATTTGTTTACTGTTGGGGGTGGGAGGCACTGCGGCGGGGAGGTGATGGCTGATGGCCGATAACTATACAGCCCGGCGCGGTGCTCGCACGCCTTGGCAGGTTACTCGTAGCGTGTGGTATGCCATGTTTCTGCGCGAGGCTATCTCTCGCACCATGGCCGACCGCATGGGCTGGTTCTGGATGGTGTTCGAGCCGGTAGCTTTCGTGGGCATCATGGTTGCCATTCGCAGCTTTATACGCGGCGATCAGTTGGTCACCAACGCTCCCTTCATCCCCTGGATGATCACCGGTTTGATGGGATTCTTTCTGGTTCGCGAGGGCATGATGCGGGGCATGGGCGCTATAAATGCCAATAAGGCGCTGTTTGCCTACCGCCAGGTACAGCCGCTCGATCCGGTGCTGGTGCGCAACTTCCTGGAAGGTACGCTGCGCTCTTTCGTGTTTCTGCTATTCATCGTGGGCGGTTTGATGCTGGGCCTGGAGATGTATCCGGATAACGCCATTCGCGTGCTGGCCGCCTGGTTCTCGCTATGGAGTTTGGGGTTGGGGCTGGGGCTGGTCGTATCGGTATCGGCGACCCTGGTACCCGAAATCGGTAGGGTCGTAGGCATGCTGTCGATACCGCTTCTGATTCTTTCCGGCGTCATTTTTCCGCTCAACAGCATGCCCCATTGGCTGCTCGAGTACCTGATGCTGAATCCCATTCCCCATGGGTTGGAAACCCTACGATTGGGTTTTTTCGAAAAGTACAAGGTGATTCACGGTACCAGCATGCTCTACTTCTGGCTGTTCACGCTTTCGCTCATTACCCTTGGGCTTCTCATGCACCTGCGCTTCGTTGACCGGTTAAAGGCAAGCTAATCCATGCAAGGTTCTCTTCCCCGTTTTTTCAAGGCCTCGCCGCATTGGGCGCTGGCAATCATTGCGATTGTGCTGGTCACGTTCTACTGGTTCGTTTGGGCGCAGGACCGCTACGTCTCCCGCGCGACCGTAGTACTCGAAAGCCCTCAAGTGGCCACGCCGGAAATCAGCTTTGCCTCGCTCATGGGCGGTGGAGGCGGCGGCAACACCCACGACTTGCTGTTACTGCGCGAATATTTACTTTCGGTCGATATGCTGCGCTACTTGGATGACGAGCTCGGCTTTCGCGAGCATTACAGCACCCACGGCGATATTTTCGCCACCCTGTGGGACGCCAATGCCCCCATCGAAAACCTGCACAATTACTACCAGCGCCGGGTAGAAATCGAGATGGACGAGTACGCCGGTGTACTGAACATTCATGTGGAAGCCTATACGCCGGAATTCGCCCAGCAAATGACACAGCTACTGCTGCAAGCCGGTGAAGACCACATGAACGCCATGGGACACCGCCTCGCGCAGGAGCAGGTGCGCTTTCTGGAAGAGCAAATGGTGCGCCTTGAAGAACGCTTTCGCGAAACCCGCGCCGAGCTTCTGGAGTTTCAGAACGAGTACGGTCTGGTGTCTCCCACCGCCACGGTGGAAAGCCTGAATCAGGTGGTCGCCACGCTCGAAGGCGACTTGGCCCGCTTACAGGCCCAGCGCGACGCCATAGCCAGCTTCCAAAGTTCGCAGTCGGCGGAGCTTCGCCAGGTCGAGCGCAACATCACAGCGCTGCGCGACCAGATCAGCGAACAAAGCGAACGCCTGGCCCAGGCCGCCGGCGGCGCGCTCAACCGTGTCTCCGCCGAGTACGAAACCCTCGAGCTCCAGGCGCAGTTCGCCCAGGAAACCTACTCCAGCGCCCTGGCCGCGCTCGAAAACACCCGCCTGGAAGCCGCCCGCCAGCTCAAACAGGTCAGCATTCTTCAAAGCCCGCTGCTGCCGGAATACTCCGTTTCCCCCAACCGGCTCTACAACAGCACCGTGTTCGCCATCATCACCATCTTCCTCGCGTTCATCCTCAGCATGATCATCATGATCGTGAGAGACCACCGGGATTAGTGGTTTGTGAATGGTTAATAGTGAATAGTGAGTAGTTAATGGTGAGTTGTGAAGGAGGAGTTGAAGGCTGTACGGTGAAGGGTTGGGTTGGCAAGTGCCGCTTTCTGTAGGAGCCGAATTCATTCGGCGAAGGCGACGACAACCGCCCCGGAAGTAGCCACCAAGCTGGAACGACAGCGCAGCCTTCGCTCACAGAAGCGAGCTCCCACAGGGCGTAATGCCGTTCAGTTAGGGTTGGTCAGGCTTTGTGGGAGGCAGCTTTAGCTCGCGACCGGCGCCGCCAAGCGCCCCGCCAAGCCAAAGCAAATCGATACTCGATTCACCACTCACCACTCACCACTCACCACTCACCACTCACCTGGAGTGACCCTAAAAAAGTGGACACCTTTTACGGAGAAGGTGTCATGAAGTTCAAACATAGTCCACGCTATACCGAGGCCTTTATACGTGAAGCCGTACAGGCCTCGCTTTCCTCACCTCAGACACAGGTCTCGCTCGCTGCTCGGTTCGGTGTTCATCCCAATACCCTGAGCCGTTGGCGAAAGGAGTGGGTCATGGAAAATAATGCACGCGGACAAGCGCTTCCCAATACAGGCCCTGAAAAAAGTGTTCAGGAACTGGAGCGTGAAGTGAAGCGACTGAAGAAACAGCTCAAGAGAGCGCAGCTGGAGAACGATATCCTAAAAAAGGCGGACGAGTACTTCATCAGACACGGCAAGTGAAATTTGCCTTCATCGAGGCCCATCGGGATCATCGGTGGCCCCTGGTGATCGTGTGTGAAGTACTCGGTGTTTCCCGATCGGGTTACTACCGCTGGCGGGAACGCCAGAAGCAACCCGGGCCACAACAGGTACGTCATCAGGCCCTCACGGCCTTCCTGCTGCAGTGTGCTCGTCTTCAGCATGGCGTACCCGGCTATCGAAAGCTGTGGCAGGAGGCGCAGGATGCCGGCTTCTGCTGCGGTCAGAACCAGGTTCAACGGCTTCTGCAGATGGCCGGATACCGCTCGTGTACGGCCCTGAAACCCGGGTATCGTCGTGGTCGCTTGTCACTGCCAGTGCTGCCCAACCTGTTGAATCGCGAATTCCTGATCGGCAGACCCGATCAGGTCTGGGTATCGGACATTACCCAGCTTCGCTGTCATGAGGGGTGGCTTTATCTGGCCATTGTCATGGACCTGGGAACACGGCAAATCATCGGCTGGGCCATGAGTCCGATCAACAGCGCGCAACTGGTCGTGGCCGCTCTGGAGTACGCCTGGAAGGAACGGAAGCCGGCTGGCGCCGGCCTGCTGTTCCATTCGGATCAGGGCACGCAATACCGTAGCGAGGATGTCATGACCTGGCTGAATGACCGGGACATCACGATCAGCATGTCCCGGCGAGGAAACTGCTGGGACAATGCCTGTGCAGAAAGCTTCTTTGCGTCACTCAAGAAGGAGTGGACCCATCCGCTGGGAATGCTTCCACGGGACGAAATGGAAGCGGAGATCCACTACTATCTGAAGGAGTATT